>JBFHRB010000036.1:0-17303 GCA_041591915.1 Nitriliruptorales bacterium
GCCCGCGAACGAGGTGGAGGACGTCTACCTCGACCTCGGCGTCCTCAAGGGCAACATCGGCGACCAGAACTACGACATCCCGCCCGGGACCGACCTCACCCAGTTCAACAGCGTCGTGATCTGGTGCGAACGCTTCGCCGTCGTGTTCGGCACCGCCGAGATCGACCTCGCCTGACCCCCTGCGCTCGTCAGGGCCCCCACATGTCGACGCTGAGCGCCGCGATCCACGGGCCGTCCGGGCCCGGCTCGACGTACACGTAGAACGACATCCAGTCGAGGCCCTCGAACTCCGGCTCGTCGTTCGGGTCGTGGAACAGGACGTGGTGGAAGGCCCGGAACTCGAACGGCACGACCGCCTCCTCGGTCAGCCCGTTCGGCCCGAGGATGATCCCGTCCTCGGAGCGGACGCGGTCCTCGTCGTCGTAGACCGACAGGAACGGACCCCCGATCGCCTCCATGAAGGTCATCTCGGGGCACTCCTCGGGGGAGCAGCCCACCCCGCCCCAGCGACGCGGCGTCTCGTCCGTCGCGATCGTCCGGAGCTCGTCCCGGTCGAACCGCTCCGGGTCGTCGTAGTGCCAGATGAAGATGCCGCGCGGGGACGCGACCTCGGACAGGTCGCCGCGCTCGCGGAGCAGCTCGGCGAAGCGGTCGATGACCTCGTCCGTGCCCTCCGGGAGCCCTGCCGCGGCCGGGGTGAGGAAGAACGCGTTGACCCAGCCCTCCCCCGTGGGCGACGCGACACGGACCCACGTGTCCCCGTCGGGGATCCACTCGCCCTCCACGACCTCGACGACGGCCGCAGGATCGGGCTCGAGCGACCCGACCTGCTCGGCCCCGGCATCGGGATCGACCCGGACGTTGAGTTCGTCGCCGAGCTCCACGAGGGCCACGTGGAAGCCATTCTCGGACGGCGGCTCGCCGGGCCCGGTCGTCCCGACGGCGTCGGGCGCGCCCGGGACGCCGGTCGGGCCCGTGGCGCCGTCGCCCCCGACCTCGACGCCGGACGTCGAGCAGGCCGCCAGCACGCTGGCCAGCGCGACGACGGCGAACAGCACGCGGCGCATGCTCACCCCCTCATGGGACACGCGTCCACGGTAGGACGGCAGGTGCCCCGCACGCTGGCGGGGCACCGTCCGATCGCTCGTGGTCAGGCCGTGGCCCTGTCCTGGTCGCCGACCAGCCGCTCTCCGAAGAGCTTCTCGGAGATCCCGACCTGGTCGAGGTACAGGCAGATGCCACCGTTGAAGAACGGCCACCCGGCGCCGAGTAGCATGCAGCTGTCGATGTCCCGTGCGTCGGCGACCACGCCCTCGTCGAGCATGATCTTCGCCTCGTCCGCGACGGCCTCGAGTGCGACCTGGCGGATCTGGTCCGCCGTCAGCTTCTCCGCGCCCTCGTCGACCTCCCAGAGCTCGACGAGCTGCTCGTACGGTTGGCCGCCGTTGCCCCAGTCGTAGACGCCGGGGAGCCCGGTGTCGACGAACCTGCGGAAGTTGTCGTCGACCGGGAACCGGTCCGGGAACGACTCGTTCAGCGTCTCGACCGTGTGCAGCGCGACCGCGGGCCCGACGAGCCCGAGCAGCGGGAACGGACCCATCGGCAGGCCGAGCCCGAGGATGGCCTCGTCGATCTCCTGGAACGTGTTGCCGTTGCGGGTCGCCACCATGCAGGCGCCCATGAAGCGCGACAGCAGGCGGTTGACCACGAACGCGGGCGCGTCCTTGCACTGCACGGCGGACTTGCGGAGCTTCTTGGCGACCTCGAACGCCGTCGAAGCGGCCTCATCGGAGGTCTGCTCGGCGCGGATGACCTCCACGAGCGGCAGCACGTTCACCGGGTTGAAGAAGTGGAAGCCCACGACCCGCCCTGGGTGCGCGAGCTTCGACGCCATCTCGGTGATGGACAGCGACGAGGTGTTGGTCGCCAGCACGGCGCCCTCGTCGAGGACCTTCTCGAGGTCCGCGAAGATGGCCTGCTTGAGGTCCATCCGCTCGAGGACCGCCTCGATGACCCAGTCGCTGCCGGCGACCTCGTCGTAGCTCGTCGTGTACGTGACCAGGGACTTGAGGAAGTCGGCCTTGCCCTGCGACATGCGGCCCTTCTGGACGCGCTTGTCGAGGTCGCCCTCGATGTGTGCCCTTGCCTTGCCCAGGACCTCGTCGGCGATGTCCTTCATCACCAGCGGCACCTCGAAGCGTTGCAGGACCAGCGAGCCGAGCTGTGCACCCATGAGGCCCGAGCCGATCACCGCCATCTTGCGGATCCGACGCGGCGCGGCCTCCGGGCGCCAGGGCTGCTTCTTGATCCGGCGCTGGGTGAGGTCGAACGAGTAGACGGATGCCTGTGCCTGGCGGGCCGGGACCAGCTCGGTCAGGCCGTCCTCCTCCTTGGCGTAGCCCTCCTCGAGGGAGCCGCCACGAGCCGCGAACTCGATGAGGTCGATGGCGACGTAGGGAGCACGCGTCGCGCCGTGGACCTTCGCATCCACGAACGCGCGGGCGTTGGCGAGCAGCTCGTCGAGGTTGCCGTGGTCGGGCTCGGCGCGCTCGATCGCCTCCTCACCCGTGACGAGGCGCTCCAACAGCGCGATCGAGTCGTCGAGGAATCCGGCGGACTCGATCAGGCGGTCACCGAAGCCGCGGTCGACCGCGTCCCTGGGCCGCATCTGCCTGTTGTTGTTGAGGGCGTCGTAGACGATCGTGTTGATGGCCGCCTCGGCGCCGGCGATGCGCGTACCGAGCTGCGTCCCGCCCCACGCGGGGAAGATCGAGAGGAAGACCTCGGGGAACGAGATCGCGGCTGCGCCCGTCGAAACGGTGCGGTAGTCGCAGTGCAGTGCGATCTCGAGGCCGCCGCCCATGCACGCACCGTTGATGGCCGCGAGCGTCGGGAACGGCAGGTCCTTCAGGCGCAGGAAGGCTCGGTGTCCCTCCTCGCCAGCGCGCCGCGCGTCCGCCTCGCTGATCCCGACGAAGGCCTTGGTGTCCGCGCCGACGGCGAAGATGAAGTGCTTGCCCGTGAGCATGAGGCCCTTGAGGTCGTCCTGGGCCTCGATCTCGTCCATCGCCGTGTTCAGCGATGCGAGCGCTTCCTCACCGAAGAAGTTCGGCTTGGTGTGGTCGCCGCCGTTGTCCATCGTCACGATCGCGAGACGGCCGGCCTTGGGCGAGTCGAAGTACTGGACCTTGAATTCGGTGTGCATGGGGTTCAGACCCTTTCCCACAGGACGGACGCGCCCATGCCGAGCCCGATGCACATCGTCGTGATGCCGTAGCGGGCGTCGTCGTGGCGGTCGAAGTAGCTGGCGAGCTGCATGGCGAGTCGCGCGCCCGAGAAGGCGAGCGGGTGGCCCAGGGCGATGGCACCGCCGTAGGGGTTGACCTTGGGGCTGTCGAGCGGCAGGCCGAAGTGGTCGAGGAACGCGACACACTGCACCGCGAAGGCCTCGTTCATCTCGACGATGTCGATGTCGTCGATGCCCAGGCCGGTCTTCGCGAAGAGCTTCTCGGTCGCCGGGATCGGGCCGTAGCCCATGGTCTCGGGCTCGACGCCCGCGAACGCGAAGTCCACGAGCCGCATCCGGCCCTGCAACCCGAGCTCGGACGCGGTCTCCTTCGAGGCCAGCAGCACACCGCCGGCGCCGTCGTTGAGCCCGGCAGCGTTGCCCGCGGTGACCAGGCCTCCGGCGCGGAACGGCGAGTTCAGCTTCTTCAGGTCGTCCATCGACGTCCCGGGACGCGGGTGCTCGTCCTCGCTGACGACACGCCAGCCCTGCTCGGTCCAGACCGTCATCGGCACGACGTGGTCGTCGTAGACCCCCTCGGCCATGGCCTTGGCCGTGCGCTCCTGTGACTGCAGTGCGAACTCGTCGGTGCGGTCACGCGTGACGTCCGGGAGCTTGTCGTGCAGGTTCTCCGCGGTGTTGCCCATGACGAGCGCAGAGGGGTCGACCAGCCTGTCGGCCAGGAACCGGGGGTTGGGGTCGACCTCGGCGGCCATCGGGTGGCCGCCCATGTGCTCGACGCCACCGGCGATGACGACCTCCTGGCCGCCGACGCGGATGGCGTTCGCGGCGTTGACGATCGCGGTGAGCGCCCCGGCACACATCCGGTCGATGGCGTAGCCGGGCACGGACTTGGGCAGGCCGGCGAGCATGGCGATCGAGCGCCCGAGCGTCAGGCCCTGGTCGCCGACCTGTGCCGTCGCGGCCCAGGCCACGTCGTCCACGCGGTCCTTCGGGAGGTCGGGGTTGCGCTCGACGAGTGCGCGGACGGTGCGGACCGACATGTCGTCGGCACGGGTCCTGGCGTAGTAGCCCGTGTCCTTCGCGCGGCCGATCGGGAGGCGCACCCCGTCGATGTACAGGGCATCGCGGAGTTCGGTCATGGTGGGAGAGCCCTTCTGCTCAGGGGACCCGGCGGCGGCACCGGGGCCGTAAGCGTTACGAATCCGGGCCGGGCCCGCCAATTCCGCGCGGGACCGTTCGGCCGTCACGTAGTCACGCCGGATCGCCGCGAATCCTGCACCGAACCGCACCGCACCTCTACGCTCCCTGACGAGGGAGTTCGGGTTCGCGGCCCGAGGGCGACCGATGGCGCCCTCACGGGGCGGGGCACGCAACCGGCTGCCGAGCACCCTGAACGGCAACCCATGGCGCGGAAGATCGCACCGGACGAGATCCGGGAGCTCCGGCTGCCCCCGGCCATGGAGGACCGGGAGACCCAGCGATTCACGATCGCCTGGATCGCGGCGCTCGCGGCCATCGGCCTGCTCGCCCTGGCGGGCGGCATCCTGGTCCAGTCCACGATCCGGCTCGAGCGGTCCCAGTCCACCGCGCTGCAGATCGTCGGCGAGCAGCGGGTGCGTGCCGTCACGATCGCTCGCCTGGCCGACCAGGTCGTGGACGCCAGCTCGACGATCGCGAGCCGCGCCGAAGCGCTGATGAGGGCCCAGGAGAACGCGGCGGCCCTGGCGGCCGACCACGACCGCCTGCTCAACGGGGACGAGAGCGTCGGGCTCAACCCGCCGGACCGCCAGCTCACCTCCGCGCTGGCCGGCGTCGACAACGGGATCGACGCCGTCGTCGCCGGCGTGGATCGCTTGGCGACCCTCCTCGAAGAAGGCGCGGACCTCGACGCCGTGGACGCGAGAGCCGGCGACCTCGCCGCGGTCTCCCTCGACGTCGGGCGGAGGCTCGACAGCAGCCGCAACGTCCTCCGTGAGGAGATCGACGACCGGCTGGCCCTGGCGCAACAGCTGCAGGTCTCGATCCTCGTGGCCATGCTCGTGCTGCTGGTGATCGAGGCGCTCCTGATCTTCCGGCCGGCGACGAAGCGGCTCCGCGCGCGGGCCGAGGAAGGTCGCCGCGAGCGCGAGGCCGAGCGCCGACGGACCCAGGACCAGCTCGAGCTGCTCGCCCGCTACGACCACCTGACCGGCCTCGCGAACCGGGTCCTCTTCCGCGACCGCCTCGACCACGCCGTCGCCGCCGCCGAGCGCTCCGGCAAGACCATCGCGCTCATGTTCCTCGACCTCGACAAGTTCAAGGACATCAACGACCAGTTCGGGCACGACGCGGGCGACCAGCTGCTCGTCGAGGTCGCCGCGCGCGTCACCTCCTGTGCTCGCCGCTCGGACACGGTCGCGCGGCTCGGCGGCGACGAGTTCACGGTGATCCTCGAGGGGCTCGACTCCGCCGACGGTGCGGCGAACGTCGCGCAGAAGATCCTCGACTCGATGGACGAGCCGTTCGACCTCGCGGGGCGTGAGGTCAAGGTCACGACGTCGATCGGGATCGCGCTCTATCCCGACGACGCCCGCGACGTCGAGGACCTCCAGCGCGCCGCCGACTCGGCGATGTACCAGGCGAAGGGCGCCGGTCGGGCCACGTACCAGTTCTCGACACCGGAGCTGCGCGCGTCCAACGTGGCGCGCCTGAAGATGATCAACGAGCTGCGCCGCGACATCGCGAGCGGGCGGCTGCGGCTCGTCTACCAGCCACAGGTGCGCGTGGACACCGGCGAGGTCGTGGCCGTCGAGGCGTTCGTGAGGTGGACCCGCCCCGACGGCACGGAGGCGAACGCCGCCGAGTTCATCGAGGTCGCCGAGGACACCGACCTGATGGTGCCCATGGGCGAGTGGGTCGTCCGCGAGGCCTGCCGCCAGAACAAGGAGTGGCAGCGGGAGGGCCTGCCGAACATCCGCGTCGCCGTCAACCTGTCCACCCGCCAGTTCCGCCAACTCAACCTCGCGACGTCGATCGCGAGCATCGTGAACGAGGTCGGGCTCGAGCCGTCGTTGCTGGAGATCGAGGTGACGGAGGACACGCTCGTCGAGGACATCGAGACGTCGACCGTCACGCTCCGCCTGCTCAAGGGCATCGGGGTGCGCATCATCATCGACGACTTCGGCACCGGCTACAGCTCGATCAACTACCTGCGCCAGTTCCCGATCGACGCCCTCAAGATCGACCGCGAGTTCCTCGCCGACGTGGGCGAGGACACCGTCGAGGAGAACGTCGTGCCGGCCGCCATCGCCGGGCTCGCGCGTCACCTCAGCCTCGAGACGATCGCCGAGGGTGTCGAGACCGACGATCAGATGCAGTTCCTGCGCCGCATCCGCTGCGACCTGGCCCAGGGTTGGCACATCAGCGAGCCCCTCGAGGCCGACGAGGTGTCCCCGTTCATCCGGCGCAGGAGCGTTGCCTCCGTGGACGAGCTGCGACGACGGCGTGAGGGCGGGGCCCAGGACGCCTGAGCTCAGGCCCTGACGCGCGACAGGAGGCCCGCGGCGTTGTCGTGCAGCACGGCCCGCAGTTCGGTCGGGCCGAGCTCCAGCCAACGGAGCCCGAGCACCTGTGCGGCGAAGGGGCTCGGGATCGTCGGGAAGTCCGACCCGAAGACCAGGCGCGGCCACAGCGCGGCCAGGCGCGGCATCACGTGCTCCGGCAACTGGCCCAGGTAGGCGGGCTCGGTCAGTGCCATGGAGAGGTCGAGGTGCATGCCCGGCGTCGACTCCGCCAGCCGCAGGAACCCCTCGACATCAGGTGCGCCGAGGTGGGCCAGCACCACGACGAGGTCGGGATGCCGCTCGAGGAGGTCTGCCACGACGTCGGGCCCACAGAAGGCCTCGCCCCCGGTGCCGTCCGGGGCGACGCTCGCGTGCAGCACGATGGGGACACGCGCCCGTTCGAGCTGTGACCAGACGTCCGACAGCACGGGCTCGTCCAGCCGGTACTTCGACACCTGCACGTGGACCTTGCAGACCTGGCCGCCGCGGTGGAGGGCCGTCTCGACGTACTGCGCCACGTCGGCGTCGGGGAAGATCGTGAACGTCGGGATGACCTGCGCGTGTTCGTCCGCGAGGCCCATGGTGAAGTCGTTCAGCGCCGCCGCGAGCGCCGGCTTGTGCGCGTAGGCCAGCGCCGTGTGCTGGCGTACGCCGAGACGGCGCAGGTGGGCCAGTCGCTCGGCAAGGGGCCACCGGTAGGTGATCGGCCACGCGGGGTCGAGGCGGTCGAAGTAGCGCCAGATCGCCTGCTGCAGCCGCTCCGGGAAGGCGTGGACGTGGATGTCGATGATCCCCGGCGCCCCGATGGAGCGGACGAACGGCGCGACCTCGTCGTCCGTCGTGGGGTAGTCCATGGCCCATCGCCTCCCGTGGGTCCCCGGAGGCTAGACCGGGGCCGGGACTGCCCCTTCTCGCGCCGATGCCGAGCCTCGTCCGGAGCAGCTAGGCGAAGCGCGCCTCGACCCGGGCCGTCGCCGCGTCGAGCTCCACCGATGCGGCCTCCCACGCGTCCATCAGCCGGGCGGCCTCGTCCTTGGCCTCACCGTGCTCGCGGACGAGTTCCTTGACGCGGGCCTCGTCCTCGTACACGGCAGGATCGGCGAGCAGTCGCTGCAGGTCGGCGACCCGGGCCTCGGCAGCGGTGACCTCGCGCTCGAGCCGCTCGACCCGGTTCTGCAGGCTCCGGGTCTCCCGATGCAGCGCATTGCGCTTCTCAGCCGCGAGGCGCTTGCGCTCCTTCCTCTCTGCGGCGGTCTCGGCGCTGGCGCCGGCGCCGGCGTCGCGCGCCTGCTCGGGCCGCCGGGTCGCAGCGACGATCTCCTCCTCCCCGCCCTTGCGCCAGAGGTAGTGCTCCCAGTCCCCGGCGTGGACCACGGCCCTGCCGTCGCGGACCTCGACGATCGTGTCGGCGACCGCGCGTATCAGGTGT
This sequence comes from Nitriliruptorales bacterium, assembly GCA_041591915.1. Taxonomy (GTDB): domain Bacteria; phylum Actinomycetota; class Nitriliruptoria; order Nitriliruptorales; family Nitriliruptoraceae; genus JBFHRB01. Next base: position 8,222 of record JBFHRB010000036.1, read on the forward strand.
CGGTCGTGGGTGACCAGGACGACGGCGCCGGCGAACTCGACGAGTGAATCCTCGAGCACGTCCCGGCTCGGGATGTCGAGGTGGTTGGTGGGCTCGTCGAGGACGAGCAGGTTCGCGTTGCCGATCATCAGCCGGGCCAGCGCGAGCCGCGCTCGCTCGCCCCCGCTGAGCACACCGACCGGCTTCTCGACGAGATCGCCCGGGAAGAGGAACGCCCCGAGCGTGCGCCGCGCCTCGACCTGCTTGCGGAGCTGGTCGTCCGCCGCGGCGAGGAACTCGGCGAGGACCGTCCGATCCGGCCGCAGGGTGTCGGCCTGGTGCTGGTCGTAGACGGCGACGGCGGCGCGGGGCGCGAGCCGGTGATCGCCAGCGAGTGGCGCGAGTTCGCCGGTCAGGAGCTTGAGGAGCGTGGACTTGCCGGCGCCGTTCGGCCCGACGAGGGCGATCTTCTGCCCGCGCTCGACGGCGAGGTCGACGTCGCGGATGACGGCCTCGGAGTCGTAGCCCGCGCTGGCCCCGCTCAGCTCGATGAGGACCCTCGGGCCACGAGGGGGGTCCGGGAATCGGAACCGCGCCGTCGGCCGGGCGTCGGTGGGCACCTCGATGCGCTCGGTCCGCTCGAGCGCCTTGACCCGGCTCTGGACCTGGCGGGCCTTCGTGGCCTTGTAGCGGAACCGCTCGATGAACCGTTCGGTCTGCGCGAGCTGGCGATCCTGGTTGCGCCTGGCCGCGAGCAGCTGGTCGATCCGGAGCTCACGCTGCTCGACGAAGGCCTCGTAGTTGCCGGCGTACTCCGTCGCCTCGCCGCTGTGCACCTCGACGACGCGATCGGCCACCGCGTTGATGAAGTCGCGGTCGTGGCTGACGACGACCAGCGAACCGGGGTAGGAGGCGAGCGTGTCCTCGAGCCACCGGATGGCGTCGAGGTCGAGGTGGTTCGTCGGCTCGTCCAGCAGAAGGACGTCGGGCCGGTCGAGCAGCAGTCCCGCCAGCGCGGCGCGCATGCGCCACCCGCCGCTCAGCTCGCCGAGGGGTCGTTCGCCGTCGTCGGGCGCGAATCCGAGCCCCGCGAGGATCCGTTGCGCCTCGGACTCCAGCGTGTAGCCCCCCAGCGTGCGGAAGCGCTCCTCGAGGTGGCCGTACTCCTCGACGAGGGCGTCGTGCTCCTCCCCCGGCGGCGTCGCATCCATCTGCTCGGCGAGGTGGGCGAGGTGCGCCTCGGCGTCGCGCAGGTCTGCAGCGGCGTCGAGCACGTGGTCGAGGACCGACCGGTCCGTGCCCTCGGAGACGTCCTGATGGAGGTAGCCGACGGTCGTGCCCCGAACGCGGGAGACGGTGCCGTCGTCGGGCTCCTCCTCACCGGCGATGAGCCGCAGCAGGGTGGTCTTGCCGGCGCCGTTCGGGCCGACGACGGCCGTGCGCTGCTTCGGCAGGAAGCGCAACGTGACGGCGCGCAGGACCACCTGCGCGCCGTGCTGTCGCGAGACGCCACTGAGCGAGATCACCGGGTGGAGCGTACGGGCGTAGCCTCGCGCGCCGTGCACCTCGTGAGCGTCGCCGACCTGGCGAAGACCTACGACGACCGGACCCTGTTCGCGGACGTCTCCTTCGGCCTGACCAGCGACGACCACGTCGGCGTCGTCGGACGCAACGGCAGCGGCAAGTCCACGCTGCTGCGGATCGTTGCCCGCGAGGTCGAGGCGGACGCCGGCGAGGTCGTCTTCAACCGCCGCGCGCGGGTGGCGCACCTGGCCCAGGACCCGGCCCTGCCGGCCGACGCGACCGTGGTCGACGTCGCAGGCGACGTCGATGATCCCCACGTCCAGCCGCACGACGTCGAGCAGCTGGTCGACGAGCTCGGACTGGACCCGCAGGCGCGCGTCGGCAGCCTCTCCGGCGGCCAGCGCCGCCGGGTCGCACTCGCCCGAGCCCTGCTGCCCGAGAGCGACCTCCTGATCCTCGACGAGCCCACGAACCACCTCGACGTCGACACCATCGACTGGCTCGAGGCACGGCTACGGCAGCGCACGGGCGGTCTGCTGCTGGTCACGCACGACCGCTACTTCCTCGAGCGCCTGACCAACCGCATGCTCGACCTCCACGACGGCACGGCGTCCTGGCACGAAGGCACCTACGCCGACGTCGTCGAGGCCCGCGCGCTTCGGGCCGAGCAGGCAGCCGCCTCCGAGCGCCGGCGCCAGAACATCCTGCGCAAGGAGCTGGCCTGGCTCCGTCGTGGACCGAAGGCGCGCACCTCGAAGCCGAAGTTCCGGCTGGACCAGGTGGCCGAGCTCCGGTCGCGCGATCCCGACCGCGAGTCGGGCCAACTCGACCTCGGCACCGGACGGCGTCGGCTCGGTGACCGGGTCGTCGACCTCCACGACGTCACCGTGTCCTACGGGGGCGCGCCGGTGCTGCAGGACGTGAACCTGCTGACGGCGCCCGGCGAGCGCATCGGGATCGTCGGGCCGAACGGCGCCGGCAAGACCACCCTCCTCCGGGCGCTCGCTGGCGACCTCGCGCCGACGTCCGGGCGGAGGGCCGTGGGCGACACCGTGGAGCTCGCCGTGTACCGGCAGGAGTCGGAGGCCGTCCCGGACGGGCGCCGCGTGATCGACACGATCCGCGAGATCGCCGAGTGGGTGCCGCTCGCCAACGGCGAACGGCTGTCCGCGAGCGCGCTCGCCGAGCGGTTCCTGTTCGACGACCGGCTCCAGCACGCCGAGGTGCGGCGGTTGTCGGGCGGGGAGCGTCGGCGACTCGCGCTCCTGCACGTCCTCGTCCGCGCACCCAACGTGCTCCTGCTCGACGAGCCGACGAACGACCTCGACCTCGACACCCTCGCCGTGCTCGAGGACCACCTCGACGGCTTCGCCGGGACCCTGGTCGTGGCCAGCCACGACCGCTACCTCCTCGACCGGGTGACGGACGTCGTCTATGGCCTCGAGCCGGACGGCACCGTGCGCAAGTACCTCGACTGGGAGCAGTACCGGCAGGCCCACGCCACGACCGAACCGGGTGCGGCCCCCGCGACGACGACGTCCGGGGTCGCGGACAGCCGGGACGCCAACCGCCGACGGCAGGGGCGCCTCAAGCAGGCACGCTCGCTGGAGACGAGGATGCGGACGCTCGAACGACGGCGAGATGAGCTCGACACGGCCCTGGCCTCGGTCGGGACCGACCACCAGCGCGCTGCCGACCTCGCACGAGAACGCGGCGAGCTCGTGGACGAGCTCGCCGCGTTGGAGGACGAGTGGCTGGAGCTGTCGGTCGACTAGCCGACCACGACCTCGCTCGTGCTCACGGCACAGTTGTCCGCGAAACAGGCCACGACGTGGAGCGTGTACGTGCCGGCGCCCGGGGCAGCCAGCTCGCCGCCGATGGTCGAGGTGCCCTCGCCGTCGTCCACGCCGAGTGCGCCCTCGGCGACGACGCTGCCGTCGGCGTCGAGCAGCCGGGCGACCGCGGTGCGCTCGGGGATCACGTAGCTCTCGGTCTGCGTGACCGAGTCGCGCGTCTGCACCGTGTCCGCGACGGCCTGGATCGAGACCCACGCCCCGTCACCGCTGGGCAGCAGGGTGTTGCCCGGCCGCAGCGGCGCGGCGTTGTCGAGGTCGAGTGGGAGGTGGAAGCGGATCTCGTTCGCGTCGAGGTCGAACTCGCCCTGCACCCACGCGACGTGGCCACAGTTCGAGATGACGTCGGTGGCGCAGTTGCCGCGGATGCGGAAGCTCGGGATGGTCGAGTTCGCGTAGTCCGCGAGGTTGCCGGTGATCTGCTCGGGTGACTGGTCACCGAGGTTGGCGGCCGAGGCGAAGTCGGTCGTCTTGGCCTGGAAGGCCCACTGGCCGCTCGGCCACATGGCGCCCTTCTCCTGCGCCCCGACGGTCCAGTAGTACCGAACGGTCTCGGGGGGCGGCAGCTGTGACAGGTCGGTCGCGTGCCACACGAGTGTCACGACGCCGGCGTCGCCGTCGGCGACGTGCGCGCTGAGGCCCGTGAGGTCCAGACCGAACCGGCCGGCGTCCGCCTCAGCCGCAGGTGGCGCGTCGCCTGTCGGGTCGGTCCCCAGCACGACGGTCGCCTGACCGCCGTAGTCGACGACCCCGTCGATCGCGATGGTGGTGCCATCGACCACCGCGTCGAGGGAGGTGATCGAGGTGTCCGCGACCTCGTCACCCGGGCCGGCGGCCAGCAGTGCGGCGGCCAGCGCGAGCGTGGTCAGGCCAGTGAGCGTGCGTCGCATGTCTCTCTCCCGATGACGGAACGCGAGGGAGGGCTTCGACGCACGGGGGGCCGGTTCCTGCCCGCCGGAATGGACGCATCGGGCACGAGCGACCGCGCACGAGCGGACTCCTCGTGGCGACAATCACATGAACAACATCAGCAACATCTGTCACGCTTGCGCGGTGGATGCACACCCATCCGATACCGTCCGCTCCGGGGTACGGGAAAGGTGGGGCGTGGAGACCATGCGGCTCGCCGACGAGCCAGCGCTCGTCGACCTCATGGAGCGGGGCGTCAGCAGGGGCTTCATCCTGCTGTCGGAGCTCCATGACATCACCGTCGACCTTGACGCTGGCGATGCCTTCGTCAAGGAGGCGAGCGCGGCTGCCGGTGACCAGGGCATCGTCGTCGTCGACGACCTGGCGCCACCGGACGTCGGGGACGAGCACCAGACCCCCAACCCGCTGTCGAACTCCACGGACAGCGTGCGCCAGTACCTCAACGCGATCGGCGCCGTCGCCCTCCTCACCCCGGAGGAGGAGGTCGACCTGGCGAAGCGCGACCAGGCCGGCCGCGCCGCCACCTGGTGGCTCGACGAGCGCCCCGACGACATCCCACCGCGCAAGCGCGCGATGCTCCGTCGCATCGTCCGCGACGGCGAGGCCGCCCAGGAGCGGATGGTCTGCGCCAACCTGCGCCTGGTCGTGTCGGTGGCGCGGCGGTACATGGGGCGTGGGCTCTCCCTGCTCGAGCTCGTGCAGGAGGGCAACCTCGGCCTCATCCGCGGCGTGGAGAAGTTCGACCACACCAAGGGCTACAAGTTCTCGACCTACGCGACGTGGTGGATCCGACAGGCACTCACCCGCGGCACGGCCAACAAGGCCCGGGCGGTGCGCCTCCCGGTCCACGTCCACGAGATGGTCGCCAAGATCAAGCGCGTCGAGCTCGAGTTCCTGCAGATCACGGGGCGCGACCCGTCCGACGAGGAGCTCGCTGAGGCGCTCGACCTGACCCTCGATCGCATGCGCGAGATCAAGCTCGCCGGCCGCGACATCGCCTCGCTCGACCGCCCGGTCGGCGAGGACGGCGACGCGACGATGGGCGACCTCTTCGCCGATGAGGCCGCGATCGACCCCGAGATCGCCGCGGCCTACGAGCTGACCCGCCAGGAGCTGCTGATGGCGCTCGACTCGCTCGGCGAGCGCGAGCGCGGCGTCCTCGAGCTGCGGTTCGGCCTGGCCGATGGCGAGTGCCACACGCTCGAGGAGATCGGCGAGTTCTACGGCGTCACGCGCGAGCGGATCCGCCAGATCGAGAAGAAGACGCTGGCCAAGCTCCGCCACCCCTCGCGCGCCATGCGGCTGCAGGGCCTGCTCGAGGCGGCGGCCGGCGGCCCACCGCTGTAGCGGGGACAACACGGGGTTACAGTGACCTCGTGGGGGCTCACCTTCGACATCCGCCTGTCCGCCGGAGCATGGCGGCCACCCTCGGCATGCTCGGAACGCTCCTGCTGCTGCCGTCCGCCGGCTCGGCGCAGACGGTCGAGGACCTGACCGGCGCGCGCGAGGACCTGCAGGATGCACGCGAGCGCCTCGAGGCAGCCCAGGCCGCGGTCGATCGGACGGAGCGTGAGCTCGCCGCCATCGACGACCGCCTGAACGCCCGGCTGGCCGACCTCCACGAGATCGAGCAGGCGCTCGCCGTCGCGACGGCCGAGGAGCTGCGGCTGCGTGCCGAGACCCAGCGGATCGAGGCCGAGCTCAGCGTCGCCGACACCGAGCTCGCCGGCGTCGTCACTCGGTGGGAGGCCAGCCGCGACTCGCTCGAGACGAAGGTCATCACGGCGTACAAACGCGGCTCGGACCCGCGGGCGGGGGCGTTCATCACGCTCTTCACGGGCGTCGACGACCTGCATGCGTTCGTCGTGAACCGACGCGCGCTCATGACCATGATCGACGAGGACGTCCGGATGACCACGGAGCTCGCGGACCTGAGCGGCGCGGTGGCGGCGCAGCGCCGTGAGGTCGCGGTCCTGCGCGAGGAGGCCCGGACCCGCCAGCGGCACCAGGCTCGGGCCACGCGTGCCGTCGAACAGCTCGTGGACCGCCAACGCCTCGTCGTCGCCGCCGTCGCCGAGGAGCGAGCGGCCAAGGCGACCGTGCTCGCCACCTTCGAGGCCGACCGCGACGCCGCCCGCCAGCTCGTCGCAACGATCGCCTCGCGGATCAGCGAGCTGACCATCGAGCTCAACGATGCCGTCGCCGCCCAGTACGCGGCCGGGGTCTTCGACGAGGGCACGCCGAACTGGGTGTTCTCGCTCCCCCAGCGTGGCCAGGACTGGGCGCCGGCCGTGACGCGGGCGGCGGTCGAGAACCGGCTGGACCCACGGCTGTTCGCGTCGCTGGTCTGGGCGGAGTCGGCGTTCTACCCGGCCGCGGTCTCACACGCCGGCGCCATCGGCCTCGCCCAGCTCATGCCCGGCACGGCCGCCGGCATGGGGGTCGACCCGTGGGACCCGGTCCAGAACCTGCAGGGCGGCGCCCGCTACCTGCGTGCCCAGCTCGACACCTTCGGGGCCATCGACCTCGCGCTCGCGGCCTACAACGCCGGTCCCGGCGCCGTGCAGAGGTACAGCGGCATCCCGCCCTACACCGAGACCCAGTTCTACGTGCTGCGGGTGCTCGGCTACTACGAGAAGCTCATCGCCGCGGATGGCTGACGTCGGCGTCCCACCGAGTGCGGCGCGCGACCGCCATGCGGCACGCACGTTCTCCCCGGCCGTCGTCACCGGGGGGCTGTTGCTGGGCGTCGTGGCGGTCTCGTCGGCCGCCATCCTCGTGCGCATCGCGGCGGCACCCGCGATCGCGTTGTCGTTCTGGCGGACCTTCGGTGGCGCCGCCGTCCTCGGCCCGTTCGGACTGCGCAACCGGAGGGGCCTGCCACCACTGCAGGGGTCGACACGGTGGGCGATCGTCGCCTCCGGGCTGTTCCTCGCCCTCCACTTCGCGTTGTTCATCGGCTCGATCTCCTTCACCACCGTCGCCTCCGCGGTGACGCTTGTCACCGCCTCGCCGTTGTTCGTGGCGCTGGGATCAGCACGCTTCCTCGGTGAGCCGCCGTCGCGGCGGACCTGGATCGGCCTGGCGCTCGCACTGTTCGGCGCGCTCGCGATCGGATTCGCAGACGCGTCCGACCTCGAGCTCGGCGGGCGCGCACTCTTGGGGGACGCGATGGCCTTCGGCAGCGCACTTGCCGTCGCCGGCTACCTGCTGATCGGCCGGCGGCTCCGCGCGACGCTGCCGAACTCCGTCTACGCCGGAGGCGTCTACGCGACCTCGGCGGTCGCGCTCGCCGTGACGGCACTCATCGGCTCCGTCCCGCTCCTCGGCTTCTCGACGAAGACCTGGCTGGCGATCGCCGCGCTGACCATCGGCCCGCAGCTGCTCGGCCACACCATCTTCAACGCGCTGCTGTCGACGGTGACGCCGGTCGTCGTCTCGATCGTCGTCCTGGCCGAGCCCGTCGTCTCGACGCTGCTCGCCTGGTGGCTGCTCGCGGAGCTGCCCACGCCGCTGTTCTGGATCGGGGCCCCGTTCATCTTCGCCGGTGTCCTCATCGCCACCACCGACCCGGACCGGGCCTAGCCTCGGGTCCGGGCCGCCCCGAACCGGAAGGACGCAACCCGTGCTGATCGCACTCCGCGTCCTCGCCGGCATCGCCGGCACGGCCCTGGTCGTCCGCACGATGCTCAGCGCCATCCGGACGTTCGTCGTTCCCCGCCCGGCGCGTTCGCACCTCGCCCGGTACGTCTTCATGTCCTACGAACGCGTGCTCCTGAGTCGCGCCCGCCGGAAGTCGTCGTTCGAGGACCGTGACCGCGTCCTGGCGCTGCACGCCCCACTCGCCCTCATCAGCCTCCCCGGCGCCTACGCGGTGCTCGTCATCTTCGGCTTCGGGCTGCTGTTCTTCGCCGCCGGCACGTCCGCCAGCCACGCGTGGGTCGCGAGTGGCTCGTCGCTGACCACGCTCGGCTTCGCGGCCCTCGACGGGCCCGCGGAGGTGACGCTCGCCGTTGCCGAGGCGACGATCGGGCTCGGGCTGATCGCACTCGTGATCACCTACCTGCCGACGATCTACGCGGCCTTCCAGCGCCGAGAGCAGTCCGTGTCCCTGCTCGAGGTCCGGGCCGGCTCCCCGCCCTCCGCCGTGGAGATGCTCGTCCGCTTCCAGCAGATCGGGCAGCTCGAGGCGATGGACGAGCTCTGGACCCGCTGGGAGGAGTGGTTCGCGGACATCGAGGAGTCCCACACCTCACAGGCCTCGCTGGTGTTCTTCCGCTCGCCAGACCCGACGACCTCCTGGGTGACCGCGGCAGGCGCGGTGCTCGACGCCGCCTCGCTCGCGGCGTCGACCCTCGACATCGGGCCGACACCGCGGGCTCGGCTGTGCATCCGGGCCGGGTTCGTGGCCCTGCGCCGCATAGCCGACGTCTTCGGCGTCGAGTACGACCCCGATCCCCAGCAGGCCGACCAGACCTCGATCTCCCGTGCCGATTTCGACCAGGCCTGCGAGGAGCTCGAGGCCTGGGGCCTCCCGATCAAGGCCGATCGCGACCAGGCCTTCCTCGACTTCAACGGGTGGCGGGTCAACTACGACACGGTGCTGCTCGAGCTCTGCTCGATCACGATGGCACCGCCGGCACGCTGGTCGTCCGACCGCTGTGCGCCGACGCGCCAGGCCCGCTGGGTCGCCGAGCGGCCGGCCCGTCAGCGGGTCGGGCCACCGGTCGGGTGACTCACTCGAAGTCGTCGCAGCCGTACTGCTCGTACAGGTCGCTGCCCTTCGGCGGGTTGCC
>JBFHRB010000037.1:0-17111 GCA_041591915.1 Nitriliruptorales bacterium
GCTCGTCGCTGCTCAGGCCCGGGTTGTTCGCGAGCAGGAGGGCCTCGCCGTCCGTCACGAGGAGGTCGGGCTCGAAGGTGAGCCGCGCGAGGAGTGCCCCGACGCGTGGGACGGTGCCCATCGGCGAGCACACGATCTCGCCGTCGCCCCGGAAGGCCTCGGCGGCGGCGACGCAGCAGATCTCGGCGAGGGTGATGTCGCTCACGCCGTCACCTCCTCGGCCAGGGCCGCCACGTTGCGCTGGTACTCGTCCTCGCCCACGTCGACGAACCGGGCCCGGAAGTCGGCCCACGCCTCGTCGCTCTTCGCCGACGCGGCGTAGAGCTTCTGGAACGACTCGTCGCGGTCGTAGTCCGGCACGCACGTCGTGAAGTGCGCGCCCATGGGTGCCTCGACGACGCCGTCGATCCACATGCGCGAGATGCGCAGCGTGTGGATCGACCCCTCATCGAGCAGGTCCTCGGTCGGGACGAGCCGCTCGCAACTCATGTACGTCTTCTCGGAGGCCATGGCGAAGAGGTCGTCGAAGTAGACGTCGGGGCCGAGGAACTGGCCGTTGCCCCGGGCGTCGGCACGGTTCATGTGGATGAGTGCCGCGTCGAGGTTCAGCGCCGGCATCGCGACGAACTCGCCATCGCCGTAGGGGTCCGCGACCGTCCGCAGGCGCGGGTTGACGTCCATCACCGAGGAGCCGAGGCCCGCGCGGGTGGGCAGGAACGGGAGGCGGTTCGCAGCGGCGTACAGCCCCCACTGGAACATGCCCTCGTCGTACTCCTCGGCCTCGATCGCCCCCGTCTGGCGGGCCTTGCGGAAGTGGGGCTCGAGCGGGATGGAGTCCAGCGACACGAAGCCGTAGACGACCTTGCGGGCCTGCCCCGTCGCGCAGAGGAGCCCGACGTCGGGGCCGCCGTAGCTGACGATCGTGAGGTCCCGCAGGGACGAGCGGGCGATCGCCCGGACGAGCGCCATCGGCTTGCGTCGGGATCCCCAGCCGCCGATGCCGATGGTCATGCCGTCGGCGAGTTCGGCGACGACCTCGTCGGGTGTCATCGTCTTGTCGGTCACGAGGTGGTCCTCAGTCGTCGAAGTCGGCGTCGCGCTTCTCGACGAACGCGGCACGCGCCTCGTCGGCGACGCCAGCGATCGTGAGCTCGTACGTGAAGCCCTGCTCGAAGCGGTAGGACTTCTTGACGTCCACCGGGTCGATCCCGTTCAGGGCCTCCTTGGCGCGGCGGATGATCGTCGGGCTCTTGTCGGCGATCCGCTTCGCCACGTCGAAGGCGGCCTCGCGGAGCTGCTCGCGTGGCACGACCCGGTAGACCGAGCCGTACTCGTGGAGCTCCTGCGCCGTGGCGTTCTCGGCGAGGTAGACCATCGCCCGCATCTTGTGCTGCGGCACGAGCCGGGCGAGGTGCGTCGCTGCGCCGAGCGCCCCGCGGTCGACCTCCGGCAGCCCGAACGTCGCATCCTCGGACGCGACGATCACGTCCGCGTTGCCGACGAGGCCGATGCCGCCCCCGAGGCAGAACCCGTGGACGGCGGCGACGACCGGGACCCCGCACTCGTAGACCGCGGCGAAGGCCTCGTAGCAGCCGCGGTTGACGCCGATGAGCGCGAGGTGGCTGTCGTCGGCCTGCAGCTCCTTGATGTCGACGCCGGCGTTGAATCCCCGGCCCTCGGCTCGCAGGACCACGGCGGTGACGTCCGGATCGGCACCCGCCGCGCGGATGACGTTGCCGAGCTCGAACCAGTCGGCGACGGCCAGGGCATTGACCGGCGGGCGGTCGACGACGACCTCCGCGATGCGGTCGTGGATCTCGAGGGAGAGGCTCACGCTTCGTTTCCTGACGGTGTGTCAGATTATGGTGGCACGCTAGAGCACGGGTCGGCATCGGTGGTAGTCGGGCCGACCGGGACGACGCCCGGACGCGACGGCAGGGGATCTCGTGAGCGAGAACGAAGGCGACGGCGCAGGCGAGTTCGACGGGCGCGTCGTGATCGTCACCGGCGGGTACCGCGGGGTGGGGCGGGGCATCACGGAGCGGTTCCTCGCCGCGGGTGCGACCGTCGTCACCTGCGGTCGCAACGATCCCGGCGCCCCGCCGTCCTCCGGGGGTCGGACCGCCGGGTTCATCCAGACGGACGTGCGCGACCCCGACCAGGTCAAGCGACTCGTGGACGCGGTCGTCGAGCAGCACGGCCGCCTCGACGTGCTGGTCAACAACGCCGGCGGCTCGCCCAACGCCGACGCGGCGACGGCGAGTCCGCGGTTCAGCGAGAAGATCGTCGGCCTCAACCTCCTCGCCCCGCTCCACTGCGCACAGGCGGCGAACGCCGTGATGCAGACCCAGGACGACGGTGGGGCGATCGTCAACATCGCGAGCATCAGTGGGCTGCGGCCCTCGCCCGGGACCGCGGTGTACGGCGCAGCGAAGGCCGGACTCGTCAACCTGACGTCGTCGCTCGCCATCGAGTGGGCGCCGCGGGTTCGGGTCAACGCCGTCAGCGCTGGCATCATCCGCACCGAGCAGGCGCACCTGCACTACGGAGATGCGCAGGGCCTCGACCGGGTGGCGAGCACCATCCCGCTCGGACGCATGGGCCAGCCGACCGACGTCGGGGACGCCTGCCTGTTCCTGGCATCGCCGCGGGCGAGCTTCGTCACCGGCGCCAACCTCGTCGTCCACGGCGGCGGCGAGAAGCCCGCGTTCCTCGACGCGGCCGAGGGGAAGTAGACGACATGGGGCTCCTGGAGAGCGCGGTCAAGTCGATGGGCCGCAGCGAGTGGTTCAAGAAGGTCGGCCCGAAGGTCGTCCACCGCATGGACGGGTTCGTGCACAGGATCACCAAGGGCAAGGTGCTGCCGTCGACGTACATGATGGACGGGCTCGTCCTGACGTCGATCGGCCGCAAGTCCGGCCTCGAGCGCACCGTGCCGATCTCGTGCTTCCACATCGACGGTGACCTCGTCGTCATCGGCACGAACTACGGCCAGGACCACCACCCGGCGTGGGCGCTCAACCTCGAGGCCAACCCGGAGGCGCGGGTGGTCTACAAGGGCGAGGAGTTCGAGGTCACGGCCCACATGGTGACCGACGTCGACGAGACCGAGCGGATCTTCGCCCACGCCCAGGAGCGCTGGCCCGCCTACGAGGTCTACCGCGAGCGCGTCGCGAAGGCCGGCCGCGACATCAAGATGTTCCGCCTCAAGCGCTGACGGTCAGGCGCGCGTCCACCGGGGCATCGCGACCTCGTCGGTGACGGGGTCGAAGACGACGCGCACCGGCTCGCCGATCTCGATGGTCGCCGGGTCGAGTGCGTCGAGAGCGGCCGGGTCGTCGGCCGTGACGAGGTTGCCGACGAGCCGGATCGTGGGATCGTCCTCGAGCTCGACGACCACGCAGTTGTAGGGCGCCATCGCGGCGAACCACGGCAGCAGCGGGGGGTGCGCGACGACGAACGACCAGACGCGCCCGCGTCCCGACACGGCGCGCCACTCGGACGCGAGCGAATTGCACCAGGGGCACATCGGGCGGGGCATGTGGCGCAGGCGTCCGCACTCGGCACACGCCTGGATCCGGAGCTCGCCGGCAGCGCAGCCCTCCCAGAAGCCACGGTTCTCGTCGTCGATGATCGGCAGGACCGGCTCGGGCGGCCTGTCGGCGGATGTCGTCGAGCCCACGTCGCTCACCTCCGCAGCAGCAGGGCGCTGGTCGGCACGCCCTCGCCCGAGGTCACGAGGCACGTCTCGGCACCGTCGACCTGGGTCGTGGACGTCCCGCGGAGCTGGCGCACGCCCTCGACGACGAGGTTCATGCCGTGCACGTAGGCCTCGCTCAGTCCGCCGCCGGACGTGTTGATGGGGAGCTGTCCGCCGAGCTCGAGGTTGCCGTCCTCCGTGAAGCCCGCGGCCTCGCCGCGCGGGACGAAGCCGTAGCCCTCGAGCGAGAGCAGGATCAGCGGGGTGAACGCGTCGTAGATCTGGGCGACGTCGACGTCGGCCGGGCCGAACTCCGCGTTGCGCCAGAGCGCCTGCGCCGCCGCCCATGCCGGGCCGCGGAGCGGGTCGTCCGTGAAGTAGTTGATCATGGTCTGGTGCTGCGGTGGCAGCCCCTGGGCAGCCGCGTGGACGTAGACCGGGGGAGTGGGGCCGTCCATCGCTCGCTCGGCCGACACCACGACCACGGCGAGGGCGCCGTCGGTCTCGAGGCAGTTGTCGAACAGGCACAGCGGCTCGGAGATCCAGCGCGCCCCGAGGTAGTCGTCGAGCGTCATCTGGCGGTCGTGCATGACGGCCGCCGGGTTGCGATTCGCGTGGGCACGGCAGGCCATGGCCACGTTCGCGAGGTGCTCGCGGCTGCCGCCGTACTCGTGGAGGTAGCGGCGCGTCAGCATCGCGACCTCGTCGACGGGGCGCAGCAGCCCCCATGGGCGCGACCACCGTGAGGGTCCGTACTGCGACGCGGGGTTGGTCCATGGGCGGGGACCCGAGCCGCGCTTGCGTGAACGCCAGGCGACGCCGACGTTCGCCTGGCCTGTCGCGACGGCCATCGCGAGGTGGGCGACCGTGGCGCACCCGGCCCCGCCGCCGAAGCCGATCTGGCTGAAGAACGTGATGTCGCCGAAGCCCAGGTTCTTGGCGATCTCGACCTCGTCGGTGCCCTCCATCGTGAACGAGGACAGCGCATCCACCTCGCTCGGGGCGATGCCCGCGTCGTCGAGGGCGGCCGCGATCGCGCGACAGGCCAGCGTCTTCTCGTCGTCGGCGAGCTGCTTCGCGAACGCGGTCTGGCCGATGCCGACGATCGCCGTGCGGTCCCTGATCACGTGGCCCCCGGGTCACTGCCCGGCTCACGCCGGACCCTGACGGTCGTGTCACTGCGCGACTGTACGCATCCGATGGCCCCATTCCGTGCGACATGCGCCCAAGTGGCAGATCCGGTCAGCAGTCGGTTTCCACGCCCAGCGCACGCCCCACCCCCCACATGTCGGGGTTGGGAACGGACGAAACGCCCATCGCGCGGGTCGGCCCGTCACTTCGGCCAGGTGTCGGTCGTTGAAATCCGCGGAGATCGTGAACATATTCACAAGCGAACGTGAACCCGTTCACAAGCACCACGCCCCGCGATCTCTCTTCGCCACCCGATCCAGGAGCGTCCCCCATGACCAGCCGCACGCACACGCGCATCCCGGTGCGCGTCGCAGCGACGGCCGTTGCCCTCCTCCTCGCGATGCTGACCGGCTTCCTGGTCGCGCGTGCCGAGGTCCCGGTTCCCGACGTCCGCGCCGCCAACCTCGGCGCCGTCCAGCCCGTCGTCGAGCTCAGCCCCGCCGACCGCGCGATGGTCGCCGACATCGACGCCATGATGCAGCAGGTCTACCTCGACAAGGCGCTCGTCGCCGCCGTTGACGCCCAGCTCATCCCGGCCCAGATCAGCGCGGACCGGATCGCCCTGATCGACGCCGCCATCGCCTCCTACGTCGTCCCCGCTGGCGACACCGTGTGGGACCGCCTCGCGGACTGCGAGTCCGGCAACTGGGACCGCAACCGCCGCCCCATCCCCGGCACCGCGCGCTGGGACTACGGCCTCACGTTCAGCCACGGTGACATCTTCGAGGGTGGCGTGAACTTCCACCCCAAGACGTGGGACGCCTACAAGGACGCGTGGATGCCGTCGCACGCCGGCGAGGCCTCGCGCGAGGACCAGATCCGCATCGCCCGCCGCGTCCTCGAGGACCAGGGCTGGCGTGCGTGGCCGGTCTGCTCGCGCAAGCTCGGCCTCCGCTGACACGACCCTCATCCCCCTCGCCCCTGACGATCGGCCGGCTCCTCGCCGGCCGTTCGTCGTTCCCCCACCTCGCGCCCTAGCATCTGACGGGTCGTCAGAAAAGCGTGTGGGGAGAGCGGGATGGCGGACGTGCCGTGGTCGACGGTGCCGGAGCTCGTGCAGGCGTCTGCGACGGCCTTCGCCGAGCGCGAGGCCGTGGTCGAGGGCGACCTCAGCATCAGCTACGCCGATCTGGCGGACCGGATCTTCGCGGCCTCCGCGGCGGTGATCGACGCGGGCGTGGAACCCGGCGACCGTGTGGCGATATGGGCACCGAACGTCCACGAGTGGATCGTCGCGGCCCTCGGCGCGCTGTCGGTCGGGGCGGTCCTCGTCCCGCTCAACACCCGATACAAGGGCGCCGAGGCCGGCTACATCCTCGGCAAGAGCCGAGCGCGGCTGCTGTTCACCATCACGGGGTTCCTCGACACGGACTACGTGGACCTGCTCCGTCGGGCGCACGGTGGCCCCGAGGGCGCCCGCCCCGTCGCCGAGCTCGAGCATCTCGAGCGCATCGTCGTCCTGCGTGGTGACGCGCCCGAGGGCACCGAGTCCTTCGAGGAATTCCTCGGCCGCGCCGACGGTGTCGCCGACGACGACGTCTTCCAGCGCTGGAAGGACGTCGAGCCCGACGACCTGTGCGACATCATGTTCACGTCGGGAACGACCGGTCGCCCGAAGGGCGTCATGGTCGGCCACGCACAGACCATGAAGGTCTTCGAGGTCTGGTCGCGCGAGGTCGGGCTGCGTGAGGGCGACCGCTACCTGATCGTGAACCCGTTCTTCCACACGTTCGGCTACAAGGCCGGGATCCTCGCGGCGCTGATGCGAGGCGCGACCATCGTGCCCCACGCGGTCTTCGACGCCGGCCAGGTCGCCGACCTCATCGCCGCACAGCGCGTGACGATGCTTCCGGGTCCTCCGGCGCTCTACCAGTCGATCCTCAACCTCCCCGACCTCGGGGAGCGGGACCTGTCGTCGCTCCGGCTCGCCGTCACCGGGGCGGCCACCGTCCCGGTCGAGCTGATCCGCCGGATGCGCGAGGACCTCGGCTTCGACGTCGTCCTGACGGCGTACGGCCTCACCGAGTCGACGGGTGTCGTCTCGATGTGCAGGCCCGACGACGACTACCCCACGATCGCGAACCGCTGTGGGCGGGCCATCCCCGACACCGAGGTGCGCATCGTCGACGAGCAGGGCAACGCCCTGCCGGCGGACACGCCCGGCGAGGTCGTGGTGCGCGGCTACAACGTCATGCGGGGCTACTTCGAGGACCCCGAGCAGACCGCCGAGGCGATCGTCGACGGGTGGCTGCACACGGGCGACATCGGCGTGATGGACGAGCGCGGCTACCTCAAGATCACGGACCGCAAGAAGGACATGTTCATCGTCGGCGGCTTCAACGCCTACCCGGCCGAGATCGAGAACGACCTGTCGCGCCACCCGAGGATCGCGGCCGCGGCCGTCGTCGGCATGCCGGACGACCGCCTCGGCGAGGTCGGCTGCGCGTTCGTCGTGCCGCGGACCGGGGAGGAGCCACCGGCCGAGGACGAGGTGATCGCCTGGTGCCGTGAGGAGATGGCGAACTACAAGGTTCCGCGGCGCGTCATCGTGGTCGATGCGTTCCCGGCCAACGCCAGTGGCAAGGTGCTCAAGAACGAGCTTCGCGAGCGTGCCGCGAGGGAGGCCGGGGCGTGACCGGGCAGACGCCCGACCCGGCTGCCCTCGAGCCGGAGGCGTACATCGAGGCCCTCGGCGATGGACCCGTGGGCCTCGGCGCCATCCTCTTCACGATGGTGGAGCCCCACCGCGGCTGGGAGGTCGCCTACAACCGCTGGTACGAGCGCGACCACTTCTACGACGGCTGCCTCGTCGGCGCCTACAACTTCGCGGGTGGGCGGTGGGTCGCCACGCGGCGCCTCAAGGAGCTCCGCCACCTCGCCGACGACACGATCGCCAGCGACCCGCTCGTCGGCTCCTACCTCTCGATGTACTGGATCCAGGCGGGCCACCGCGAGGACTGGAACCGCTGGGCGTTCCGCCAGTTCAGGTGGCTCCACGAGCAGGGCCGGATGTTCCCGCACCGCGACCACGTGCACACCCTGCTCTACGACCACGACTGGGCCGTCCACCGCGATCCCGACCCCGTCCCTGCCGCCCTCGCCCTCGACCGGCGCTACCCGGGCGTCGCGGTCGTGATCGGTGAGGCTGCGGACGGTGACCGTGCGTCCCTGGACGCCTGGCTGCGCGACGAGGAGCTCCCGGCGCTGCTCGCCGGCAGTCCCGTGGCGTCCTGTCTGGGGTTCACGCCGATCCCGCTGCTCGTCGACGCCGAGGGCGTCGCCAAGGACGAGGGCACGCCGGGCCGCTTCCTGCACCTCTACTTCCTCGACGAGGACCCGCAGGAGGGTTGGAGCGACGTGTTCGCGGAGCTCCCCAAGCGCTGGGAGGCCGAGGGGCGGGCCCGGGTGCTCTGGCAGGGGCCGTTCATCGGGACGATCCCCGGCACCGACACCTACACGGACGAGCTGTGGTGAGGCGAACGAGCGGTTGGTGTGGACGTCTCGACGACAAGCGGGCAACAGATGACCACGCGGCAACAGATGTCCACACAGTGATGGGAGCGGGGTCGTGAGCGGGGTCGCGGTCGTCACGGGGTCGGCGAGCGGGATCGGGCACGCCGCGGCGGAGCGGTTGGAGCGCGAGGGGTTCCGCATCGTCGGGGTCGACCTGCGGGAGGCCGAGGTCGTGGCGGACCTCAGCACCCGCGGGGGCCGGGACGCGGCCATCGCCGGGGTGCGCGAGCAGGCGGGCGGCGGCATCGACCGGCTCGTGGTCGCCGCGGGTGTCGGCGGCGTGACGAAGCCTGCCTCGCTCGTGGCGCGCGTGAACTACCACGGTGCGGTGGCGATGCTCGACGGCCTGCTCCCGCTGCTCACCGAGGGGAGCGACCCTGCGGCCGTCGTCGTCGGCTCGAACTCCGCCGGCCTCGCCCCGGCGGACGACCCCCTCGTGAGCCTGCTCCTCGACGGCGACGAGGAGGCCGCGGCCGTGCAGGCCGACGCGAGCCACGGCGAGCTCGTCTACATGTGCTCGAAACTGGCGCTCGCCCGCGCCGCACGTCGCCGCACCGCCGGCTTCGCCGAGGCCGGTGTCCGGCTCAACGTCATCGCGCCGGGACCGGTGCGGACGCCGCTGCTCGACAAGCAGCTCGCCGACCCCGAGGTCGGCCCGGCCGTCGAGGCCTTCCCGGTGCCGCTCGGGCGCTGGAGCACGCCCGACGAGATCGCCGGCGTGATCGCCTGGCTGCTCGGCCCGCAGGCCGCGTTCGTGCACGGCAGCATCCTCGTGGCCGACGGGGGCACCGACGCGCTGGTGCGCCCCGACAACGTCTGAGGCCCGTCCAGCACCGAATCTGACGACCCGTCAGATTCTGCTAGCGTCGGCAGCATGGACCTGCGCTACTCGGACGCCGAACTCGCCTTCCGCGACGAGCTCCGTGCGTGGCTCGGCGAGGTGTTGCCGACGCTGCCGCCGGAGCCCGAACCGCACGACTGGCAGGGCCGGCGCGCCTACGACACGACCTGGCAGCGGCTGCTGCACGAGGCGGGGTACGCCGGCATCAACTGGCCCGTCGAGGCCGGTGGCCGCGGCGCCTCGCCGACCGAGCACCTGATCTTCCTCGAGGAGACCGAGGCCGCCGGTGCGCCCTACGTCGGCGTGAACTTCGTCGGGCTCCTCCACGCGGGCCCGACGATCGTCGCGGAGGGGACGCCCGAGCAGAAGGCCACCTACCTCCCGAAGGTGCTGAGCGGCGAGCACGTCTGGTGCCAGGGCTTCAGCGAGCCCAACGCCGGCAGCGACCTCGCCAGCCTGCAGACGAAGGCGGTCCGCGACGGCGACCACTACGTCGTCAACGGCCAGAAGATCTGGACCTCGTTCGCCCACGTGGCGGACCACTGCGAGCTGCTCGTCCGCACGGACCCGGACGCGCCCAAGCACAAGGGCATCACCTGGCTGATCATGCCGATGGACGCCGAGGGGATCGAGATCCGCCCGCTCGACACGATCGCCGGCACCAGCGAGTTCAGCGAGGTCTTCCTCACGGACGTCCGCATCCCCGTCAGCAACCGCGTGGGCGAGGAGAACGACGGCTGGCGCGTCGCGATGGTCACGTTCAGCTTCGAGCGCGGCACGGCCTTCGTGAGCGAGCTGCTGCAGACCAGGGTCCTCCTCGGCGAGCTCGCCGACCTCGCCCGCAAGCTCGGTGTGTGGGACCAGATCCGCCTACCCCTGGGTGAGGTCGCGGCCGACCTCGAGGCCCTCTGGGCACTGACGAAGCGCAACGTCACCCAGTCGTCGAAGGGCACGGGGGTGCCCGGCCTGCTCGGCTCCGTCTTCAAGCTGCAGTACTCGCAGACCCGCCACCGCCTCGGCGACCTCGCGATGACGATGCTCGACCGTGCGGCGCTCGGCATGGACGACGTCGCCGGCCTGCCGACGGCCAAGCACGTCAAGGCCTTCCTGCACGCGATCTCGATCTCGATCGCCGCCGGCACGACGCAGATCCAGCGCAACATCGTCGGCGAGCGGATGCTCGGCCTCCCGAAGGAGCGCTGATGGACTTCGACCTCAACGAGGAGGAGCGCTCCCTCCAGCAGGGCATCCGCGAGCTCCTGGCCGGGCGCTTCCCGATGGAACGCGTGCGCGAGGGGTTCACGCGCGAGGCGTGGGCGGAGATCGCCGACGCGGGTGTGTTCGCCCTGTGGCTGGCCACCGACCGGGGCGGGCTGGGGCTCGGCGCGACGCACGCCGCGGTCGTCTACGAGGAACTCGGGCGGGCCCTGGTCCCCGGGCCGCTGGTCGGCCAGCAGCTCGGCGCCTCACTCGTCGACGGCGCTGCGTCCGGCGAGCGGGTCGTCGGGGTGGTCGAGCCTGCCGCCAGACCCACGCTCGTCGAGCACGCCGATGCCATCGACGACCTCCTGCTCGTCGAGCCCGGACTCGTCGCGCGCCTGAACCCTGCCCAGCTCGACGGGGCGGACGTCGCGCGGCCCTTCGACCCCCTCACCCCGGTCCGCAGCGTCGAGGCGCTGCCGCCGGGTGAGGAGCTCGGCACCAACTACCTCTCGAAGCGCCTGATCCGCGAGGGGACCCTGCTGACGGCGGCGCTCCAGCTGGGCAACGCACTCGCGACGACGGACCTCGCCGTCGCGTACGCGAAGGAGCGCGAGCAGTTCAACAAGCCGATCGGCGCGTTCCAGGCCGTCAAGCACCTCTGCGCCGACATGCTGGTCCGCGCCGAGGTCGCGCGTGCGGCGGTCTACGCCGCGGCCGTGACCCTCGACGACCCGACGGTCGGTGGCCTCGACCGCGCCATCGCGACCGCCAAGGTCCAGGCGGACCACGCGGCCTACCGCAACGCCAAGGCGTGCATCCAGGTGCACGGGGGCATGGGCTTCACCTGGGAGGTCGACGCCCACCTCTACCTCAAGCGCGCGGTCCTGCACCGCACGCACTTCGGCCACGACATCGAGCACGCCGGTGTGCTCGCGGACTCGCTCGGAGCCACGGCATGACCGACACCGCCACGAACGGACCGCTCGCAGGACTGCGCGTCGTCGAGGTCTCCATGCTGGGGCCCGCCGCGATCACGTCGCCGTTCGCCGACCTCGGCGCCGACGTCATCAAGGTCGAGCCGCCGAAGGGCGACTACATCCGCCAGATGACGTGGCCCATCGTCGAGGGCGTCTCGCTGATGCACCTCCACCTCAACCGGGGCAAGCGCAGCATCACGCTCGACCTCAAGTCCGACGCGGGCAAGCAGGTCTTCCGCGAGCTCGCCGACACCGCCGACGTCATCGTCGAGGCCATGCGCCCCGGTGCCCTCGAGCGACTCGGCCTCGGCTTCGACGTGCTCAAGCAGACCAACCCGAACGTCGTCTTCTGCACGATCTCGGGGTACGGCGCGACCGGCCCGTACAAGGACATGCCGAGCCACGGCATCGCCTACGACACGTGGGCCGGCATCGTGACGCCCGCCTACGACGACGAGGGCTTCTGCTACATCCCCGAGCACATCTCGATCGGCATCAACGCCGCACCCGTGTTCGGAGCGCTCGCGATCCTCGCGGCCGTGACACGAGCACGGGCGACCGGCGAGCCCGCGATGCTCGAGCTCGCACAGTCCGACGCGGCGGCCTACTTCGACTGGTACCGCTCCGAGACCTGGCTCGCCTACGCGCGGCCCGAGGACGAGGTCACCGGCAACGCGGCCGACGACTACGAGCGTCGGGCGCCCGGCACCGCCGGGATGAAGGAGGGCGTGCGCTACCAGCTGTACGAGTCGGCGGACGGGCACGTCCTGTTCATGGCGAGCGAGCAGGCGTTCTGGAAGAACTTCTGTGCCGGCGTCGACCGCATGGAGCTGTTCGAGCGCTGGCCCGGGTCGACCTACGCCGACCACGCCCGCGGCAACCGCGAGCTCCAGGCCGAGCTGCGTGACATCTTCAAGCAGAGGACCTCGGCGGAGTGGATCGCCTTCAGCAACGAGCACAACACGCCGATCGCGCCCGTGAACACGCCCGCGAACATCACGGCCGACCCGCAGTTCCAGGCCCGGTTCGACGTCCTGCCGCACGCCGAGCACGGCGCGGACATGCTCCAGTTCCCGGTCAAGTGGGTCGGTGAGGACGTGCCGCCGCCGGCCAAGGCGCCCACGGTCGGCCAGCACACCGAGGCGGTGCTCGCCGACGTCCTCGGCGTCGAGGGGGAGCGCGTCGCCGAGCTGCGCGAGGCCGGCGCCTTCGGCGCGGCCCCGGCAGACCGCTCCTGACGCCGGTGGTGGCCCCGCAGTTCACGCTGGCGCTGGCGATGCAGCCCGCGGCCGACCTCGTACCGCTCGCCCGAGCCGCCGAGGAGGCCGGCTGGGACAACATCGCGGTGCCCGACGCGATCTTCTACCCACGCGAGACCGCCGAGCCGTACCCGTACACGCCGGACGGCGCGCGCTTCTGGGCCCCCGAGACGCCGTTCGTGGACCCGTGGGTCGCGATCCCGGCCATCGGTGCCGTGACCGAGCGCATCCGGCTCTACACCAACGTCACCAAGCTCGCGATCCGCGAGCCCCTCGCCTTCGCCAAGACGGTGGCCTCGACGGCGGCGATGTTCCCCGGCCGGGTCGCGGCCGGCGTCGGCCTGGCCTGGATGCCCGAGGAGTTCGCGTTCACCGGGACCGAGAAGCGCACGCGCGGGAAGCGACTCGACGAGCAGATCGAGATCCTGCGCCGGTGCACGTCGCCCGGTTGGCAGGAGTTCCACGGCGAGCACTACGACTTCGACGAGCTCATGATCTCGCCCACGCCGCCGGGGCGCGTGCCGATCTACGTGGGCGGCCACTCGGACGCTGCCGTCCGGCGCGCGGCCCGAGCGTGTGACGGCTGGGTGTCCGCGATGATGACGCCGGAGCAGATCAGCGACATCACGGCTCGCCTCGGCGACGCGCTGGCCGCCGAGGGCCGCAGCCTCGACGGGTTCGAGATCAAGGTGACGCCGATGGTCGCCCCCGAGGTCGACGCCTACGCCGACGTGTTCGCACGCGGAGCCACCGACGTCATCACGGTCCCGTGGTACTTCTACGGCGCGACCGACGACGACCTCGACGCGAAGATCGCCGGCATCCACCGCTTCGCCGAGGAGATCATCCAGCCCGTCCGGGAGGAGCTCAGGTGAGCAACGACGTCCACCCCGCCCTCGCTGCCTCGCGCGTCTCCATGGCGGCCGTCGAGGCCCACGACCGCGACGCGTGGGTCGGCAACTTCGCCGAGGACGGCGTGCTGCAGGACCCGGTCGGCGTGTCGCCGCTCGACCCGTCGGGGGAGGGCCACCACGGGCGCGAGGCGATCGGGGCCTTCTGGGACCAGATGATCGCGCCGAACCAGATCCGGTTCGACATCGAGCGCTCCCACTGCGGCGGCGACGAGTGCGCCAACGTCGGGACCATCACGACGACGTTCCCCGACGGCAACCGTGTCCGTACCACCGGGGTGTACGTCTACCGCGTCGACGGCGAGGGCCGGCTCGCGAGCCTCCGCGCCTTCTGGCAGATGGACCAGCTCGAGTTCCTGCCGGCAGCAGGTCCGCCGGCCGAGTGACGCTCAGTTCTTCCCGCGGCTCGAGGGGTGTGCCGCCCGTGCCGCGGCAGTGACCCACGACCGCACCTCGGCGCCCAGGACGGACACCGCGGCGGAGAACAGCGGCGGGACCCAGGCCGCGACCTCGTCCGCCGTCGTCCAGATGGCGAGCAGGGACAGCTGCCCGTCGACGGGGGCGAGCTCGATCCAGGCCGGCACGCGCGTCGCGTCCGGGCCCGCCGCCAGGGCCGTGAGCTCGCGGACGCCCGACTCGCCCGCCGGGCCGGGCACGTCCAGGTCGAGCCGGCCGAGATCGCCCAGGTCGAGCGTCGGCGTCCCCGAGGCGTCCAGCGCCCCGAGTCCTCCGACGGTGCGATCGAGCGCGAAGGCGAGAGCCAGCGGCGCCCCGACCAGCATCCGGCTCGACTCGAAGGTCGCGATGTCCATGCGTCCCACGCTCGACTCCCCAGTCAACGTGGGCGCAGCATCGCGCGAGCCCGCTACGCCCGGGTAGCCGCCGCGTTACGAACGCGTGAAACGCCGGTTCGTCAGCCGCGCGTGAACGGGGCGTTCTCGAAGCGGGCCTTCAGCTCGAACTTGAGGACCTTGCCCGCGGGGTTGCGGGGGAGGGCCTCGACGTGCTCGAGCTGCTCGGGCCACTTGCGCGTGATGAGTCCGGCCGCCTCGAGGTGGGCGCGCATCGTGTCGAACGTCAGCGGGTCCGTGTCGGGCGGGGTGACCGTGATCGCCACGACCCGTTCGCCGGTGTCGGCGTCGGGGAGGCCGATGACCGCCACGTCCGCGACGCTCGGATGCGTGAACAGCAGGTCCTCGACCTCCTTGGCCGAGACGTTCTCGCCCTTGCGGATGATCACGTCCTTGAGGCGCCCGGTGATCGTCAGGAAGCCGTCGGCGTCGAGGACGCCGAGGTCGCCCGTGCGGAAGTAGCCGTCCTCGTCGAACGCGGCCTCGTCGAGCGCCGGGTCGAGGTAGCCGCGCATGAGCTGGGGCGCCTTCGCCCGGACCTCGCCCTCCTCCCCGATGCCGGCGATCTTGCCCTCGGGCGTGACGAGCTTGAGGTCGACGCCCGGCATCGCCGCGCCCTCCGTGTTGGCCAGCGCCTCGTCGGGGTCGTCGGGCGTCGCCATCGTGAGGATGGGCGCCTCCGTGAGGCCGTAGCCGCTGAGGATGCCGGCGCTGTCGGGCCACGCCGCGCGGATGTCGTGGTGGAGCTGCGGCGGCTTGGGCGCCCCGCCGCCCGGGAAGCCCCGGACGGATGCGAGCAGCCCGTCGCTCTCGCGCTTCTTGGCGAGGTAGGTCTGGTGGAAGAACGTCCCCGCCCCGGCGAGCGTGACGCCCTGGCCGTCGAGGAAGTCCACGGTGGTCGCCGGGTTGAAGGCCTGGTCGATGACGTTGACGAACCCGACGAGGAGGCCCGAGTAGAGCCAGATGATCCCGCCGATGTGCGGGAACGGGAACACGAGCGCCGAGCGGTCCTCGGGGGTGAGGCGCAGGTACTCACACATCCCGCGCGACACGGCCATGATCGTGTGGTCGGTGTGGCGCGCGCCCTTCGGGTCGGATGTCGTGCCCGAGGTGTAGAAGAACCACTTGTCCGCGGCCTCGTCGGCCGAGGTCGGCGCCGGCGGCGGAGGCAGGGTGGCCGGGTCGCCCTTCGGCAGGCCCTCGCGGTCGACCACGAGCGTGTCGAGGCCGGGCGTGTCCGCCGCGATGCTGCTGGCCATGGCCGAGAAGTCGAACCCGCCGAACTCGCTCGGCGTGATGAGCAGGTCGGTCTCCGCCTGCTTGACGATGAAGCCGACCTCGCGCTCGCGGTAGATGTGCAGGATCGGGTTCTGCGTCGCCTGGAGCCGGCTGAGCGCCCCGACGAGCACCATCGACTCGATCCACGTCGGCAGCTCCCACGACACGACCGAGTCCGCGCCGATGCCGAGTCCCTGCAGCCCGGCGGCCACGGCCTCGACCTCGTCCCGGTACGCGCCGAAGGTCAGCGAACGGCCCGACTCGTCGGTGACGAGGAGGTCGTCGGGCGTCGCCTCGGCCCGCTTCGTGATCAGGTCCCAGAGGCTGCCCGCCTCGATCATCTCTGCCATGGTCCGTCCCCTCCCCGCGTCATCACCGTGGACGTGTGCGGCTGGCGATACTAGAACACGTTCCACTTCCTGTGACGAGGCGTCAGACATGGTGAACGACCTGGTGCGGCTGGAGCGCGACGGCGACGTCGTGATCATCACGCTGGACCGCCCCGACAAGCACAACGCGTTCACCGACGAGATGGACCGCCAGCTCTTCGACGCGTTCGAGGCGGCCCACGACGACCCGGGCGTCGGCTGCATCGTCTGGCGCGGCGAGGGCAGGAGCTTCTCGTCGGGGCGCGACGTGGGCGAGCTCGGCCAGCGGCCGCCCGGTGTGAGCGACTTCCAGTACATCGCGCGAGGCCACGCCCGGACGCGCCTGCTCTACACGTCGCCCGTGCCGGTGCTCGTCGCGCTCCACGGGTGGGCGATCGGCGGCTCGTTCGAACGCGCGCTCCTCTGCGACATGCGGATCGCCGCCGACGACGCCCGCTTCATGCTGCCCGAGACGAAGCACGGCGTGATCCCCGACTCGGCGGGTGTGGCGCGGCTGTTCCAGATGTGCGGGCACGGCATCGCGACGGACATGGCGCTCACGGGGCGCGTCATGGACGCGCAGGAGGCGCTGCGCCACGGGATCGTCTCGCGCGTCGTGCCGCGGGCGGAGCTCGACGACGTCGTCCTCGAGACCGCCCACGCCATCGCCGGCCACCCGCGCCTCGCCACGCGCCTGGCGCTCGAGACGATCCGCGGCCTCGGCATCCCCCAGGTCGAGGAGACGCTCCGCACGGAGATCGTCAGCCAGACCACCGTCATGGCCGGCGACGAGTACCTCGCCGCCAAGGCCGCGCGCGCCGCCGCCCGCGACACCTGACCCATCACCGTGTGGACATCTGTTGCCGTGTGGACATCGCGGCGACAAGTGGGCACAAGATGTCCACACCGTTGAACTGCTACCTCCGCTCCTCGAGGTCGAACACCCGCACCGGCGTCGTCCCGCGCGTGAGAGGCCCGTGACGCCCCCGCCGCTCCAGCCGGCGACCTATCGTTGCGCC
>JBFHRB010000038.1:0-16626 GCA_041591915.1 Nitriliruptorales bacterium
CCCCGACGACGACCGTCTGGTTGGGGACGCTGAGCGAGGTGATGTCACCCGCACCCGCGTAGACCGTCGCGTCGGCGGCGGCGTCCGCGACCGCCGACGCGCTCCCGATGTGGTCGGGGTGGTTGTGGGTGAGCACCACGTGCCCGACGGCGCCCCACCCGAGGCCGAGGCTCTCCAGCGACTCGAGGATCGCACCAGCGCTCCCACTGGTGCCGGTGTCCACGACCGTCGCCTCGCCGCCGCGGACGACCACGTAGGCCGCGACGAACCCGAGGTCCACCCTGGCCCACGCGGCGGGCTCGGTCTCTGCAGCGACGTCGTCAGGCGAGTCGTCGGTCTCGGTCGGTTCGTCGACGGGCTCCCCGCCATCGGCAGCCCCACCGTCGGGCTCGCCGCCACCGGACTCACCGTCGGTCTGCGAGGCGCATGCCGTCAGGGCGGTGCCGAAGACGACGATGCCCAGCGACGACCGACCGACCTCGGTCAGGAACGCCCGTCGCCCGATGCGCTCGAACCGTGCCACGCCGCACCTCCGGATCGAGTGGTGACGCTACCGGTGGGCTCAGCCGTGGTCGATGGTGACCGCCGACTCCGCCACGAGCCTCGGCCGCGCGTCCGTGCCGTCGCCGCTCAGGCCGGCGGGACCGTGACGCAGCCGCGCGCGGTCCCGAGGGCCGCGAGGCCGGCCAGATCGCTCGGCGCGAAGCCGACGGAGCCACCGTTCGGACGCTCCCGCATGACCGAGCCTGGCGTGTCGACGTGGTCGAGGCCCATGGCGTGCCCGACCTCGTGGAGGATGACCTCGCCCCAGTTGGTTCCGGCGCCGTCGTAGCCGGGCGACAGGCTGCCGATGGCGTTGCGGTTGAACTGCACGGTCGCGCCGATGAGCGCCCAGGGCCGTCCGACGTACCGCTTGCGGTAGGTGGTGGCGTGCCCGAGCGTGCCGCCCTGGTCGTAGGCCCCGAGGTTCTCCCAGCCGACCCAGATGGGGGCGTACCTGCCCCCTTCCTCGACCGGGTGGTTGGCGCTCGCGCGGCTGGTCGTCCCGTCGTAGACGAACGTCAGCCCCGTCGCCTGGCTGATCCGACGGAACCCCTCCTTGACGTCCGTGAGCGCACCGGCGTAGGCCCCGTTGGGGTTGAAGACCCAGTGGATCGCCTGGCACGGGTTCCACCGCACGGCGGAGCCGTCGTCGTTGAGGCGGGTCACCAGGTACTCGAAGGCGCCGTCGCGCCGCAGCTCGTCCGCGGCCACCCGGCTGACGACCGCGGTGCCGCCGACGACGAAGAACCGGCTCGGCGCACCGGTGCGGGCCAGGTGGTCCTGCGCCGCGGCGGGCAGGTGGCTGTCGACGAGGTAGACGGCCGCCCCACTGCGAGCGGCCAGCACGCCACCCGCGAGGGCATCGGCGAAGCCGCGCCCCGTGGTGACGACGGCCTGCGGACTGCCGGTCGGCGTGAACGCCCTGGCCACCGCGAGCGCCGTCATGTAGCGGTTGCTGCCGCCAACGCGGCGCACGGTGGCCTCGGGGTAGCGAGAACGGAGCTGGTTGACGACCGCGTCGGACACGCTCGCCGCCCCGCCGAGGACCACGATGTCGCGGAGGCTCAGGCGGTCGAGCGCCGCTCTCGTGCTCGACGGCAGCGAGCCGTGGAGGGTCAGCAGCACCGGCGCCCCCAGGGCGCCGGCCGCCGCGCCGCCGGCGAGCGCGTCGGCGAAGTTCGCTCCGGTGGCGACGAAGGCCGTCCGCGTCGTCGCTGGGAACGTCCGCGCGACCTCGGCCGCGGTCGCGTAGCGGTCCGCGCCCGCGATGCGCTCGACGCGGCCTGCGAACGCCCCGAGGTCGTCGACGACGGCGTTGGACACCGCCGCACGACCGCCGAGCACGACGATGCGACCGGGTGTCAGGCGACGCAGCTCGTCCGCCGTGGCGGTCGGCAGGCGGTCCTTCTCCACGAGCAGGATCGGCGCGGCCGCGCGCGTCGCCGCAGGCACGCCCGCGAGCGCGTCCGCGAAGCCCGAGCCCGTGGCGACGAAGACGGTCTCGGCGCCGCTCGGGAAGGCCTGCCGCGACACGGCACTCGCCGTGGCGAAGCGGTCACTCCCAGCGAGCCGGACGACCTCTGCGGTGCGGGCCAGCGCCGGGGCTGGCAGGAGGACGGCGATCGCGACGAGGACGGCGATCGTGGCGGTCGAACGCCGGAGATGGGACACCACTGCGGCGGGAGGATAACGAACGCCGAGCCGCGCGCCGACGAACCTCCGCAGCAGCGCTTGCCGGGCCGGTCAGTCAGCCAGCGCGGCGTGCGCCGCTGCGAGCCTCGCCGTGCGGACGCGGAACGGCGAGCACGACACGTAGTCGAGGCCGAGCTCGTGGCAGAACGCGATCGACGCCGGCTCGCCGCCGTGTTCGCCGCAGATCCCGATGTCGTCCAGCGCGTCCGCGGCCCGGATGGCGTCGACCGCCATGCGCATCAGCGCCCCGACCCCGACACGATCCAGCGTCGCGAAGGGGTCCGCCTCGAGGAGGCCCATCTCGACGTACTGCTCCATCATGGGCCCCTCGACGTCATCGCGCGAGAACCCGAACGTCATCTGCGTCAGGTCGTTGGTGCCGAAGGACAGGAAGTCCGCCGGCCCGGCGGCGAGCTCTCCGGCGATGACGGCCGCCCGTGGCGTCTCCAGCATCGTCCCGATCGGCACGTCGACCTCGATGGCGGCGGCATCGAACGAGCGGCGCAGCTCGGCGGCGACGTCGTCACGTGCGTGCGCGAGCTCCGCGGTGGACACGACGAGGGGGATCATGACCTGCAGCCGCGGGTTCCCGCCGGCCCTGATCCGGGCGACGACCGCCTCGGCCAGTGCGTGGGCCTGCATCCGGTACAGATCCGGGGCCAGCGCTGCGAGGCGGACACCCCGGATGCCGAGCATCGGGTTGTGCTCGTGCCACCGCTCGGCCATGGCGAGCTTCGCCAACCCCGCGTCATCGAGTTCGCCCTTCGCCTCCGCGACGCGCAGCTCCGTGACCGAGGGCAGGAACTCGTGCAACGGCGGGTCGAGCAGGCGGACGGTGACGGGCTTGCCGTCCATGGCCTCGAGGACCCCGGTGAGCTCCTCGACGTGGACGTCGTGCAGCTCCTGCAGCGCCGCATCGACCTCCGCCTGGTCCTGCGACAGGATGAACCGTTCGATCATCGGGGCGCGCGCGCCCACGAAGAGGTGCTCCGTGCGGCACAGCCCGATGCCCTCCGCACCGAACGCGACGGCGCGCCTGGCGTCCTCGGCCGTGTCCGCGTTCGCCCGGACGCCGAGCGAGCGGAGCTGGTCGGCCCACTGGAGCAGGCGATCGAGCTCCGCCCCCGGCTCCGGCCTCACGACCCGGACCTTGCCGAGCGCGACCTCACCGGTCGACCCGTCGATCGAGATGACGTCCCCCGCCTCGATGGTCAAGCCGTTCGCCGTGGCGGTGCCGGCCTCCTCGTCGATCGTGAGCTCGGCCACACCGCAGACGGCTGGGCGCCCGATGCCACGGGCGACGACCGCCGCGTGGCTGACCAGGCCGCCCTTCGCGGTGACGATCCCCTGCGCGGCGACCATGCCGTGCACGTCGTCCGCTGCGGTCTCGACGCGGACGAGGATGACCGGCGTCCCGTCCGCGGCGACGCGTTCGGCCTCGTCGGCATCGAACACGGCGCGGCCCGAAGCCGCACCGGGAGATGCGCCCAGCCCCTTCGCGACGACGTCGTAGGTCGCGTCCGGGTCGAACTGGGGGTGCAGCAGTCGTTCGAGCTGCGTGGGCGTGAATCGCCGGATGGCGGTCGGTTCGTCGATCAGGCCCTCGTCGACCATCTCGACGGCCATCCGCAGTGCGGCCCTCGCGCTGCGCTTTCCCACGCGGGTCTGCAGGATCCAGAGCCGGTCGTCCTCGATCGTGAACTCGATGTCGCACATGTCGCGGTAGCGCTGCTCGAGCCGGGACAGGACCAACAGCAGGTCGTCGTACTGCTCCGGGAACTCGTGGCGGAGCTCGGCCAGGTGCATCGTGTTCCGC
This sequence comes from Nitriliruptorales bacterium, assembly GCA_041591915.1. Lineage (GTDB taxonomy): Bacteria > Actinomycetota > Nitriliruptoria > Nitriliruptorales > Nitriliruptoraceae > JBFHRB01. The sequence continues at coordinate 4,052 of JBFHRB010000038.1, forward strand.
GTGCCCGCGACGACGTCCTCGCCCTGCGCGCCCTTCAGGGCGTCGCCGTACGGGACGTTCTCGCCCGTCGCCGGGTCGCGCGTGAACACGACCCCGGTGGCGGACCGGTCACCGAGGTTGCCGAAGACCATCGTCTGGACGTTGACGGCCGTGCCGAGCTCGTCCGAGATGTTCTCCAGCGCGCGGTAGGTCCGCGCCTTGTGGCCGTTCCAGCTCCGGAAGACGGCCTCGATGGCCGCCTGCAGCTGGGTGTCGGGGTCCATGGGGAACGGCTCGCCCGTCTCCTGCTCGACGACCTGGAGGTAGGCGTGTCCGACCGCCTCGAGGTCCGCGGCCGAGAGTTCGGCGACGTCGTCGACGCCGGCGTCGCGCAGGAACGGCGCCCGAGCGGCGGCGAACGCGCGGCCGGGGATGTCCTGGACCACCTCGCCGAACATCTGGACGAGGCGCCGGAACGCGTCATGCGCGAAGTGCTCGTCCGTGGCCGCGAGCGCCTTGACGTTCTCGCGGTTCAGGCCGAGGTTCAGGACCGTCTCCATCATGCCGGGCATCGAGAAGGGGGCACCGGACCTCACGGAGAGCAGGAGCGGGTTCACGGGGTCGCCGAACCGCCGCCCCGTCTCGGCCTCGATGACCTGGACGGCGACGCGGACCTGGTCACGGAGCCCGTCCGGTGTCTCGCCGTGGTGGAGGTAGTGGCGGCACGCATCGGTCGTCACGATGAACCCGGGCGGGACCGGCAGGCCCATGCGGGTCATCTCGGCGAGGTTGGCTCCCTTGCCACCGAGCAGCGCCCGGTCGCTGGCCGAGCCTTCCATGAACATGCGGACGTACGACAACACGGCCTCCTGGGCGCTTCGCCGCGACGGTACGAGCGCGTGCGCTGGCCGAGAGGGGCCGTGCGGGGCGCCTCGCGCGGGACCTTCGGCCCGGGCGGCGCCCGCTCCTCAGAGGGGGTAGGTGACGCCGGTGAGCTCGACGGACATGGCCCAGAGCTTCTGGGCGGCCGTGTCGTCCTTCGCGGCTGCCGTGCGGCCGACGCGGATGGGTGGGCCCTGGTTCTGGTTGCGCTTGCTGGGCCCGTAGTACTCGCCACCCTTGACGCCCGGGTCGGTCGCGGCGCGCAGCTGGGGCAGCGCACCGTCGGACGCCGACTGGGTGAAGAACCGGTTCCCGACGTCCATGATCCGCTCCTGGAGCGAGCTCTCGGCCATCTTCGGGCCCTTGTGCTGCAGCTCGGTCGCGGCGTAGCCGGGATGGGCGGCCACCGAGATCGTCGGGGTGTCCGCGAGCTCGAGCCGACGCTGGAGCTCGCGCGTGAACAGCAGGTTCGCGAGCTTCGACTGGCTGTAGACGCGCCACTTCCGGTAGCGCCGCTCGGCCATCAGGTCGTCGAAGTCCATCCGGCCGAACCTGTGCGCGTTGCTGGACACCGTGACGATCCGCGACCCCTCGGTCCTGCCCAGGGCCTGGATCAGGTGGCCCGTCAGCGCGAAGTGGCCGAGGTGGTTCACCCCGAACTGCATCTCGAAGCCGTCCTCCGTCGTGCGCTTCGGGATAGCCATGAGGCCGGCGTTGTTGATCAGCAGGTCGAGGCCACCGTCGGCAGCCACCGACTCCGCGGCCTCCCGGACGGACCGCAGGCTCGCGAGGTCGAGTTCGACGATGTCGAGGTCGGCGTCCGCCACCTCGGAGCGGATGCGGGCGACGGCCTCCTCGGCCGCGTCCCTGCGGCGGCATCCCAGCAGGACCCGCGCGCCCTTGCGGGCGAGCTCGAGGGCGGTGTGGAAGCCGAGGCCGGAGTTGGCGCCGGTGATGAGGGCGCGGCGTCCGGACTGGTCAGGGATGTCGGCGGCGGTCCATGCCATCGCGAGGGTCCTGTCTGGGGCGGTCGAGGTCGTCGTCAGGTGGTGGAGGGTGACAGGTCCGGCCGGTCCTGGTGGACGATCATGATCTTCTGCCAGACCTTCCGGCTCAGCCCGAGCGTGAGTTCCTCGACCTCGGTCACCGCCGCGACCGCCACGTCGTCGTCGAAGTACTGGATGTACAGCGCCGCCAGCTTGCCGATCAGCGACAGCATCTCGGAGCAGTAGTTCAGGTAGCGCACCAGCTCGTAGGGCGTCATCGACTCCTTGGGCGAGGAGGCCGTGTCGGGGCCGCGCCCGTAGATCCGGTCGGGGTCCTTCGCGAGCTGGTGGACGTCGATCACGTGGGCGAGGCTGCGCAGCTCGTGCAGCGACCTCAGGGTCCGCTTCTGCTTGACCCGGCGCTCCGTGCGGGCGAGGAACAGGAACGCCGCGGCGATCAGCACGACCTCGTTGATGCTGGCCTCGATCACCTGGACGAGGTCCGCGAGCGCAACCGTGCCGGTTTCCTCGAGCTCGATCGCCGAGATGCCGAACACGAGCGCGAACACGAACAGGAAGACCAGGAGGCCGATGCCGACCCGGAGCCACACCAGCGGCTGCTGCACCCACTCGATCCGCTGCCGCGACTCGCGGGCGACGTCGAGGAGCTCCCCACAGATCAGGCGCAGGTTGCGATCGGGGAACCGCTCGCCGATCCGGCGATGCAGCACCTCGATGCGCCCCACGAGGACATCCGGATCGAGCGTGCGGTACATGTCGCCCCCTTGCCGCTGCGACGCTAGGCCGTCTCGAAGACGACGTTGCCGCGTTTCACGGTCTTCCACACGACGTCCAGGCCCAGCCGGTACGGGATGTCCCGGTAGCTGGGCAGGTCGAGCACGACCAGGTCCCCGACGGCTCCTGGCGTCACCGTGCCGCGGTCGTCGAGCAGCAGGGACAGGGCGCTGCCGCGCGTGCCGGCCCAGAGCGCCTCCGCCGGCCGGAGGCCGTTGCGCAGACAGGCGAGGGCGACGACGAAGGGCATCGACTCGACGTAGCTCGTGCCGGGGTTGCAGTCGGTGCCGAGCGCAACGGTCACCCCCGCATCCCAGAGCATGCGGCCCGGCGCGAACCGCTGCGACCGCAGGCTCAGCGTCGTCGACGGCAGCAGGACCGCTGCGACGTCGGCTTCGGCCATGGCCGCGGCGTCCTCGGCCGAGACGTAGGCGAGGTGGTCCGCGCTCGCGGCGCGCAGGTCGGCCGCCAGCCGAGCGCCGCCGGAGTGGTCGAGCTCGTCGGCGTGCAACCGGATGTCGAGCCCGTGCTCGCGGGCCGCGAGCAGCACCCGTCGGGCCTGCTCCACGGTGAACGCCCCGACGTCGCAGAACACGTCGGCGAACCGGGCCAACGGCGCGCAGACGGGCAGCGCCTCCTCGATCACCAGCCCGAGGTAGTCGTCCGGGTCATCGGCGAACGCCGCCGGTGTGTGGTGGGCACCGAGGAACGTCGGCACGAGGTCGATCGCGTGCTCGGCGTCGAGGCGGGCCGAGACCTGGAGCTGGCGGCGCTCCGTGTCGACGTCGAGTCCGTACCCGGACTTCGACTCGGCGGTGGTCGTGCCGTTCGCCAGCATCCGGTCGAGGCGGCGGCGCGAGGCGGCCTCGAGCTCGTCGTCGGATGCCGTGCGCGTCGCCGTGACCGTGGCGCGGATGCCGCCGCCGGACGCCAGGACCTCCTCGTACGTCTCGCCGTCGAGCCGGCGCGCGAACTCGTCGGCACGGTCACCCGCGAAGACGACGTGTGTGTGGGCGTCGACGAAGCCGGGCACGACCGCCCGGCCCTCGCAGTCGATCCGCCCGAGGTCGCGGTAGTGATCGGGGAACTCCACCTCGGCCCCGGCCCACACGATGAAGCCGTCACGGATGACCACGGCGGCGTCGGCGATCGCCCCGACGAGGTCGGCCGCCCCGGGCGCGTTCGTCACGAGTTCGCCGATGTTGACGAGCGTCAGGTCACCCCGCACGGACTCCCCCTCGGGACATCTGGCCGAAGCGTAGGGAGCGAGCCTCGGTACCGTGCTCCGTCGTGGACCTGCCGCTCCGATACCGCACACCGTCCCGGTGGGCCGAGCACGTGCTCGGCGATCCGCTCGCGTTGCTCAACGACCACGCACACCTCGAGCGTGAGGCCGCCAACAACGCCCTCCACCTCGTACGCCGCTGGCCGGATGGGCCGCCGCCCCACCGCTGGGTCGAGCGCCTCACGTCGATCGCGCGGGACGAGGTCGACCACCTCGGCCTCGTGCACCGCTGCCTCGGGGAGCGTGGGGGCCATCTCAGCCGCGGGTTCCGCAACCCCTATGCCGGGGCGTTGCGGCGACTCGTGCGCGCCGGTGCGGGCCCCGACGAGCTCGTCGACCGCCTCCTCGTCTCGGCACTGATCGAGGTGCGCTCGTGCGAGCGCTTCGACCTCCTCGCGTCCACCGACCACGAGCTCGCGCCGCTCTACGAGGGCCTGCGCGCCAGCGAGCAGGGCCACTTCCGCGTCTTCGTCCAGCTCGCCGAGACCGTCCGCGGCTCGGAGGAGGTGGCTGCCCGCTGGGAGGCCCTGCTCGACCTCGAGGGCGAGGTCGCCGCCGCCCAGCCCCCGGGCCCGCGCATCCACTCCGGGCCGCCGCCCGGGTAGGTCAGGAGACGGCGCCGAGTTGGGCATGCGCGCGCTCGCGAACCGCATCCGGCTCTGCCGCGAAGAGGCGAGCACCCAGCTCGAAGGCGATCCGCTGGCGCGCCGCACGTTGCGGTCCGATGCGTGCGTCCGAGCCACCGAAGTCGCTCGCGAGGATCCCGGCGAGCACGGCGAGGTCGTGGTCCTCTCCCAGCGCGTCGGACAGCGCATGCAGGTCGGCCTCCCACGCCGTGTGGGCGGTCGCGTCCAGCTGGGTCAGGAGTGCGACGTGATAGCGGTGGTCCTTGACGCGCTTGCGCCAGTCGTGGAACGCCTCGACCGTCGGTGCCGCCACCGCGACCGCCCCCTGCTCGCGGGCGCGCCCGTACCAGTGGGCGAAACCGTCGGACAGGTCCGGCCAGGCGAACGCCGGGAGATCGGCCGCGACGCGCGTCGCCGCCGTGGCGACCAGCTCCGCGGCACGCACGAGGTGGCTCGTGGCGGCGTCCACGTCGAACAGCGCGTCACGTCGCTCGACGAGCTTGGCGCGGACGTCGAAGTCCACCGGGTCGACGGCCTCGCCGATCAGGGCATCGAAGGTCTCGACGACCACGTCGGCGTCGCGGAGGTGGCCGACGAGCCTCGCGGCGTCGCGCACGACGCGGTTCTGCGTCCGCGCCAGGGTCGGCGCGATCGGGCGCACCAGCCGCAACAGCGCCCGGAGCTCCTTGCAGCGGCGGCGGGTGTCGTGGATCGCCTCGCCGACGGTGCTCGGATCCGCGGACCGGTCGAGCTGTGACCGGACCTCGGCGGCGAGTTCGCGGACGACGCGCACGACCTCCTCGTGTGCGTCTGCGGTGAAGTCGAACTCGTAGGCCACGGCCACCTCCGCGCGCATCATGCCCGGCTACGGTCGCGCGCGTGGACAGCCCCGAGACCTCGCCGGCGACGACCGCGCCCGACGTGGGTGCCGCGGGGTTCCTGCAGTGGCGGATCTGGCTCACGCCGAGCGTGCTCGCCGCGGCAGGCATCTCGGTCGCCAGCGGCTTCGCACAGTTCTCGATCACCGCGATCATCGGCGACGTCGCGGCCGCGTTCGGGGAGCAGGGCCCCGGCGACGACATCGCCTCCCAGATCGGGCTCACGGCGACGACGCTCGGGATCGCCCTCGGCGTGATCCGCCTCGCCTCCCTCGGCAGCCTCCCCGGTGCAGCCCTGGCGGATCGGTTCGGCCGCCGCCGGGTTCTCCTCATCACGCTCACCGTCGGCCTGCTGTTCACGGCCTCGGCGGCCGGCGCCCCGACGTTCTGGGTGTTCGTCGTCGCCGTGTCGCTCGCACGACCGTGGTTGTCGACGGTCAACGCGATCGCCGGGGTCGTCGCCGCCGAGGACGTGTCCACCGCTGGACGCTCGTGGGCCATCGGGTTCGTCGGCGGCGCGTACGGCTTCGGGGCCGGCATCGTGGCCGTGATGCGGGGCGTGCTCGGCAACCCGTCGTTCCGCCTCATCGCGCTGTTGTCGCTGGTTCCGCTCCTCCTCATGCCGGCCATCGCGAAGCTCCTGCACGAACCGGAGATCTTCGAGGAGTCCGATCACGCGGAGGACGTCGTACGGCACTGGTGGCCCGGCGCGGTGCCGTCGCAGTACCGGACGCGGCTGCTGCTGTACGCCGCCATCACCTTCGGCATCGCGCTCGGGACGGGCCCGGGCTTCACCTACCTGTTCGTCTACGGCGAGCAGGTCCTCGGCGGCACCCCGGGCCAGCTCTCGCTGCTCGTGTTCTCGGCGGGGCCGGTCGGGTTCGCCGGCCTGCTCCTGGGGCGCTGGGCCTCCGACGTGCTCGGTCGGCGCTGGGCGTCCGCCATCTCCCTCGCCGCGACCGCGCTCACGCTCGTCGTCATGTATCGCGGGTCGCTGCCCCTCTTCGCTGCCGGCTACCTGCTGTCGCTGCTCGCGAGCAGTGCCTTCGGCCCACCGGCGGGCGCGCTCCTCGCGGAGATCTTCCCGACCGCGGTGCGAGCCACCGCATCGGGCTGGGCAGCGGCGGCGGGCGTGTTCGGTGCCGTCACCGGCCTCGCGGGGTTCGGTGTGCTCGCCGACCGGCTCGGGTCCTTCGAGTCCGCCGTCATGGTCTTGACGGTGCCGATCCTGTTGACGACGGTGTTGTTCCTCTTCCTGCCCGAGACCCGCGGGCTGGAGCTCGACGCCCCGGAGGCCCTGGCATGACGACCATCCGCCGCCTGACCGACTCGTGCGTGCTGGTCACGACCGATGACGCCGTGACGATGTTCGACCCCGGCTTCCACACGTTCGACGCCGGCGAGGTCGACCTCGAGACGATCGGCGACGTCACGCGGATCCTCATCACGCATGCGCACCCGGACCACCTCAAGCCCGACTTCGTCCGCTGGGTGATCGACCGGGGCTCCGACGTCACGGTGCACGCGAACCCCGCGGTCACCGAGGCGCTCGAACCGCACGGCATCCAGGTCGTCGCGGACCTTCCGCCCGGCACGTCCGCCGAGGACGTGAGCCACGAGGTCATCCCGACGGGTGCGGCGCCGCCGAACCGGTCCTGGACACTCGAAGGGCACTTCACGCACCCGGGCGACAGCTACGAACCGACCGTGTCCGCACCCGTGCTCGCGCTGCCGCTGATGGCTCCGTGGGGCTCCACGACGGCGTCGGTCGCCTTCGCCAGGCGGCTGTCGCCCGCGTACGTCGTGCCCGTGCACGACTTCTACCTGTCGGCGAGCGGGCGCTCGTGGGTCGCCACACTCGCGAAGAACGTGCTCGCGGGCGACGGGATCGAGCTCGTGCCCCTCGACTGGGGCGAGTCCTTCACCGCCTGAGCCCCACGGACTCGCCAGCGATGCGGTCGGCGTGGCGCCGGCCCAGCTCGGCAGCCTCGTCGAGGCTCAGCAGGAACGTGTCCGGGCGGTCAGCCGTCCATCGTCGTCCCGTGTGGCCGTCCTCGAAGTGCAGGACGTGGTGGCAGAAGGTCGCGATGACGTCCTCCTCCCAGCCGTCGCCGGGGTCGAGGAAGGAGACGACGTGGTCCTCGCTCGCACCCTCGATGCCGTCCGGCCCGACCCGGTAGGAGATCGTCTCGCCGGTCACCCGGTCCGGGGTCTCCACGGTCGCCGGACCGACGAGCGGGGCGATGAACAACGGGTCCCAGGCGCACCACGCGTGCACCGTCGGGCCGCCGTCGAACGTGATGCGGTGCCCCATCTCCGGCAGCGCCAGCCCCCAGAAGCCGACGACCGCACCCTCCTCGTCCCGGAAGACGCCGACCCACGATCCGAGCCGTTCCTCGACGTCCTCCGAGGTGGCGCCGATGTCCGCCGCGAGCTCGGTGAGCCGCGCGGGCGCCCCTGCCGCGAGACGGCGATAGATCGCGAGCGCCAGCGCCGACCCGGTGGCGTCCAGCTCGGGCGTCGCGGCGGCCAGCGCGGCATCGATCTCGTCCAGCTGCGGTCGACCCGGCGAGCCCGGTGCCGCGACGATGGCGTCGCGCAGCTGCTGGCGCGTCGGGGCGCCCGACGGACCTTCAGGCGTCTGGAACACGCGGCAGCTCAGGCCGAACGGCTCTTCTCCGGAGGCGAAGACGTCGGAGCCCTCGACCAGGATCGTGGGTGAGCCGCGGAACCGCCAGCGCTCCGCAGCCTCCGGGGTGTCGACGAGCCGCCGCTCGACGTCCAGGTCGAGCTCCTCGCTGAGGGCTTCGAGGTCTCGGGCCACGAGCTGCCATGACGGGCAGTCCTCGAAGTGGAGCAGTGTCACGCTCGTGGACATGGCGGTCCTCCCATCGGAATGTGCGGACGACGGTACGGGTTCCACCACGGTGGAAGGTCAAGCGGAGGTGGCTGGATGCTCATCGGTGAGGTCGCTGAGCGCACGGGCGTCACGACGAAGGCACTGCGCTTCTACGAACGGCGCGGCTTGATCTCCGAGCCGGCGCGGACCGACGGTGGCTACCGCGACTACGACCCGGCCGTCGTGGATCGCGTCACCTTCATCAAGGAGGCCCAGGCGGCCGGCCTCACGCTCGCCCAGATCGGCCAGGTGCTCGCGATCCGCGACGACGGCGATGCGCCCTGCCGACACGTCGAGACGCTCATCGACGAGCGGCTCGCCGAGGTCGAGGAGCGACTGCGCGAGCTGCGTGACCTCCGCAGCCAGCTCCGCGGCCTCAAGGAGCGCGCCAGGAGCCTGGACCCAGCCGACTGCGACGAGTACTGCCGGGTGATCGCGCCGGCCTAGTGGGCCAGGCGCCGTCCACGACGACTCAGACCTCGGCCAGCTCCTCGGCCTCGACCTCCACCGCGGGCGCGGCCGCGGCACCGCTCCCCCGCGCCCCTTCGAGCCACCGACCTGCCGCGATCACGGCCGGGACGAGCGCGGCACAGATGAGCAGCCCGACCGCGAGCTGGGGTGCGACGTCGCCGAGCGAGGCGCCCTCGATGGACAGCGCGAACATCGGCTGCAGGAAGTAGTAGGTCGGCCCCAGCTTCGCGATCCACGCCGGCAGCCCCGGCCAGACGTAGAAGATGGCCGGGAAGAGGATGAGGATCCCGCCGGACTTCCAGGCCGTGAACATCGTGTTCTGGTCCTTGGACCAGATGCCGAGGAGGAGGCCGATCTCCGCCATCATCACCGCGCCGATCAGGACGGCGAAGGTCAGCGCGATCGGGGCGGGCCCCAGGGCCCCGTTGAGGAGCAGGGTCGCGACGCCGGTGAGCACAGCCAGCAGCGCGCCCATCGCCCCCTTCGCGGCGAGGACGTCGAAGATGGAGACGGGGGTGACCAGCAGCGCGTCGAGGGTGCGCTTCTCCTTCTCCTGGATCAGCGATGCGGCCGAGACCATCACGCCCGCGATGGCGACCGCGAGCATCACCAGGGCCGGGACGAGGCGCGTCTCGATGGCGAGTCCCTCGTCGCCGATGGTCACGATCCGCACCTCGGCGGGCGGTTCCTCGCCGGCGACCCGCCGGATCAGGTCGAGGGTCGTGACCGCGATCAGGATGCGATTGGAGGCGAGCGATTCGCCCCCGACGACGAACTCCAGCCCCGGTCGCTCTCCGGCGCGCACGGCGTCGTCGAAGCCCGGCGGGATCACGAGGCCCCCGTCCAGGTCGTTGTCCTCGACCTGACGCCGCAGGGCGTCCGCGTCGGTGAGCACGACAACGTCGAACCCGTCGAGTGCCTCGGCCTGGACCGTCAGCTCGGACCCGCCGAGATCGACGATGCCGAGCCGCGGTTGCGGGTCGAACAGGCTGCCGAAGACCCCGCGGACGAGCAGGGTCAGCAACACCGGGAGGACGAGCGCGTAGAGCAACAGTGGCGAGCGGGGGCCGAGCCGCAGGTCCTTGCGCAGCAACATCAGGACGTTGGACGTCTTCACAGCGTCGCCACCTTTCGCCGCAGCACCAGCAGCCCGATGGCCAGCGAGACGAAGCACCACACGACGAGGGCGGCGAGGTCACCGGCGATGTCCCCGAAGCCGGCTCCCTCGGTGGTGATGCCGACGATGGCGTTGACGAGGCCGTAGGTCGGCAGCATCCGGACCCAGGCCGCCGCCGTGCCCGGGAACAGCACCGCGAAGGCCGGGACCGCCAGGGGCAGGACGAAGGCCATGGCGTAGAAGATGATCCCGAGGAAGTCCTTGCCCGAGGAGCCGGCCAGCAGCCCGATCCCCGTGACGAGGACCGACCCGAGCAGGAGCGTGACGAGCAGCGGGCCCGTGCCGACCCCGAGCACGTCGAGCAGTGCCATGAGGAGGACGGCCTCGGCGAAGGCCAGCAGCGTGCCGAGGATCGTCTTGGCCGCGAGGAAGTCGACCAGCCGTGCGGGTGTCACGAGCAGCGCCACGACCGTGCGGCGCGAGATCTCGCCAGCGACCAGGGCGGCGAGGGCGAACACCTCGATCATCAGTGCGAAGAACACGAAGATCGGCCGGAAGCTCTCGCGCAACGTCACCTGGTCGCCGGCGCGGTCACGGCCCACCACGACCTCGGTGAGTCCTGGCACATCAGCGGGCGGGGGTGTCCCGGCGATCGCGAAGGCCAGCTCGGACGCGAACCCGCCGATGGCATCGCGAACCTCGGCGGGCGCCTCGCCCGGGACGTACAGCGTGACGACGGGCCGGGCGCCGGCGCGCACGTCCGCGATGAAGCCTTCGGGGATCGCGAGCCCGGCGACGAGATCGCCGTCGCCGGCTTCGAGGGCCGAGGCGAGGGCTTCCTCGGTGGAGAACGTCGTCACCGCGAGGCCCTGTTCGGGAGCACCCGCGAGCGCCGTGCCCAGGACGTCCTCGAGGCCGGGCGCGTGCAACCCGAGCTTGAGCGACTCGTCCACGGTGTCGGGCAGCAGCCAGTAGACGATCACGTAGAACGCGATCCCGATGACGGTGAGCGTCATCCAGAGGCGATCGCGAGAGAAGGCCCACAGGTCCTTCTTGAGGATCGCCCAGACGACGCGGCCGTTCATCACACGAGCCCGCGGCCGGCGAGCTGGACGAAGATGTCCTCGAGCGTCGCCTCGTCCGTGTGCACGGTCAGGAGCCCCTCCCGCGCCACCGCGTCGCGCACGCGATCGGCCGCGCCGTCGTCATCCAGGCCGATGACCTCCTCCTCGACGGCATCGCCGACGCGTCGGCGCACGCGGACGCTGCGCTGGCCGTACTCGAGCTTGAGGCTCTCCGGCGTGTCCATCGCGATGACGCGCCCCTCGTCGATGAACGCGACCCGGTCGCTGAGGTCGTCGGCCTCGTGCATGTCGTGGGTCGTCAGGACCACGGCGGCACCGCGCCGGGCCTCGTCGCGGATCAGCTCGCGGACAGCCCGCGCCGACACGGGATCGAGGCCGTCCGTCGGTTCGTCGAGGAAGAGCACGTCGGGGCGGTTCACGAGCGCCCGCGCCACCATCAGGCGCTGCCGCATGCCCTTCGAGTAGTCCGCGACCCGATCCTCGCCACGGTCCCGCAGGTCGACCCGTTCGAGCAGCGCGTCCGTGTCGACCTCGGTGCCGAACAGCTCGGCGAAGAACCGAAGGTTGGCGATGCCGGTCATCTCCTCGTAGAGGTTCTTCTCCTCGAAGACGACGCCCATCCGGGCCTGGACCTCGTTGCGACGTTTCGGCATGCCCATGCCGAGCACCTCGATCGTCCCGGCATCCGGCACGAGCTGGCCGGTGAGCATCTTGATCGTGGTCGACTTCCCGGCCCCGTTGGGTCCGAGGAAGCCCAGCACCTCGCCCGGCTGCACCTCGAAGCTGATCCCGGCCACGGCGGGCGACCCGTCGTACGCGAAGGCGATCGCGTGCGCTCGGATCGCCGGGTCGTCGCGCGCCGGGTCGTGCCGCTGGTGGTGGTCGTGCCCGTGATCGTGCCCATGATCGTGGTCGTGCCCGTGGACCGCGGCCGTGTCCGCCACTGGGACCTCACGTGTCGACAGCCAGTCGAGCGTACGCCCGGGCGGGGAGGTCCGGCTGGGAACGGGCGACCCGCTCTGGCTGGGCCCTTCGGCACGGCCAGGCCGCGCCCGCCGGTCAGGCGCGGAGGCCGTCGATGACGATGCCCGGGAGTTGCTTCCAGTCGGCGTTGCCCTCGAGCAGGGTGAGCTTGCGGGCCATGGCCGGGAAGGTCTTGGCGTCGTAGCTCATCGGCGGCTTCTTGCCGAGCATCCACGGGGCCTGCACCACGGTCTTCTGCGGCGAACCGATGAGGTAGGTGTTGTTGACCACGCCCTGTCCGGACTGGATGTCCGTGCGCGTGTGGCCCGGGAACCCGCCCCACGTCGTCGAGCCCATGCCGTAGCTCACGGCAGCCCACACGTTGATGCCGATCGAGCCGTACCGCAGGTCGCGGACGGCACGGTCGACGGCCGCCTCGATCTCGACGTCCTTGAGCTGCTTGGGGTGAACGAGCATGGTGGCCGACAGCGTCCCCCACAGCGCCTCGTTGGCGAACTCCGTCGCGTGGAACAGGAACGCGGCCACGTCGGCGTCGACGTCGAGGGCGACCTCGGCGAACAGCCCCTGCCACGCCTCGACGCGGAACGC
>JBFHRB010000039.1:0-16569 GCA_041591915.1 Nitriliruptorales bacterium
CCTTCGCGCTCGAGGCGACGGGCACGGCCAGCATCCCGGTGGCGAGCGTTGCCGCGACGATCGCGGCGGCGCTCCGCTTGTACTTGCTGCTCTTCGGTGTCATCGCGGTTCCCCTCTCTCATCGGTGGTGCACGGTGACGAGGTGAGAATCCCCTCCCCCGCCGTGGCCGACCTCCGTCACAGCTACGGAGTTCCAACGCCCCGACCACAGCCCGAACTACGGAGACGTGCGCACCCGGTCGCTACGTAGGCTCCGCGGCCGTGACGAACCCCACCGCTGCCCCGCAGGCCGACCCGGCCCCCGACTCGCCGCGCGCCTCGTTCCGCGCGGGGGTCGCGTCGCTGTTGCCGATCGTCCTGGGCGTGGTGCCGTTCGGGCTGGTCGCGGGGGCCGCCGCGGTGGAGATCGGGATCGGGGTCCAGGGCGCGGTCGGCTTCTCGACGATCGTCTTCGCCGGGGCGTCACAGCTCGCCGCGATCGGGCTGCTCGGCCAGGACGCGCCGGTCGCCATCGCCGTGATGACGGCGCTCGTCATCAACCTGCGCATGCTGATGTACGCGGCATCGCTCGCCCCGCACGTCGGCCGGTGGCCGCTGCGCCGGCGCCTCGGCGGCGCGTACCTCCTGACCGACCAGGCGTACGCGGTGGCGATCCTGCGCTTCCGCGAGGGCACCGACCCCCACCCCTTCGCCTACTACCTGGGGGCGGGGCTGACGATGTGGATCCCGTGGCAGCTCTCCACGATCGGCGGAGCCCTCGTCGGCGCGACGATCCCCGACAGCATCCCTCTCGGCTTCGCGATCCCGCTGATGTTCATCGCGCTGCTGCGGCCCGCGTTGACCGACCGCCCGGCCATCGCCGCGGCGGTGGCGTCGGGCGCGATCGCGGTGGTCGCGGCCCCCTTGCCGGCGAACCTCGGCATGCCGCTGGCTGCCCTCGCCGGGATCGTGACCGGCGTCGTGGTCGCCGAGCGCAGCACGACGTCGACCGCCCACGGCGATCCGGCCAGCGACGGGGACTCGCCATGACGCGTGTCCAGGCGGCATGGCTGACGATCGCGCTCGCAGGGGCCGGGACCTACGCGATCCGCGTCGTTCTCTGGCTCTTCGCGGATCGGGCCGAGCAGTTGCCGGACAGGGTGCGAGTCGCGCTGCGGATGATCCCGCCGGCCGCCCTCGCGGCGCTGGTCACGCCACCGCTCCTGCGACCGGGCGGGGCGCTCGATCCGCTGAGCCCGGAGCTGCTCGCCGGCCTCGCCGCCTTCGCCGTGGCGTGGTTCACGAAGAACGTCGTCGCGACGCTGCTCGTGGGGATGGTCGTGGTCGTCGCCCTCGCGCAGGTGCTCTAGCGGGCCGCCGGCTCAGGCGAGCTGCGGAGGCTCCTCATCCCGCGATCGCCCGTCCGTGACGTCCGGCGGCAGCAACGACCTCACCTCGGTCATCGCCGTCCGCTCCGTCGCGAGCCGCTCGCGGGCCTCGTCGAGCGTCGCGGGCGCCGGGGCCTCGGCCGTCATGGCCGCACGGTGGTCGACCGCCTCGTCGGCCAACGCGACCAGGAGGTCGGCCAGCCCGCGGACCTGCTCCCGCAGCGCCCCTGATGGCCTGCCTCCGAGCGCATCCGTCCGCTCGTCCAGGGCGAGCACGCGCTCGAGGTCGAGGACGAGCTCCTCGGTCTCGACCAGCGCATCGGTCGACACCAGGCCCTCGACGGCCAGGTCGGTGACCAGCTCGCGCGCCTCGATCAGCCGCTGCCAGTCGGGGCGGATGTCCGGCGGCAGCGCGGCCAGCCGCTCCTGCATGCGTCGGGCAGCCCGCTCGGCCCTGCGCGCGTTCCGTCCGCGACGCCAGCCTCGCAGGCGCTTGGCGTACCACGGTGCCGGGATGGCCGCGAGGACGCCGAAGAACCCGGCCTGCAACAGCGTTTCGGGCGAGACGCCGTGCTGCACCAGGCCGAGGGTGGCGGTCAGGCCCATGAAGCTCGACCACAGGACGGCACCCGAGGTCACCGCCCCGCGCCCGATCCGCTTCCACTCCAACGCCGACCCCCGGTCACCAGTGAGGAGCAACCGTAACGCCGGCGCCGCACGCCGCACACGGGTCGACGCCGACACCGCGACAGAACCCTGACACGCGTGTCAGGCTAGAGTCGGCGTCGTCACGAACGACCAGTGAGGCACTGTGGCCGCCACGCATCCGGACCGGGGAGTACCGGGCCAGCCGCTCGACGTCTCGGGGCGCCCCGTGGCCCTGCGCGACGTGGACCTCGACCGCTTCTTCCGTCCGAAGCGGGTCGTCGCGATCGGCGCGTCGGACTCCGACCGCAAGCCGAACTCGGCGATGTGGCGGAAGATCCGCAGCTGGGCGGAGGCCAATGGCGCGGAGGCGATCCCGGTGCACCCCAGGCGGGAGTCCGTGGACGGCGTGCCCTGCTACCCCTCCGTGCTCGACGTGCCGGGAGAGATCGACCTCGCCGCGATCCTCACGGTCAACGTCATGGACGTGCTGCCGGACGTCATCGAGAAGAAGGCCGCCTTCGCGGTCGTGTTCGCCGCGGGGTTCGCCGAGGTCGAGGGCGGCGACGAGGCCCAGGCCGAGCTGGAGGACCTGATCGCCGCGAGCGACCTCCACCTGCTCGGCCCCAACACCAACCTCAACGCCTTCGAGCAGTTCGCCGACAACCCCGGCAGGGCGATCGCGCTGATCACCCAGTCCGGCCACCAGGGCCGCCCGATCTTCCAGGCGCAGGACCTCGGTGTCCGACTCAGCCACTGGGCCCCGGTCGGCAACGAGGCCGACCTCGAGGTCGCCGACTTCATCCGCCACTTCGCGCGCGACCCGGAGGTCGCGTCCCTCGCCGCGTACCTCGAGGGGTTCAAGGACGGACGCACGCTGCTGCTGGCGCTCGACAGCGCCCTCGAACAGGGTGTCCCGCTGACGTGCGTCAAGGTCGGCCGGACCGACGAGGGCGCGGACATGGCGAAGAGCCACACCGGCCACCTCACCGGCGCCGACGCCGTCGTCGACGCGGCCTTCCGCCAGTACGGGGTGACGCGCGTCGACGGGTTGGACGAGCTCCAGGACATCGCCTCGATGTTCGCGCGGACGTCGCCGCCGAAGGGCGACGGCGTCGCCATCTACTCGATCTCGGGGGGCACCTCGGCGCACATGGCGGACATGGCCGCACACGCCGGGCTCCGCCTGACCACGCTCGGCGAGCAGACGCAGGCCCGCCTGCGCGAGTTCATCCCCGACTACCTGCGCGTCGACAACCCGGTGGACTCCGGCGGCGGTGTGAGCGGCCGCGAGCCCTCCGGCCCGGCGATCCTCGATGCCATCCTCACCGACCCCGACGTCGGCCTGCTCATCGTGCCCATCACCGGCGTCGTCCCGACGATCTCGGAGCCGTTCGCCCGCCACCTCGTGGCGGCGAGCGAGCAGCACGACACCCCGATCTTCGTCGTGTGGGGCTCGCCCGTCGGGGACGAGGCCGCCTACCGCGACATCCTGCTCAACAGCCAGCTCCCGGTCTTCCGGACCTTCCAGAACTGCGTCCGCGCTGCGCGGGCCTACTTCGACTACCACGACTTCCGCGCCCGCTACGTCTCGCCGTTCGCCGAGCCACGCCTCACGGAGGACGCGGGCGCGGCTCGAATCCGCGAGCTGCTGGTCCCCGGCGCCGCCCTCTCCGAGCACCACTCGAAGCAGGCACTCGCGGCCTACGGCATCCCGGTCACCTCCGACACCCTCGCCACCACGCGGGACGAGGCCGTCGCCGCCGCGGACGCGATCGGTGGCGACGTGGTGCTCAAGGCCTGCGGGCCGACGCTTCTGCACAAGTCCGACCTCGGCCTCGTGAAGGTGGGCGTGGCGCCGAGCGCCGTCGGAGAGGCCTACGACGAGATCGCGGGCAAGGTCCCCCACGGCACGGAACTGGAGGGCGTGCTCGTCGGACCGATGGAGCGTGGCGGCGTCGAGTGCGTGGTCGGCATCTCGCGCGACGAGGTCTTCGGGCCGGTCGTGATGTTCGGTCTCGGCGGGGTCTTCGTCGAGGTGCTCGAGGACGTCACCTTCCGCGTCCCGCCGTTCGGCCGCGACGAGGCGCATCGGATGATCCGCGAGGTGAAGGGCTTCCCGCTCCTGCGCGGCACGCGCGGCTCCGAGCCGGTCGACCTCGACGCGCTCGCCGACGTCATCGTGCGCGCCCAGGCGATGGCGCTCGACCTCGCCGGGGACATCGCCGAGGTCGACATCAACCCGCTCCTGGTCCGACCCGATGGCGTGGTGGCGCTGGACGCCCTCGTCATCGCCCGCTGAGAGCCGCAACCAGACGAGGCGCGACGCCTGTACCTGACACCTCGTCAGATACGGTCACGTCTCGGAGAGACGAACGAAGACCGCCCCACCGGAGGACCAACGCGTGACCGACGAACGCTCCCTGGAGGAACTCGTCCGCTGGGAGGTGGCGGACGGGATCGGCCGCCTGACCATCGACCGCCCGGAGGCACGCAACGCCCTCACGGGCGACATGCGCGACCGGGTCGGCGACCTGATGCACGAGGCGAGCGCCGACCTCAACGTCCGGGCCGTCGTCGTCACCGGGACCGGCAAGGGCTTCTGCACCGGCGCCGACCTCCGCGGGGCGAAGAAGGCGCCCGACCGCCCCGAGGGCGCGCCCGAGCGGGCGCAGGGCGAGGTCGCGCGCATGATCGAGCGCGGCTGGCAGCGCCTGGTCGCCTCGATCCTCGACTGCGAGAAGCCGGTCATCGCTGCGGTCAACGGCATCGCCGCCGGAGGTGGGCTGCACCTCGCACTCGCCTGCGACCTGGTCATCGCGAGGGATGACGCCCGCCTGATCTCCGTGTTCGTGCGGCGCGGCATCGCACCGGATGCCGGGGGCGCGTACATGCTGGCGAGGCTCATCGGTCCGCAACGGGCGAAGGAGCTCATGTTCTTCGGCGACGACGTGTCGGGGGCGGACGCCGAGCGGATGGGACTGGTCAACCGTGCCGTCCCCGAGGCCGAGTTCGACAAGACCGTCGAGGAGTGGGCGCAGCGGCTGGCCTCCGGCCCGACCAAGGCGATCGCGATCACCAAGCGGCTGGTCAACCACGCGCTCGACGTCGACCGTGAGACCGCCTTCAAGGAGGAGGCGTGGGGCCAGGAGCTGGTCACCACGACCGAGGACATGAAGGAGGGCGTCCGCGCCTTCGTGGAGCGACGCGACCCGGACTTCAAGGGCTGGTGAGCCGCTGACCGAGGGGGAGCCCGTGCACTCGACCACGCTCGCCGACGTCCTGTCGGAGCACGCCCGCGGTCGCCCGCAGGGAACGGCAACGGTCTGCGGCGACCACCGGGCGACCTGGCCCGAGCTCGAGCACCGCGTCGCGCGGCTCGCGACCGTGCTGGCCGAGCGCGGCGTCGGTGAGGGCGAGCGCGTGCTGTGGTTCGCCCAGAACTGCCACCGGCTGCTGGAGGGCCTGCTGGCCTGCGCGCGGCTCGGGGCCATCTTCGTCCCGGCGAACTGGCGTTCCTCCGCCGACGAGCTCGCCTTCCTCCTCGATGACGCGACGCCCGCCGTCGTCCTGTGGCAGGCCGAGGAGCTCGGGGACGTGGTGGCCAAGGCACGCGACGCCTCGGAGCACGCGGCCACCTGGATCGAGCACACCACCGAGTACGACGGCCTCGTGGCCGCGGCGACTCCGCATGGGGGTCCGAGCCCCGCGCTCCCGTCCGACTCCGTGCTGATGATGTACACGGCCGCCTTCGCCGGGCGACCACGGGGCGCCCTCCTGCGCCACGACGGGCTGGTCCACCAGGGGCTCGTGACCGCCCTCGTCCAGCGCATCGACGGCGACTACACGTACCTCAACTGCGGCCCGCTGTTCCACATGGCGACGTTCATGACCACGCTCGCGACGTTCGTGCTCGGCGGCAACAACGTCTTCACACCCCGCAGCGAGCCAGCGGAGATCGCCCGGTTGGTCCAGGACGAAGGCTGCGACGGGGCGTTCCTCATGTGGCCGACCGCCAAGGGCATCGCCGACCTCGACGAGACGTACGACCTGTCCTCCCTCAAGACCATGAAGATGGGCATCGAGGGCTTCGATGACCTGATCAGCGAGGAGCGCAGCCCGTGGATCCGCCGTCCCGGCGGGTATGGCCAGACCGAGATCGCGGGCATCGCGACGTGGGCGGCGTTCGGTGACGGCGGCGGCATGGCGGGCCGCGCAGCCCCCGGCGTGCAGGTGCGGATCGTGGATCCCGGGGGCCGGGACGTCCCGGCCGGCGAGACGGGCGAGATCGTCGTCCGCGGGATCACCGTCATGAACGGCTACTGGGGCGACGACGAGGAGACCTCACGACGCCAACGCGATGGCTGGCACCACACGGCCGACCTCGGCCGCCGCACGGAGACCGGGACGGTCGAGTTCGTCGGGCCGATGACGCGCATCATCAAGTCGGCGGCCGAGAACATCTACCCGGCCGAGGTCGAGGGCTGCCTCGTGCAGCACCCGGCCGTCAGGGAGGTCGCGGTCATCGGCGTCCCCGACCCCGAGTGGGGCCAGAACGTGCACGCCATCGTCGTGCTGCACCCGGGCAACGACGTCGACGCCGACGAGCTGATCGGTTTCGCGAAGGAGCGCATCGCGTCGTACAAGAAGCCCAAGGGCGTGACGTTCGTCGACGCGCTTCCCCGCACCTCGGGCGGCCAGGTCGATCGCGACGCCCTCGACGCGACGCACGGCGGTGGTGGCTACCCGTCCCACTGACGCCGACGTCAGGGATCGCCTGACGGCTACGCTCGCGCCATGGGAGAGAGCAGGGAAGAGACCACCGAGGCGCCGGTCGACCGCAGCAACCACCGCGGCGGGGCACCGGCGCGTGAGCGTGAGTTGCGTGCGCAGGGCAAGAAGACCATGCGCAAGCTCCAGCAGGCCGGGATGAAGGTCTTCGGCAAGAAGGGCTACCACCAGGCGCGGGTCGACGACATCGTCAAGCTCGCCAAGACCAGCCATGGGACCTTCTACCTCTACTTCTCCAACAAGGAGGACCTCCTCCTGGCGCTGATGCAGGACTGCGCGGAGGAGATGGCCCACCTGGCGGAGCGGCTGCCACCGGTCACGCCCGGCGACGAGGGGTACGCGGCGCTGAGCGGATGGCTCAGCGAGTTCGTGGACCTCTACCGCTACTACGGGCCCGTCATCCAGGCCTGGACCGAGGCCGAGACCTCGGGCGCCTTCCGGGGCGAGGGGCAGCAGGTGCTCGCATCGTTCGCCGGCAGCCTCGCGGACCGGATCTCCGAGGCCGATCCCCACCACAAGCTCAACCCGGGGATCGCCGCCCTCGCGTTCGTCGCGATGATCGAGCGCTTCAACTACTACATCTTCACGCGTCAGATCGCCTTCGAGAAGGACGACATCGTCGAGGTGCTCGCGACCGTGCTCCACGACGGGCTGTTCGGCGGCACGAAGCAGACGAGGCACAGCGCCCCGGCCGAGAAGAAGTAGCGCGTGGACCTCGCCCTCACGGACGACCAGCAGGGCCTGCGCGCCTCGATCCGCGAGGTCCTCGTCAAGGAGTGTCCGCCGACCCTCGTGCGTGAGGTCGTCGAGAAGGGCGTGGGTCGCGACGCCCTCTGGCAGACCGTCGTGCAGCTCGGATGGCCCGCCCTCACGGTGCCCGAGGACGCCGGCGGCATCGGGTTCGGCCCGGTGGAACTCGCGCTGCTCGCGGAGGAACTGGGTCGCGCGTGCGCGCCCGGTCCGCTCCTGACGACCATCTCGCAGTACCTGCCCGCCGTCGGGGCGGACCGCGCGGCCGACGTCGCCGTCGGCACGGTGACGGGCACCCTCGCGGCACGACCCACGACGAACGTGCGCGCCGAGGACGGCCGTCTCACGGGCGAGGCGACGGTGGTGATGGACGCCGTGCACGTCGACCGGATCGTCGTCGAGGCGGCGTCGGCCGACGGCCCACGACTGTTCGACGCGGCGCTCGCCGACGCGGACGTCGTCCCGGCCGCCTCCCTCGACCCCGGACGCCCCGTGGCGACGGTGCACTTCGACACGACCCCGGCGGAGCCCCTCGACGCCGACCCCACACCGGTGGTGGCAACGGCGACACTCGCCCTCTCCGCCGAGACCGTCGGGGTGTGCCAGGCGATCCTCGACCTCACCGTCGCCCACACGAGCGCCCGGGAGCAGTTCGGCGTGCCGGTCGGGAGCTTCCAGTCGGTCAAGCACCAGCTCGCCGACGTGCACGTGCTCGTCGAGAAGGCCAGGGCGACCACGTGGTTCGCAGCGCTCACGCTCGCCGAGGGCGACGACCGCTGGCCGCTGGCCGTGGGGATGGCCAAGGCCGCCGCGAGCGAGGCCGCGAACGAGGCCGCGCGAGCCGGCATCCAGCTCCATGGCGGGATCGGCTTCACGTGGGAGCACGACCTCCAGCTCTGGGCGAAGCGGGCCCGCGCGAACGCGCTGCTGTTCGGGACGACCGCGGAGTCCCACCGATCAGTGGCCGACGCGCTCGGGGTCTGAGCCTCACATCGTGAGCGTGGCGATCCCCGCGGCATCGGTGTCGACGTGGCCGGGCTTGCCCACGAGCCGACTCGTCACGGCAGCCTCCATGAGGTCGGGATCGGTGGACTGCGCGTAGGCCCGGCCGCCGTCCGGGAGGTCGATGATCGCCAGGGCACGCGCTGGCGCCAGGTCGCGTCCGAACTCGACGGTGATGGCCGCGACACGGCAGTCCCCGCTCGGCTCCTCGACCAGCGGCTTCGGTTGCGGCACCCGGGCCTGGACCGCGTCCCCATCCGGCGGCGCGTACACCCCCGGCTCGGTCGAGTAGACGCCGACGCGGTGCTTGGTCATGTGCATCCCGACCCCGGTGGCGACACCCGCGGCACCTGGGTGCTCGCGGAGCCGCCGGGACAGGTGCGCCAGCGACATCAGGACGTAGCAGCTGCCCGCACCGCCGAAGAAGGGCAGCCCACCCGTCACGGTCGGCAGCTTGTCGAGGCCGAGCGCCTCCTGGGCGAACCGCACGGACGAGTGGAAGCACGAGTACAGGTCCGCGAACTCGACGTCGTCCGCGCCGATGCCCGCCGTGCCGAAGGCCGCCTCGCCCGCGGCTCGGAGGCCGGGCGAGGAGGCGAGCCGAGGCCGCTGCGCGATGACCCAGGGCCCGCGCGCCCACCCACTCCCCCGCAGGTACACGCGCCGGTCTGCCGGGACGCCGAGCTGGTCCGCCCTGGCGTGCGTGGCCAGCAGCAGCGCCCCGGCCTGGTCGATGTCCATCACGGCCACGGTGCGCTTGGTGTAGGGGTGCACGACGAGGCGGTTGTCCGGTGTCGGGATCGCGAGCTCCTCGGCCGAGGAGACCGCGCGGAACCAGGCCTCGGGCGTCGCGGCAGCCACCGCCGTCATCGGCGCGTACGTGGCCCCGACCTCGTCCGCGTGCTGCCGTGGCGACAGGCCCTCACGCGCGGCCCAGGCCGAGTCCAGCAGCGCGAACGCTGTGTACGCCTGGAAGACCTGGTGCGCGATCTCGCTGGCCGGGTACCGGTAGGGGATCGGGAAGGGCGCCTTCTCGGGGTTGCGGTGCGACCAGGCCGGCCGCTCCCCCGCCTTCTTCAACTGTCGCCTGGTGAACAGGGCCTCACCGCCGGCGATCAGCGCGAGCTCGAGCTCACCCGCGAGCATCCGGGCCGCCGTGGTGTCGACGAGTGCCTGCGGGGTCTCACCGCCGATGCCCGAGTAGTGCGTGTGCGCCGCCGAGACACCGAGACGGGCACCGAGCCGACCGGGCGGGTCGTCGTACGGCCACGACTGGCAGTAGACGACCTGCACGGAGTCGACGTGCCGGCGGACGTCACCCGAGCCCTCCGCGTCCGCGATCGCGTCCTCGGCACAGAGCGCCCACATCTCGAGAGGTTCGGGCGCGTCCGTGCCGGGATGCCACGTGCGCTGGCCGACGCCGATGATGCACGGCGTGCGGGGGTCGACCGTCACGTCAGCGGCCCTTCCACTCGGGCGCCCGCTTCTCGGCGAAGGCTCGCGGCCCCTCCTTGGCGTCCTCGGAGCGGAACACGCGGTTCGCGAGCTTCATCTCGATCTTGTACGCCTCGTCGAGCGAGGTCTTGAGCCCGCGGACGACGGACTCCTTCGTCGCCTGCACGGCCAGGGGCGCGTTCTTGGTGATCCGTCGTGCCCACTCGAACGCGGCGTTGAGCAGGTCCTCGCGCGGGATCACCTCGTTGACGAGCCCCATCTCGTAGGCCCGCTGCGCGGGGATCTTGTCCGCCGTGAGCAGGATCTCCATCGCGTGTGCGTAGCTCACCTGACGCGGCAGGCGGGCGGTCGTGCCGCCGCCGGCGAACAGGCCCTGCCGTGGCTCGAGGACGCCGAACACGGCCTCGGGGCACGCGAGTCGGATGTCGATGCCGCCGAGCATCTCCATCCCGCCGGCGACGCACGGGCCGTTCACGGCCGCGATGATCGGCTTGTAGACCTGCGAGTCCCGCAGGACGGCGTCGACCGAGTCCTCGAGCCGGATCCCGTCGATCTCGCCGACCTCGCCGTCCTGGATCTTCTTCTGCAGCTCGGTCACCTGGGGGATGAAGTCCTTGAGGTCCGCGCCGGCGCAGAACGCGTCGTCGACGCCCGTGACGATCGCGACCCAGGCCTGCTCGTCCTCGTCGAACCGTCGCCACGCCTTGGCCAGGTCCGAGAAGTGGTAGAGGTCGAGCGCGTTGCGCCGCTCTGGGCGGTCGATCGTGATGAGCACGATGTGGCCGTCGTCGTGGGTCTCGTAGTGGATCGGCATGTCGTCGTCCTCGTTGCCGGCGGCGTCTCAGCCGAGCCGCTCGATGATGGTCACGTTCGCCTGGCCGCCGCCCTCGCACATCGTCTGGAGGCCGAAGCGGCCGTCCGTCGCCTCGAGGTGGTTGAGCAGGGTCGTCATGAGCCGCACCCCCGAGCAGCCGAGCGGATGCCCGATGGCGATGGCGCCGCCTCGCGGGTTGAGCCTCTCCGGTTCGGGCCGGAACTCGCGCGCCCACATCAGCGCGATGGCGGCGAAGGCCTCGTTGACCTCGAACGCATCGAAGTCGCCGATCTCCATCCCGGAGCGCTTGAGGGCCTTGCGGGTCGCCGGGTTCGGGGCCGTGAGGACCCAGGTGGCGTCGTCGGCTGCCACCGTGAAGTGGGTGAACCGCGCGCGGATGGGCAGGCCGAGCTCCTCGGCGGTCTGCCGGGAGGCGATGAGCATCGCCGCCGCGCCGTCGGAGACCTGCGACGAGTTCCCGGCCGTGATTCGGGGCGAGTCCTCGACGACCGCTCGCAACCCGGCGAGGGTCTCGAGGTCCGTGCCGGGCCGGATCCCTTCGTCCGCCGTCATGACCTCGCCGGTGGGCTCGCCATCGTCACCGACCAGCGGGACCCCGACGATCTCCCGGGCGAAGTGCCCCGAGGTCGTGGCCTCGTGGGCCCGGCGGTGCGACTCGACCGAGTAGGCGTCGAGGTCCTCACGGCTGATGCCGAAGTCCTCGCAGATCTTCTCGGACACCTGGAACTGCAGCTTCAGGTCGGCGTTGCGCAGGAAGCTCGGCGGGAACGGCCCCGTGCCACCGCGGACGTTCGAGGCCATGGGGATGCGCGACATCGACTCCGCACCACACGCGAGGACGAGGTCGTAGGCGCCGGCCATCACGCCCTGGGCCGCGAAGTGCACGGCCTGCTGGGAGGATCCGCACTGGCGGTCCACGGTCGTCGCGGGGATCGTCTGCGGCAGGCCCGCCGCGACGACGGCGTTGCGCGCGAAGTTCGTCGACTGCTCGCCGACCTGGGTGACGCAGCCCGCGATGACGTCATCGATGCGGTCGGCGTCGACGCCCGTGCGATCGATCACGGCGTTGAGCACGTGGGCGAGCAGGTCGACCGGGTGCTGGTTGCTCAGCTGCCCGCCGCGACGGCCGATCGGCGTCCGGATCGCGTCGACGATGACGGCTTCGCGGATGTCCACGGGCGCTCCTCCCGACCCTGACGCTCGTGTCAGGGAAAGCCTACTGGGGTCAGGCCGGCATCTGGGCACCCGCATCGACGCAGAGCACCTGCCCGGTGATCAGGTTGGCGTCCTCGCTGGCGAAGAAGACAGCCGTGCCGGCCAGGTCCTCGGGCTCGAGCGAGCGCTGCATGGCCGTCATCAGGTGGGCCATGCCGAGCAGGTTCTCGGGCACCACCTTCTTCGTCGCCTCCGTCATGGTGACGCCCGGAGAGATGCAGTTCACCGTCACGTTGAACGGCCCGAGCTGGCCTGCCATGAACTTCGTGAGGCCGATGACCCCGTGCTTGGTCTGGCTGTACGAGAAGGCCGCGACCTCCTTGAAGGAGGGCTCCTTGAGCGGCGGGATCACGTACATGTAGGCAGCGCCGGAGGACTGGTTGATGATCCGGCCCCACCGCTGCTCGACCATCGTCGGCGCGACGGCACGGATCATGAGCCACGCGCCGTGCAGGTTCACGTCGAAGACGTGACGCAGGTACTCGATCGAGTTGTTGCGGTTGTCGATGTCGTAGTACAGGGCCGCGTTGTTGACGAGGATGTCGATGGTCCCGAACCGCTCCTTCGTCGCCTCCGCGCAGGCGAGCGTCGAGGCCTCGTCGCTGACGTCCGTCCGCACGAACATCGACTCGCCGAGGCCGTCGAGCTCGGCCATCGCCTTCTCACCGCGCTCCTCGTCGATCTCGGCCACGACCACCTTCGCGCCCTCGGCGAGGTAGCGCTTGGCGTAGGCCAGGCCGATGCCCTGGCCCGCGCCCGTGATGATCGCCACCCTGTCCTGCAGCCGTCCCATCGGCTCCCTCTCCTGCTTCGGCCGGTGTCTCCCGGCGTGCCTGTCACATCTCTGTCGGGCTCAGCGCTCCCGGACCAGCAGCAGCGCGCCGGCGAGCGGGCCACCACCGGCCGCGGCCACGGCGACCTCGGCGCCGGCGACCTGCCGCTCCCCCGCGTCACCACGGAGCTGGGTCACGGCCTCGTGGAGGAACCCGAACCCGTGCGTGCGCCCCGCCGACAGCTGGCCCCCGTGGGTGTTGACCGGCAGCTCACCGTCGAGCGCGATCCGCTTCCCGCCCTCGATGAACGCGCCGCCCTCGCCGGGCCCGCAGAACCCGAGCGCCTCCAGCCACAGCAGCGTGAGGATGGAGAACCCGTCGTAGAGCTCGGCGACGTCGACGTCGGCCGGCGTCAGCTCCGTGCGTGTCCAGAGGTGCCGTCCCGCGTCCCGCGCGGCCATCGAGGTGAAGTCGTCCCAGTGCTGCCAGTACGGGCGCCCCATGAGCGCCGTGCCCACCGCCTCGAAGCGCACGGCCGGCCTGGGCAGGTTGCCGGCGTGGTCGCGGTGGCTGATGACGAAGGCCGTCGCCCCGTCGACGGGGACATCGCAGTCGTACAGGCACAGTGGTGTGGAGATCATGCGCACGTCGAGGTAGTCGTCGAGCGTCATCGGGTCCCGGTAGACCGCGGCCGGGTTGCGGGCGGCGTTCGCCCTCGCCGTCAGCGGGATCTGGGCCAGCTGCTCGCGCGTGAGGCCGTGCTCGTGCATGACGCGTTGCGCGTACCACGCGGCCCAGTTGGCGGCCGAGTACGCGCCGAAGGGCAGCGTCCACTGCAGGTCACCGCCCATGCGGATCCGCTTGCCGGACCCGCCGCCCGACGGGAGCCCGATGCCGGACCGTCCGCCACTGCCCTGGGCGCTCGACTCCGTGACGGTCCGGTAGACGAGGACGTGGCGCGCGAACCCCATCGCCACCGCCGCGACCGCGTCGATGATGGCAGAGAACTGCGCCGCGCCGTCGCGTCCCGACCGGTGCCACGACAGCTCGAGCCGGAGCGCGTCCTGCACCTCGGGGAGGCCCGGCCCGGAGAAGTCCGTGGCGCCCTCGATGATCCCCGGGTAGCTGGCGAGGCCGTCGATGTCGTCGCGCGTGAGCCCGGCGTCGGCGATGGCCGCGAGGCAGGCGTCGACCGTGAGTGCGAGGGCCGGCCGACCGAGGCGTCGGCCGACCTCCGACTGCCCGATCCCGCTGACGATGGCGAGTCGTTCACGACGAGCCTCCGTCCGGGAGACGCGCGGGGGCTCGCGGTGCTCGGGCACCGACGCGGCGTGGAGCCGCTCCTCCCCCTCGTCCGGCTCGAACATCGGCAGCCAGGCGTTGCCCTGCGGCTCGAACGCCACCCGGACGGGCATCCCGATGTAGACGTCGAGCGGGTCGCAGCCGACGACGTTGGTCACCAGGCGCAGGTCCGCCTGCTCCTCGAGCGACACGACCGCGATCACGTAGGGGTGGGTGTAGGTCGGGTTCCACTCGCGGACGTTCAGCGTGAAGGTCTGGACCGTGCCGCGGCCGCTGACGGCGGTCGGCGCCATGGCATCGGACAGGCAGGCCGGGCAGCGCGGGAGCGGCGGGTGCGTGTAGTGCCCGCAGTCCCCGCAGCGGGCGATGAGCAGCTCCCCCCGCTCGCCGCCGGTCCAGAACGGCTCGGTGAGGTCGTCCCACCGCGGGAGCACCTTGAACGGCTCCACCGGTCGACCTCCCCGTCGGTCAGTCCGACTCGGTCGCGGGCGCGGCGTCGAACCCCCGCCGCGCGGCGGGCAGGGCCTCGACGAACGGCAGCAGGCCGAAGCTCGGCTGCGTCAGTGACATGGCGGCGACCAGCTCCTCCCACGTCGCACCCGATTCGTGGGCGAGACGTGCGTGCCGCTCCACCCCCGCGAGGTTGCGGGCGGCGGCGAGGCAGACGAGCCGGACGATGTGGTGGGTCTTGCGATCGAGGTGGCGGACCTCGTCGATCGCGCTGAGCCAGCTGGCCTGCGCCTCCTGCAGGCGCGGGTCGGCGGCGGCGAGTTCCTTCTCGTACGGGAAGGTGTAGTCGCTGTCCGTCACCGAGTTCAGGCCTTGTGCAACAGGGTCATCTTCGCGGTGACGACCGGCTCGCCGTTGGCGTCCTTCCAGTCGTTGCGCGTGACGACGAAGGTCATCTTCGACTTGCCCTCCTTGACGTAGATGTCCTCGATGACACCCTCGGAGGTGAGCTCGTCGCCGACCTGGATCGGCCGGTGGTAGATGAACTCCTGCTCGCCGTGCAGGATGAGCCCGCCGCTCTGCATGAGCGCGCCGATCGCGGCCATGATCGGGCTCTTGTCGCTCGACCCGTCGGGCTGGATCTCGGGGTACTTGCCCCAGTTCTCCATCGCGAACGGCCAGGTCGGCGGCGCAGGGATGGCGTCGAACCCGGCAGCCGTCGCCGCCTCGGGGTCGTGGTAGACGGGGCTCTTGTCCGTCACGGCAGCGGCGAAGTTGCTGACCGGACCGCGCTCGATGACCACCCTGGACGGTGGTAGCGGCTTGCCGATCGACTCGTTGATGTCGCCCACGGTGACGATCCCCTCTCCGACGAACCCTGACATGGTTGTCAGGGATATCTGACGGTGCGTAGGGTTACCAGCGTAGTGGCGGGCGAGCAAGTCTGACGGGTCGTCAGATTCGCCCCACGGGCATCGGGAGGCGCCGCCGAGCGGCGCGGGGAGCGACGGAACGCATGGGGATCCTCGACGGCAAGGTCGCGATCGTGACCGGCGCGGGCCACGGCATCGGCCGTGGCGAGGCGCTGGAGCTCGCATCGCAGGGGGCGAAGGTCGTCGTCAACGACATCGGCGCCTCGGTCAGCGGCGAGGGGGCCGACAAGCGCCCGGCCGAGCACGTCGCGGAGCTGATCCGTGAGCGTGGCGGCGAGGCGACGGCCAACTACGACGACGTCTCCGATTGGAGCGGCGCGGCCAACCTCGTCCAGCAGGCCGTCGAGGACTTCGGCCGCCTCGACGTCCTCGTCAACAACGCCGGCATCCTGCGCGACTCGATGATCGCGTCACAGGCCGAGGACAACTGGGACGCCGTGATCCGCGTGCACCTCAAGGGCACGGCGGCCTGCACGCACCACGCCGCCGCGCACTGGCGCGCCGAGTCGAAGGAGGGCCGCCAACCGCGGGCGGCCATCGTCAACACCGTCTCGTCGGCCGGGCTCGTCGGCAACGTCGGCCAGGGCGCCTACGGGGCCGCCAAGGCCGGCATCGCCGCCTTCACGATCATCTCGTCACTGGAGCTCGGCCGGTACGGCGTCCGCGCCAACGCCATCGCCCCCGGCGGCTTCACGCGCATGGTCGGCGAGGCGATGAAGGACATCGAGGTCAAGGAGGCCGACGAGTTCGAGGGCGAGGAGTTCAACCGGATGAACCCCGGCAACTCCGCCCCGATGGTCGCCTGGCTCGCGTCCGACGAGGCGCTGCACGTGACCGGGCAGGTGTTCCGCGCCGTCGGCTCGTCGATCGCCCACTACCAGGGCTGGCACCTCGGCAACGAGATCACGACCGAGGGCAAGTGGGACCCGGCGAGGATCGGACCGGAGGTCAACGCGACCATCTTCGGATCGCGCGCGACGGGCCTGCGCATCGGGGGCTGAGCGCTAGAGGGACGGCGGCTCGCCCTCACCCTCGACCTCGGCGAGGTCGTC
>JBFHRB010000040.1:0-16176 GCA_041591915.1 Nitriliruptorales bacterium
GCCCCGCTGAGCACCGCCGGCCGCTCGGCTGCCACGATCCTCCCGCCCCCGAGGCAGGCGTCGCCGTCGTACACGACGGCGCTCTGTGCGAGCGCGACGCCGAAGGCGGGCTCGTCGAGCTCGATGCGGGTCCCGACCACCCGTCCCGGCAGCGGAGCGCCATGGGCTCGCAGCTGGACCTCGACGGGGCCGACCGGTGGCGTTCCCGCGATCCAGTTGACGTCGCCGAGCTCCAGCCAGCCCACGGCCAGCGCCTCCCGCGGACCGACGACGACCCGGTTGCGGGTCGCGTCGACGTCGAGGACGAAGAGGCGCTCGTGGTGGTCGAGGCCGAGGTTGCGGCGCTGCCCGACGGTGAACCGCCACACGCCGTCGTGCTGGCCGAGGACGCGACCGTCGAGGTCCACGACATCGCCCGTGACCGCCGGCAGCTTCGCGGCCAGGTAGCCGGCCGTGTCGCCGTCGGGGATGAAGCACACGTCGTAGCTGTCCGGCTTGTTCGCCACGCGCAGGCCCCGCTCGTCCGCCATCGAGCGGACATCGGCCTTGGCGTGATGCCCGCACGGGAACCAGGTCCTCGCGAGCTCTTCGCCCGTGGCCATCCAGAGCACGTAGCTCTGGTCCTTGGCGCGGTCGACGGCACGACGGAGCCGCGCCACGCCGTCGGCGTGCTCGACCCGGGCGTGGTGGCCGGTGATCAGCCCGTCGAACCCGAGGTCGCGTGCTCGTCGGAGCAGTGCCCGGTACTTGACGCGCTCGTTGCAGCTCACGCACGGGTTGGGCGTGACGCCCGCCGCGTAGCCGGCCGCGAACGGCTCCTGCACCTCGCGGACGAAGACGTCGCCGAGGTCCCAGACGTAGAACGGGATGTCGAGGACCTGCGCGGCGCGCCGTGCGTCCTGGGCGTCGTCGAGCGTGCAGCACCCCTGGCCGGGCACCTGCTCCGACAGTGGAACGTCCGCGAGCTTGAGGTGGACGCCGGTGACGTGGTGGCCGTCCTCGATGGCGAGCGCGGCCGCGACCGCCGAATCGACGCCACCGCTCATGGCCGCGAGGAGTTTCACACCACACCTCCACCGCCGACCGCCCGGAGGTCCGCGATGACGTCCGTGATGACGTCGAGTGCCCGCTCGACCTCGTCGTCGGTCGTCGTCCAGCCCACGCTCAGTCGCAGCGCCGCGTCGCCGTCGATGCCGACGGCGTCGAGGACGTGGCTGGCCTTGTTCGCCCCGGAGGAGCACGCCGCACCCGCGGACGCCTGGACCCCTGCACGATCGAGCGCGAACGTGAGCGCCTCGCCATCGACCCCGTCGATCGAGAGGTGGAGGTGCGACGCCAGTCGGTGTGTGGGATCACTCGGCCCGTTGCGCCGCACGCCGTCGAGGTCCAGCAGCACCTTCGCCATGCGGTCGGTCATGCCACGCAGGCGCGGCGCCAGCTCCTCCCGTGCGTCGTCCGACGCGCCGACGGCTGCGCCACACGCGGCATCGAGCGCCGCGGCGAAGGTGCCGCTGCGGACGCCCCGGTCCTGCCCACCGCCATGGGACAGCGGCACGATCGGCACACCGCGGCGCAGATGGGCGACGCCGACGCCGTGGGGTCCGCCGAACTTGTGGGCCGACAGCGCGAGCGCGTCACACCGCATCGCGGCCACGTCAAGGGGCAGCGTCTTGAACGCCTGGACGGCGTCGGTGTGCAACGCCGCCGGACCGTCGGCGAGCGCCGCGCCGATCGCGGCCACGTCGTTGACCGCGCCGAGCTCGTTGTTCGCCGCCATCACCGACACGACGGCGGTGTCCGGCCGGACAGCCGCCAGGACGGCCTCGGGGTCCACCCGCCCGTCCGACTGCGGCTGGACCCACGTCACCTCGAACCCCTGCGCGTCGCACAGCCACGCGGCCGCGTCACGCACCGCAGGATGTTCGACCGCGGAGACGACGAGGTGGCGACGGCCCTGCTCGGCCGCTGCCCAGGCGAGGCCCTTCAGCGCCAGGTTGTCGGCCTCGGTACCCCCGGAGGTGAAGACGATGTCGTGCGGCGCCGCGCCGAGGCGCTCGGCGACGACCTCACGTGCCTCCTCGACCGCTGCCCGAGCGCGCCTCCCCGCAGCGTGGGCCGAAGAGGCGTTGCCGACCACGCCGTCATCCGCTCGCAGCCACCGGTCGAGCGCCGCGAGCGCCTCCGGGCGCGGCGGTGTCGAGGCAGCGTGGTCGAGGTAGGGCACGCCGCAGAAGGTACGGCGTTCAGCCGGTGCAGAGGGCGGTGGCGATCTCGGCGGCGACGCGCGCGTTGTTCTCCGCGAGGGCGAGGTTCGCCGCGACACTCCGCCCACCCGTTGCCTGCCCGATGGCCGCCAACACGTACGGCGTCACGTCCACGCCACCGATGCCCTGGTCCGCGGCGTTCTCCATGGCGAGGTCGACGGCGTTCTCGACGACGTCGGCGTCGAGCGCGTCCGCCTCCGGTATGGGGACGGCCACGACGATCGCGTGGCGGCGCCGGAGCGCCTCGGCGGCATGCCGGATGCGGGCCACCTCGTCGGCCGTCTCCACGCGGTGGGGGACGTCGAGGCCCGAGTCACGGACGTAGAAGGCCGGGAAGCGGTCCGTCCGCCACCCGAGCACGGGCACCCCGACGGTCTCGAGGTACTCGAGTGTCCGCCGCAGGTCGAGGAACGCCTTGGCGCCCGCCGTGACCGTGACCACCGGTTCCCTCGCGAGGACGTCGAGGTCGTTGCTGATGTCGCCGGTCTCGGTCACGTCCCGGTGGACCCCGCCGATCCCGCCGGTCGCGAACACCTCGATCCCGGCGAGCGACGCGAGCGTCACGGTCGAGCCGACCGTCGTCGCCCCGACGTCCCACCCCTGGCCGATCGCCACGGACAGGTCGGTCGCGCCGCACTTGCGCTCGCAGGCGAGGATGCGCTCGAGCTCCTCGTCGGAGACGCCGATGCGGGGACGACCGTCCAGCACACACGTGAGGGCCGGGACGACCCCGGCCGAGCGCAGCGCCCCCGCGACCCGTTCGTAGGCCTCACGGTTCTGCGGCTCCGGGAGGCCGAGCCGGCTGAAGATCGTGGACTCCAGAGCGACCACCGGGCGCCGCTCGTCCAGGGCCGTGCGGATCTCCTCGCTGACCATCGTCGTCAAAGGGGGGCTCCAGCTCCAGGGGTCGTCACGGTCCGGGTCGCGGCAGCATGCCCGCCACGCAACGCGTCTGCTGGCTCGCCGCCCTCGATGAGCGTCACGAGGAAGCCGGCCATGAACGCGTCGCCGGCGCCGGTCGAGTCGACGGGTGCGACCTTGTCCGGCACTGCCGTGACGTACCCGTCGGCAGAGGCCACCTCCGATGCAGCAGCACCACGGGTGATCACCTGGATGCCCACGTCGGCTGCCGGCCTCGCCGCGTCGAGCCCGAGCACGTCCGCCTCGACCTCGTTGGCGTGCAGGACGTCGGGTCGGAGCTCGGCCAGGAGCCGTCGGAACCTCGCGACACCGAACCTCTCGAGCAGGGTGGACGACGACACGTCGATCGACACGAGCACACCGAGTTCGTGGGCCGCCGCGATCGCCGCGCGGGCCGTGGCGGCGATGGCGCCTTCGTAGAGGCCGTACGCCGGGACGTGGAGCGCGGCCACGTCCCCGAGCCAGGCCGGGTCGAACGAGGCGAGGTCCGCCGTCGAACCCCGGTCGCGCAGCATCGTCCGCTCGCCGCCCTGATCCACGAGCACCACGATGGTGCCGGAG
The DNA here is from genome assembly GCA_041591915.1 of Nitriliruptorales bacterium. Classification (GTDB taxonomy): domain Bacteria; phylum Actinomycetota; class Nitriliruptoria; order Nitriliruptorales; family Nitriliruptoraceae; genus JBFHRB01. The sequence goes on from JBFHRB010000040.1 coordinate 3,747, forward strand.
CGGCCCCCGCGGACGACGCGCGGGTCGACCCGCTCCGCCACGAGCGCCGCGACGAGGCGGTCCCCCAGGCCGTCGGCGCCGACCTGGCCGACGAACCGCGCGACTCCGGCGACGCTCGCGGCGACGGCCGCCACGTTCGCCGCGCTACCGCCCCGGTGGCGATCGATGCGCGCGTCGGCGTCGGCACCGTGAGCGGGCGGGCCTGCCAACCGGACCGTGACGTCCTCGACGACGTCGCCGAGCGCGCAGAGCATCAGGGCGCGACCGCGACGCGGCGGATCGCGCCACCGGTCGAGACGTACACGGCACCGTCGTGGACCGCGATCGCGTAGGGGTTGCCCGACAGCGACAGCCAGTCGCGCAGCTCGACCACCGTGCCGTCGCGCAGGGCGAAGCTCCGCAGCGTCCGCTCACAGAAGTCGGAGAAGAAGTAGTGCCCGTGCAGGGCGGCCAGCGTGTACCGACCAGCCGGGGCCACGTCGTCGTTGCCCCGGAGGACGGCGCCACCGATCACGCTGCACGTGCCGTCCACGTGGGTCGCGTACTCGAAGACGGGATCGGTCAGGCCGGTCGTCGTGCACGAGGCGGACCGGAAGCAGTGCGCGCCCTCGCGGATGCTCCACCCGTAGTTGACCCCGGCCGCCGATGCCGGGACCGCGTTGACCTCCTCGTAGTCCCCCTGCCCGACGTCGGCCAGCCACAGCGTCCCGGTGATCGTGTCCCAGGCGAGGCCGCGGTAGGGGTTGCGCAGGCCGTACGCCCAGATGGCGTCGTTGCCGCCGGTGCCGATGAACGGGTTGCCGGTGGCAGGGCGCGCCACGCCCGGCGTCGAGACGTCGTACCGCAGGACGGCTCCGAGGCGGGACGCGGTGTCCTGGCCGTGGCCGTACTGGTCGTTGCTCCCGCCGCCGTCACCGAGGGCGAGGTAGAGCATGCCATCGGGCCCGAAGCGCAGGTCGCCGCCGTTGTGGTTGGACGCCGGCTGCGACTGGACGACGAGGACCTCCTCGGCAGCGCCGGTGAACTCCGACAGGACCGTCGCTCCGTCCGAGGCACGCGAGTAGTGGACGAACAGGCGCCCGGCGTCCTGCGGGTGGAACGCGAACCCCAGGAACCCGCGCTCGCCGTGGGTCCGGCCCCGGTTGCGGATGTCGAGCGCCAGCGACCGGCCGCCACCCGGATCGATGCGGTAGAGGCGGCCGTCCCGCTCCGCGGCGTACATCGTGGAGCCGACCCACCCGAGCGCCATGTACGTGTCGCCGCCCGAATGGATCGTCTCGGCCTGCAGGGACAGGCCGTCGATGCCCACGACCTCGGTGTAGGCCTGCATCGCCGTGCCGCGGCTGACCGCCGCCGACCCACCGACCATGGTCAGGCCCGTGATCGAGCCGCTCCGCGCGTCGAGGAACCGCCGCGTCGCGGGCGACCCGTCGAGGTCGGCCCCGTCGACGAGGAGGAGCCCCCGTCCCGTGGCGACGGCCGCGGGGCCCGCCGCCAGCCCGTCCGGGAAGTTCCGGCCGGTCGCGAGGAGGAGGTCGTCGAGGTCGGCGCCGTGGGCGGACGCCGCCTCCGCCACCAGCCGCGTCGTGTCGTAGCGATCCGTGCCGCCCAGGCGCTCATCGGCCCCGAGGCTCGACGCGATCTCGGCGGAGATGGCCGCCGTGCCGCCGATGACCGTGACCCCGGACGGCTCGTTGCCGTCCACCCAGGCCTGGGTCGCGGTCGGGACGCGGTCCGGCGCGACCAGCAGGATCGGTCGCTGCGCGTAGCCCGCGAGCACGCCCGCCCCGAGCGCATCCGGCCACGCGCGCGAGGGGACCGGGTGGTCGCCGAGCGCGACGAGCACCCGCTGGACGCCCCAGATCGACGCGACGACGTCTGCCGCGAGCGCGGCCGTCTCGTACCGGTCGGCCCCGGCGAGTCGCACGATGTCCGCCGACGGGAACCGCGCGGCGAGGTCGTCCTCGACGTCGGCGGACAGTGCGGCCGTGCCGCCCATCAGGTAGAGGGTCGTGGCGCCCAGTCGCTCGATCTCAGCGGCGACGTCCGCGCGCAGCAGGGCGGTCGGGTTCAGCAGCACGGGCCCGCCGACGGCGACCGCGAGTGGCGCGGCCGAGAGCGCGTCGGCCGGGGCGCTGCTGACCGCGAGGACGGCAGCAGGTGCCGAGGCGAACGCCGACTGGGAAAGGGCGATCGCGGTGCCCTCCCGGTCCGGCCCGCTGATCCGGTCCTGCAGGCCTGCGGCTCGTGCGGTCGTGCCGGGCAGGAGGGCGAGGAGCACCGATGCGACGACCAGCGGGATGCCCGCTCGGCCGGGGACCCGAAGACCTCCCACACCAGCCAAGCCACGCCTCCTCGACGCCCGGAGCCTACGGGCAGCCAGCACGTGGAGGGCCCTACCCTCACGCCGCCCAGCCGGAGGTGACCGTGCACCGTGCCGTCCGCCGCTTCCTCGACGCCTGCGAGCACCTCGGCCTCGAGATCACGCCGCAGCACTACCCCGCCGGAACCCGCACGGCGCAGGACGCCGCGGATGCCATCGGGTGCCAGCTCGACCAGATCGTGAAGTCCCTGGTCTTCGTCGCCGAGACCGCGGAGGGCGACCGCCCGGTCCTCGCCCTCACGGCCGGCGGCAACCGGGTCGACACGGCCGCGCTGGCCGCGACGGTCGGAGCCGACCGCATCCGCAAGGCAACGGCCGACGAGGCGCGCGAGGCGACCGGCTTCGCGATCGGGGGGACGCCGCCGTTCGGGCACACGGGCGAGCTCGTGACCGTGATCGATCCTCGGCTGCTCGAGTTCGACGAGGTGCACGCTGCAGCCGGCACGCCCGACACGAACTTCGGCCTCGCCCCCGAGGTCCTCCGCCAGGTCAGTGGCGGCCTGGTCGTGGACGTGACGGAAGGCTGATCACCGGGTGTCGGCGAACACCCCGCCGACCTCGTCGATGGTCATCTCCAGGGCTTCGTGCGCGACCACGTCGACCGCCGTCGGGGCGACACCGAGGCCGATCTCGAGCGAGGAGGCCAGTTCCTGCCGTGCGTCGTCCCCGAGCGCCCCGGCCACCTGCACGATGACGCGCTCGGTCTTCTTGCGAGCCGGGGGCGCCGCGACCTCGATCCGCCAGAGGTCGACGCCGGGCGTCGACTGCAGCACGATCGCTCCGCCACGGAGGTCGGCGCGGTAGTACTCGCCGTCGCTCAGCACCGCGGGCTGCCAGGCAGCGGGCACGACCTCGCCGACGAGCCGTGGAACCGTTCGCTGGCAGCCGGGACAGGGCTGCGTGGTGAGGCGCTCGACGTAGTCACCCGTCTGGTACCGGACGAGCGCGGTGCCGTGCCAGCCGGCCGAGGTGTAGGTCAGGTCGCCGTCGGCCTCGACGCTGCGCCCGGTCGTCGGGTCGAGGAGCTCCACCACCTGCAGGTCGGGGAACAGGTGCAGCCCGGTCGACGACCCGTCATCCGCGACCCCGGCCGGGCACTCGGCCCACAGCGCACGCGCCTCCGGCGGCGCCCAGGCTGCCAGGACGCGGACGGCCTCGGACGCCCCGGCGGCGCGCCACGCATCGCGGATCCGGATGCGCTCGTCGGACGTCGGGGGCGTCCCGACGGTGAGCACAGTGCGGACTCGCGCGAGCTGCGCGCCCGACTCGACGAGCACCGCCGCGAGCTCGACGGCCTCGTCCACCGGCACCGCCACCACGGTCGTGGGGACCAGCGCGAACGCCTCGACGACGCGGTCGACGTGCTCGCCGACCGATCGCGGGTGCAGTGCCAGCATCGAGCTGCCGAGTGCGAGGTGGTAGATGCCCCAGTAGTCGAGCGCGGCGCTGGCCGGTACGGCCGAGATCATGTAGTCGGTGTCGCCGAGGCCGAGGACCGACGCCGACCGTGCGCCGGCGCGGTGCAGCCGGTCGAGGTCGCTGCGGCTGTAGCCGATCGCGAGTTCGTCGTCGCGTCCACCGCGGTGGAGGTGGATCGGCTTGTACTCCTGCAGCAGCGTCAGCCGCTTGCCCTCCATCCCGGCCCGGCGGATGCCGCGCGCGATCTCGAGGATCACGTTGCCGGCGGCCATCGCCTTGACCTCGTCCTCCTTGGGGCGCATGAGCAGGGCCGGGGAGCCGACACCGCCAGCCCCGGCGATGTCCGCTTCGCGGATCGGCGGCAGCTTGCGGAGCTCGGTGAGGCTCGAGACCGCCGCCGGGTCCAGGCCGGCGCGGCCGAACCGCTCGCCCCAGTAGGGCGAGTACGACGCCACGGCCGGCAGCCACCGCTGCAGGAGCGCCGATCGGAGGCGGTCGTGCTCTGCCTGCGTGCGTTGATCCCACGTAGCGACCACGAGGTGCAGCTCCACGGTTGTGCGGCGAGGGCGCGCAGCGTACCGCCGGCACGCCGAGGGCCCGGCGTGTGCCGGGCCCTCGTCAGGTCATCCGTCGGGAGGTCAGCCCTTCCGGCTGCGGATCTCCTCGACGAGCTTGGGCACGACGTTGTACAGGTCGCCGACGACGCCGAAGTCCGCGATCGCGAAGATCGGGGCCTCGGGGTCCTTGTTGATGGCGATGATCGTCTGCGACGTCTGCATGCCGGCACGGTGCTGGATCGCACCGGAGATGCCGGACCCGATGTAGAGCGACGGCGAGATCGTGCGACCGGTCTGGCCGATCTGGTAGCGGTGCGGGTACCAGCCGGCGTCCGTCGCGGCGCGCGAGGCACCGACACCGGCGCCCAGCTCGTCGGCGAGCTCCTCCATCAGCCGGAAGCCCTCCTCGTTGCCGAGGCCACGGCCACCGGCGACGACGATCGCGGCCTCCGCGATGTCGGGGCGGTCGGCGGACGCCTGCTTCTCGACCGAGACGACCTTCGACTTCTGGGCGTCGTCGGACAGCGCGACGTCGAGCGCCACGGTCTCGGGGGCGGCGCCGCCCGACTCCTCCGCGGCGAAGGCGTTGGGCTTGACGCCGAAGAGCTGCTTCTTGCCGTCCGCGATGGTGGCCTCGGTGATCAGGTCACCACCGAAGACCTCCTTCACGCCCGTGTAGCGGCCGCTGCCGTCACCCTTGACGTCGCTGACGTCGGTGATGACACCGGCATCGATGCGCAGCGCGAGGCGCGCGGCGACGTCCTTGGTGAAGTTGGTCGAGGCGAAGAACAGCGTGTCGGCACCGGAGGCGTCGAACGCGGCCTGGAGCGCCTCCACCTGCGGGAGGGTGACGAAGCCGTAGGCGTCGTCGGACTCCCAGGTGTAGAGCTTGTCGGCGCCGTGGGCGCCGATCACGTCGGCGGCACCACCAGCACCGGCACCGAGCCAGATGGCGGAGACGCTGCCACCCGACTCGCCGGCCAGCTTCTTGGCGGCGGTCAGCATCTGGAGGGACACCTTGCGCGGCTTGCCCTCGCTGTGGTCGATCAGGACCAGGAGTTCACTCATTGGTAGATCCTTGAAGTCGTGTGTCGCGCTGTGGGCGGCTCAGATGAACTTCTTCTCCTGGAGGAAGTCCGCGAGGGCGGTGGCACCGGGGGCACCCGATCCGTCGTCCTCGACCTTCTGACCGGCCTCCTTGGGCGGACGGGGCTGGAACTCCTGGATGAGCGCGGCGGAGCCGTCGCGGCCGACCTGGCCGGCCTCGACGCCGATGTCGCCGAGCGCCTTCTTGTCGAGCGGCTTCGACTTGGCCGCCATGATCCCCTTGAAGGACGGGTAGCGCGGCTCGTTGATCGCCTCGACGACGCTGACGATCGCGGGCAGCGACGACTCGACGACGTCGTAACCCTCCTCGTGCTCGCGGTGGACGACGACCTTGTCGCCGTCGATCTCGAGGTGGCGGGCGTAGGTCAGGGCCGGCAGCCCGAGGATCTCCGCGACCGCGGCCGGGACGAGGCAGGTCCGCGCGTCGGTCGACTGGTTGCCGAAGATGACGACGTCGAACTCCTCGTTCTGCAGCGCACCCGCGATGACGCGGGCGGTCGCCAGTGCGTCGGAGCCGGAGATGGCGTCGTCGGTGATCTGGATACCGGCGTCGAGCCCGTACGACAGTGCCTTGCGGACGATGGCGTCGGCGTTGTCCGGCCCGACGAGCAGCACCTTGACCTCGGCGCCCGCGTTCTCCTTGAGGCGCACGGCCTCCTCGATGGCGAACTCGTTGACCGGGCAGAGGACGCTCTCGACGCTGTCGCGATCCGTCGTCTTGTCGTTCGGGTCGAGCTTCTTCTCCCCGGCGGTGTCGGGGACGCGCTTGACCGGGACGATGACCTTCATGGAGGTGTTCCCTTCTGTCGTCGACGAGGCCCGCAGGCGTACGCGGCGTAGCAGCGGGGGTGGGCGCGGGAGGCGGCACCGGGCGGTGACGTGCGCCGACGGGCGTCGAGTGCGCGGCCGGGACGGCCAGCGCGGGGCTGTTGGTACCGGTCGCGACGAACGCGCGTCAAGTTGACCACCCCGTCCGTTGGGGCCTCCACGCGCGCTTCGGCCCCCAACGGCCACCAGGACGGCGACGCCACCCCTCCGATGTGAGCGCACGGGGCGCGCTCTCGTACGCTCCGGGTCCGTGGAACCCATCTCCGAGCCCGCCGGCGCACCAGAACTCGTCCTGACGGGAGAGCGCACGCTCCCCGGCATCCCCGACGAGGCCTACTGGTTCGAGCGCCACCTCGTCGCGTACGACCTCGCGGCGGACCTCGTCGACGGCAAGGTCGTCCTCGACGCCGGCTGCGGCGAGGGCTACGGGCTCGCCGAGGCGCGCTGGCACGGGGCGACGCGCGCGATCGGGGTCGACAACGAGGCCCCGGTGGTCGCGCACGTCCAGGCCGTCTACGGCGCGCAGGACGATGGCATCGAGGCGATCCGAGCCGATCTCGCCGACCTGCCCCTCGAGGACGACACGATCGACGTCGTGGTCTCGTTCCAGGTCATCGAGCACCTCCACGACGTCGGTGGCTACCTCGCCGAGTTGCGGCGGGTCACGCGGCCGGGCGGCCGGATCCTCATCGCGACGCCCAACCGGATCACGTTCACCCCCGGCAGCGACACGCCCGTGAACCCGTTCCACATCAAGGAGTACGCGCCCGACGAGCTCCGCGAGGAGCTGGCCGGGGCGGGCCTCGTCGTCGACGAGGTCCGGGGCGTCCACCACGGGTGGCAGATCAGGCTGGCCGAGGCCGTGGCGCGACGGCCCTTCACCGACGTCCTCACGTCCGGCCTGCCGCACGAATGGCCGCGCTGGGTGCGGCGGGTCGTCCACCGTGTCAAGGCGTCGTGGTTCGCGGTGCACGATCGGGAGCTCGAGCAGAGCCTCGACCTCGTCGCGTTCTGCACGGTGCCCGGCGAGGCGGCGTGACGGCACGTCCAGCGCCGGGCGAGGTCGCGTTCGTCCTCCACACGCACCTGCCGTACCTCGAGAACCACGGCGTGTGGCCCGTGGGCGAGGAGTGGCTCTTCCAGGCCTGGGGCGAGTCGTGGCTGCCCGTGACCGAGGTCCTGATGCGGCTGGCGGAGGAGGGCCACCGCGACGTGCTCACGCTGGGGGTGACGCCACTCGTCGCCGAACAGGTGAGCCAGCCCCGGCTCGCCAGGGACCTCGGCACGTGGCTCGGGATCCAGCAGTACCGCGGCTTCGAGCAGACGTTCCACGGCTGGTGGGCCGGCGAGGAGCTGGCGCGGCTCGGCAACGTGTGGTGGCGCCACTACGCCCACCTGCTCGACCTGCACGAGCGGGTCGAGGGGCGGGGCGGGCTGCTCGCGGTGTGGGCCGACCTGCAGGCGCGTGGCGTCATCGAGCTCCTCGGCGGGCCCGCGACCCACCCCTACCTCCCGCTCGCGCCGCATGCCGACCTCATCGACGCACAGCTGGCCACGGGCCTCGACGCCCATGCCGCGTGGGCCGGCGCGCGACCCACCGGGATCTGGGCCCCCGAGTGCGGCTACCGACCCCGGGGGCCGGTCGCCGACGCGACCGCCGAGCCGGAGCGTGTCGACCGGCACGGCACGCCGACGCTGCCGCCACTGCCCGGGGAGGTCGCGGGGCTCGAGGAGTTCTACGCAAGCCAGGGTGTCGACCACTTCCTGGTCGACGCGGCCACGCTCGAGCGCGCCAACGGCGGTGGCGATCGCGACTGGACCAGGCGCCCCGACGTGCCCGACCCCGCCGACGACGACCCCTACGAGGTCGTGCATGACGGCGTGCTCGTCGGCGACAGCGACGTCGTGGCCTTCGCGCGCGACCTGTCCGTGGCGTACCACGTCTGGTCGCCGACGGCCGGCTATCCGGGCGCGCCCTGGTACCGCGACTACTTCGCCCGCGGCAGCTTCGGCATCCACCCGTCGTGGCGCGTGACGGACAAGGAGCTCGAGGCCCACGAGAAGGCGATCTACGAGCCCGACGCCGCCGACCGACAGGCCCGCGCCGACGCCGAGCACTTCCAGGGTGTCCTGCGTGACGTCCTGGACCCGCGGCCCGGCCAGCTCGTCGTCGCCGCCTACGACACGGAACTGTTCGGCCACTGGTGGTTCGAGGGGCCGCGGTGGCTCGAGGCGGTGCTGCGCGGCATCGCCTCCGATGCACGACTGCGGACGACGACACTGCGCTCGCGGCTGGAGCGCCATCCGCCGACCCGGCGACTCCACCTGCCCGAGTCGTCGTGGGGCTACGCGAAGGGGCACGCGAGCTGGGTCACGCCAGAGACCCAGTGGATGTGGCGGGACCTGCGCGACGCCGAGGAGCGGTTCCTCGCCCTCACGCCGGGGCAGCGCCAGCGCCCCGAGGCGGCACAGGCCGCTCGCGAGCTCGCCATGCTGCAGTGCAGCGACTGGCCGTTCATGGTCACCCGCGGCAACTCGCCCGACTACGCCGGAGAGCGCTTCCGGGGCCATCTCGACCGGTTCGACTCGCTCCTGGCGACGCTCGACGGCGGACCGGCCGTCGATCTCGACGCGCTGTCCGCGCTGGACCGCGCCCCCTCCGATCCTCGCTCCTTCCTGCACGCGTCAGGGTCGGCTCACGCTCGCGCGTGACCGCACCTGGGCACGGCGACCGCGCTAGCGTCTCGACACCGGCGGGAGGGGCCAGCGCGTGGACGCTGAGAACGCGGCCGACGTCGAGAGCGCGGCCGACGTCGAGAGCTTGGCCGACGACGAGGCTTCGGCCGACGACGAGGCTTCGGCCGACCACGGCCGCGACATCGTCGACCGCCTCATGGACATGCGACAGCGGATCGAGCTGGCCGACTCGTCGGTACAGCGAGCACTGCGCGAGCAGCCGAAGACGGTCGCCGCCGCCGAGCTCTTCCGAGCGTTCGGCCCCGAGCTCCGACTGATCCGGCGACTCGACGACGAGGAACTGTCGCCGGAGTCGATCCGGGCGGGCAGCCTGTCGCCCGAGGTCGAGTCCCAGGCCGAGCAGCTCGAAGCGCACCGCCACGACATCGACCGCATCCAGCGCCAGGCACGCAGCGTCGTCGACGAGGCCGTACGGATCGCCATCAAGCGCCTCCCCGGCGAGATCGCCGGCCTCGCGGTTCGCCGGGAGCTCGGCGACGCTGGCCGGGAGGTCGCCGACGCGATGCACACCGACCCCTCCAGCCGCGTCGCGATGGTGCGCGCCGCGGCGCGACGCACGATGCCCGACCTCGGCATGTCCGAGCGCGAGCTGGCGACCCGCATCGAGGGCTGGCTCGCCCTCGCACGCGAGGTCGACGAGGAGCGGACCGAGCGCGCGGGAGCTTGGGCGCCCTACGTCGTCGAGGGCGACATCGAGGCGAACACCGGCTCCGACGACCTCGACCTCCTCGTCCTCGCGGCGCCGCGCAGCAGGGTCGATCCCGACCACCAGGTCATCGGGCTCCCGCGAGCCCTTGGCCGCGAGCTCGGCCTCGAGCCGCACACCCGCTCGCTCGCCGGCTCGCACCTGCAGGCCACGAAGATGGTCCGGCACACGGCCACCGAGCTGCGCGCCGCGCTGAAGAACGCGGCCGGGTGACGACGTACCCTCCGGGCGTGCGCGCCCGGTTCTTCCTCAAACGCTTCGTCGCCGTCGGCCTCAGCTCACTGCTGACCGTCACGGCGATGCTGGGCTTCTTCGCATGGCTGTCGCTGCAGATCGACTGGCGCATCCCCGACCCCGCGGCCGTCAGCGCGCCCAGTGTGCTGCTCGACCGCCACGGTGGGGTCCTCGCGCGCTTCACCTCCGAGGTCGACTTCCGCGAGGTCCCGCTCGGTGCCGTCAGCCCGGTCGCGCGCGACGCGATCATCGCGAGCGAGGACGCGCGCTTCTACGAGCACGGTGGCGTGGACCCTGCCTCGCTGGTCCGGGCCGTCTTCCGCAACATCGTCACCGGGAGTATCGAGCAGGGCGGTTCGACCCTCACCCAGCAGTACGTCAAGAACGCGTTCGTCGGCAGTGAGCGCACGATCCTGAGGAAGGTCCGGGAGGCCGTCATCTCGATCCAGCTCGAGCGCGACCTCACGAAGGACGAGATCCTCGAGCGCTACCTCAACGCCGTGTACTTCGGCGAGGGCGCGTACGGCATCGAGGCCGCCTCGCTCACCTACTGGGGCAAGCGGGCGGCGGACCTGAGCGCGGCGGAGGGCGCGACGCTGGCGCAGCTGCTCCCGGCCCCGTCCGTGCGCAATCCCCGCGTCGACCCGGACGGCGCGCGCGAGCGGCGCAACCGCGTCCTCGACCGCATGCTGGAGCTCGGGCTCGTGACCCCGGACGAGCACGCAGCGGCGATCGCGGCGCCGATCGAGGTCCTGCCCCGAACGCGCAACGACTTCCCGGCACCCTTCTTCGTCGAGTACGTCCGCAAGCAGCTCGAGACCGCCTACGGCCGGCAGGCCGTCCTGACCGGCGGCCTCCGCGTGACGACGACGCTCGACCCCGACGCGCAGGCGGCGCTCGAGCAGGCCGTCGCCACCCAGTTGCCGAAGCAGGAGGGGGAGTTCGCCGACGTCGACGCTGGCGCGGTCGCGATCCACCCGGGCACCGGCGAGATCCTCGCCCTGTACGGCGGGAGGGACTTCGAGAACTTCCAGTTCGACCTCGCGACGCAGGCCCGCCGCCAGGCCGGATCGACCTTCAAGCCCCTCGTCTTCATGGCCGCGCTCGAGCAGGACTACGAGCCGACGACGCCGATCCCGGCGCCCGCGAAGGCAACCATCACCGACTGCGGCGACGACATCTGGGAGCCCGAGAACGCGGGTGGTTCCGCGTACGGGACCCTGCCGATGCGCGAAGGCCTGATCCGCTCGGTCAACACCGTCTTCGCCCGTGTGGGCTGCGACGTCGGGCCCGACAACGTCGTCGACGTCGGGGCGCGCCTCGGGATCAAGGTGCCGATCGAGCCGGTGCGCACGGTCGCGCTCGGCGCCCCGCCGCTGGGACCGACGGTGCTCGACATGGCCTCCGTCTACGCCTCGATCGCGAACGACGGGCGGTACTGCCGTCCCCGCAGCTTCACGGACGTCGTGGGTCCCGACGGGACGACGCGAGAGGTGCCGGTGGAGATGGTCCAGGTTCCCGGCCTCGACCCCAGGCCGAGGGCCGCCGCAGAGGAGATGCTGGCGGGGCGTCCGGAGGAGCTGGTCGAGCGCGACGACGACTGCGTCGCCGTGGCGCAGCCCGACGTCGTCCGCGAGACGACGCTCGCCCTCGAGGAGGTCGTGAAACGCACGACCGGCCGGCGCGCCGACATCGGCCGGCCGCAGGCAGGCAAGACGGGGACGACCAACGAGGAGAAGGACGCCTGGTTCGCGGGCTACACGCCGGACCTGTCCCTCGTCGTCTGGGTCGGGGACGCCGACTACGACCAGGACGGCGTCAAGCCCATGCGAGACATCGAGGGCTTCAGCCGCGTGCAGGGCGGCACGATCCCCGCGCTCATCTGGCACGACGCCGCGTCCGAGATGCTGCGCAACGTGGCCCCGAGCTCCTTCCTGCGCCCCGGCGAGGGCGACCCGCGGTCGGGACGCGCGCCCGGACCCCGCGTCACGCCGTCGCCGTCGCCCGAGCCGTCGCCCGAGCCGAGCCCCTCCCCCACGTCGACGACGCCGACCGAGGAGCCGAGTCCCTCCCCGTCACCGACCGATCCCGGGCCGCCCGAGCCACCCCCGATCTCGCCGCCGCCACAACCGAGCGAGTCGCCCTGCGTGCCGATCCTGCAGGAGTGCCCGGAGGACACCCCGGCGCCACCGGGGCCCCCATAGACACGGCTACTCGCCGGTGCCGGTCTGCTCCGTGCACCGGATGAGCTGCTCGCACAGCACCCGGATCGGGGCGAAGGCCGTGCCACCGTTGGGGCCGTAGGGCCGGTAGGCGGCGGTCGAGATCGCGACCACCCGGCCGTCGGCATCGACCACGGGCCCCCCGGTCGTGACCGGCAGCGGCGCGAGGTCGGTGAGCAGCGAGCGCGGTTCGGTGGCGACGACCGTCGCGGCGACC
>JBFHRB010000041.1:0-16148 GCA_041591915.1 Nitriliruptorales bacterium
CCTTGGCCTTGGTGTTCCGGATGTGGTCGACGAAGTCCTTGAGGCCACCGGGGGCGTGGAACTCCCACTCGGTCGTGTGGCCCTCAACCGCCTCGCCGACGACGGGTCGCTCGTCGTTGAGCCGGATCCGCAGGCCTGCCGTCAGGAAGGCCGTGTCGCGCAGGCGTCGCACGATCGTGTCGACGTCGTACTCGAGCGCCTCGAACACCTGCTCGTCCGCCCACCACGTCACCGTCGTGCCGGTCTCGTCGCTGTCGCCGACGACCTCGACGGGGCCCTGCGGCACGCCACGGACGTACTCCTGGCGGTGGACGTGCCCGTCGCGCTTCACCTCGGCGACGAGCCGGGACGAGAGCGCGTTGACCACCGAGATGCCGACGCCGTGGAGGCCACCGGAGACCGCATAGGCCTGGGAGTCGAACTTGCCCCCCGCGTGGAGCACGGTCATGACCACCTCGAGGGCCGACCGCTTCTCCTTGGCGTGCTCGTCGACCGGGATGCCCGATCCGTCGTCGGACACGCGGACCCCACCATCCTCCGTGAGCGTCACCTCGATCGTGTCGCATCGGCCGGCCAGGGCCTCGTCGACGGAGTTGTCGACGACCTCCCAGATGAGGTGGTGCAGGCCCCGCGGACCGGTCGAGCCGATGTACATGCCGGGGCGCTTGCGGACGGCCTCCAGGCCCTCGAGGACGGTGATGTTCTTGGCGTCGTAGTCGCGGTTCTTGTCTGCCACGCGCGCGTGCTCCTCGGGTTCCGCCGCGGTACGCGTTCACGGGCACGCGGCGGGAAGGTGGCGATCTCGAAGGGTGGTTCCGGTGGTGTGCGCCCCGATGGGACGGCGGCGCCAATCGTCCTGCAACCCTAGCAGGTGGCCGAGGGTGGCCCACCTAGCCGAGACGGGGTCGAACGCCTCAGGCGCGAACTCAGCGCCTGAGAGCACGGGGTCACCCTCCGTGATGCCCGTTCTTGGGGACGAACCTGTGGACGAGTCGTGCGTCTGGGATTCCCCGGGGCGCGCCCAGCGCGCTCGGCTCACCGTGAGGTGTCCTCACCGGCCTGCTCGCCGACCAGACAGTGAAGCCGCGGCGCACCTCCCGCGGCCCGCCTTGCTGCCTCCTCCCCGCGCTCTGGAGCCTCCGTGAATCCTCCCCGCCTCGGCGCGGTCGTCCTCGCTGCCGCGCTCGGCCTGTCCGTCCTCGCGGCCGCCCCTGCAAGCCCCGACCAGCGCGTACCCGCACAGGCCGTGGGCCTGACCACGATCGCGCAGGCCGATGACGCGATCCTCGCGCAGCTGCCCCAGAACGCTGCGGAGGCAGGTCTCGCCTACGCCCCGCGCCTGGTCCAGGTGCAGACCCCGACGCTGGCCGACCGCAACGTCGTCGCCAACTCCGGGCTCGACGCCACCGAGCACGCGGGCCACGACTACGTCGAGGTGGTACTGCACGAGCCGGCCCACGAGCAGGTGCTCGCCGACCTCGGCTACGGATGGACCGTGACGACGCCGGACCTCATCGCGCTCGAGCACCAGCGGATCATGGCGGACGCGGCCTACTTCCGGGCGACCTCGGCGAGCCCCCTGCCTTCGGGTCGGACGACGTACCGGGTGCTCGCGGACTTCGAGCAGGAGATCGATGCCCTCGTGGCCGCCAACCCGAACCTGGTCAAGCGGATCTCACTCGGCACCTCCGTCGAGGGTCGGGACCTGATCGGCGTGGAGATCGCGCGCGACGTCGCGCGCCCGGACGACGGTCGTCCCGTGTTCCTGATGTTCGGGATCCACCACGCGCGTGAGTGGCCATCGGCCGAGGCGCCGATGGAGTTCATCCACGACCTCGTGAACGACTTCAACGCCGGCGATGCGCGGACCGTCGACCTCCTGGCGCGGGCGCGGGCGATCATCGTCCCGGTCTCCAACCCCGACGGCTACGACGCCTCCCGGACCTCCGGTGACCTGATCGACCTCAACACCGTCGAGGGCGGCGGAACCGTGACGATCCTCGCGACGCCGGGCAACGCCTACAAGCGCAAGAACTGCCGGATCGTCGACGGCCAGACCCAGCCGGCCGGGACGTGCGTCGGCTTCTCGTCCCCCGGCGGCTACGGCATCGGCATCGACCTCAACCGCAACTACGGGGCCCTTTGGGGCGGCCCCGGCACCGACGGCTTCCCGAACACGGCCTCGCCCGTCTACCGCGGCCCCGATCCCTTCTCCGAGCCCGAGACGCAGGCCATCCGCACGCTCATCTCGACCCGTCAGGTCACCACGCTCATCTCGAACCACACGTTCTCGAACCTGCTGCTCCGCCCCGTCGGCGTGCAACCGAACACCGTCGGACCCGACGGCTTCCCCATCGGCTTCTCACCTGACGAGTGCTTCACCGCCCCGGATGGCAGTGACCGCGGGATGCAGACCCTGGGTGAGCGGATGACGGCACAGACCGGGTACTCGAACCAGTTCGGCTGGGAGCTGTACGACACGACCGGCACCACCGAGGACTACAGCTACAACGCCACGGGCGGCTACGGCTACACCTTCGAGATCGGCCCCGACCAGTTCCACCCGCCCTACGAGGAGGTCGTGGCCGAGTACGTCGGTGACACGGCGGCTGCGGCCAGTGTGACGCCGGGCAACGCCGTTGACCTCACGACGGCCACGGGACGCAGCTGTCCGGGGACCCCCTACCAGCACAGCACGGTCGGCGGAGGTCTCCGCGAGGCCTACTACATCGCACTCGAGAACGCGGCGGATGCGGCCACGCACTCCGTCCTCACGGGGGACGCGCCGGCGGGCGCCGAGATCACCGTCAGCCGCAGTGGCACGTTCCCGCTCTGGGACGCATCGACGGTCGAGGACACGGTCACGACGACGATGACGACGACGCAGGACGGGCGTTTCGAGTACCACGTCAATCCATCGACCCGCCCCTTCGTGGCGTCTCGGCCCTACACGGACGGCGAGCCGCCCGCACCGGTCATCACGCCCGTCACCTCGGACACGCAGACCGGCAACACCCAGCCGCCAGGTGCTGGCAGCGGAGCCGGCGGCACGACGGACGTCCCGATCGAGGTGGGCGCGGGTGTCCAGGCCATCCAACTGACACTGAGCTCGGAGCTGCCTGACGACGACTACGACCTGCACCTGATCAGTCCCGATCTCGTGCCCGTGCAGTCCTCGACATCGCCGTCGTCGTCGGAGTCGATCCTGTTCGTCCGCGAGTCGGGCCTGGAGGAGGGCCAGTGGGTCGCGCGGATCGAGAACTGGCTGGCGTTCGGGCCCTGGGACCTCGAGATCGTCACCGGGACCGTCCAGCCGGGCGTGGAACCCACGCTGCTCTTCTCACCCGGCGCGACGGAGGCCTGGCGCGTGACCTGCAGCGTGGCTGGCTCGGAGGTCGGAAGCGCGGTCGTACAGGTCGACCGCGGGGCCACGAAGGACCTCGGTGACCTGTGCCGCGTGCAGGCCGCCGCAGCCGCGAACCCCGCACCCGCGCCTCCGCCGCTGCCCACGACGGGCGGTGGCCTGGTCCTCGGATCGATCCTGGCCCTGGGAGGCGCGGTGGCACTCCGTCGGCGGCACGACTGACCTGCTGGCGACCGGCACTCCCCCGGGCGGCCCTTCGCCCCTGTTCCGCGCTCCCCATACCCGCCATGATGCAAGCGTGGCGATCGTCACGCCGGGTGTCGTCCACGCTCTCGATCGGGAGGGAGGCGACGAGCATGAAGACCCGTGAGGAGAAGTTCCTGCGATTCACGCAGTGTGAGCTCTGCAACTACGACCTGATGACCGGTGAGGGTGAGCGCGGCTGCCACTACTACGACTGCCCCAACCTCCCCGAGGAGTTGGACGTCCGTTGCCCGATCTGCCTGTTCAACTTCGCGATCGGTGACGGCAACCCCGACTGCTCGTATCCGCCATCCTGCGACTTCGCCCGCGAGGTCGCGCCCACCCGCGTCGCGAACCTGGTCCGCTGGATGGCTGCCCGTGCGGAGCGGCTCGGGGCGGCGTAGTCAGTCGAGTTCGTCGATCGACCTCGGCCAGTCGTCCTTGAGGATCCGCGAGAGGCTGCGGTCCGCGAGCACCTTGCCTGAGGTCTGGCACTGCGCGCAGTAGTTCGTCTCGTTGTCGGCGTACCGGATCCGCTGGATCGGCTTGTCGCACACGGGACAGGGCTCCCCGAACTTCCCGTGCGCGGCGAACTCCGGCCGGAAGGCCGTGACCTTGTCCGGGAACCCGTCACCGACCTCTTCGATGAGGTGGTCACGCCAGTGCGCGAGCACCTCGTGGGTGGCGGCATGCAGCCGCGCGATCTCGGCCTCGTCGAGCTTCTGGCTGTGCTTGATGGGAGAGAGTTGCGCCGCGTGGAGGATCTCGTCGCTGAACGCGTTGCCGATCCCGAGGAAGATGCGCTGGTCGGTCAGGGCGCGCTTGAGGGTTCGGTTCTCCGCGACGAGCGCCTCGGTGAAGGCCTCGAGGTCCGCCTCGAGCGGCTCGATCCCGCCCCGGTCGTGCTGGTCGAGCGCTGACTCACCCCGATGGACGAAGAGGCTCGCACGCTTCTTGGAGCTGGCCTCCGTCAGGATGATCGTGGACTCGGGCAGGTCGAACGCGGCCAGGCCGACCTTGCCCGGGATCGCCTTGCCCTTGTCGTGCAGGCGCAGGCGACCGGCGATCATCAGGTGAAGGACCGCGAACAGCTCGCCCTCGAACTCCCAGACGATGCGCTTGCCCATGCGCCGGAAGCCCGTGATCTCCTTGCCGTGCAGCGCGTCGAAGGGCGGGTCGTAGGTCTTGAGCAGCGACAGCGCGCTCGGGGCCATGCGCAGGCGTTGCAGCGGCCGGCCCAACGCGTGCGTGCGCAGGCCGTGGAGGTAGCTCTCGATGTCTGGCAGCTCGGGCATGGCGGGAGGGTAGGAGCGGGACCAGCACTACGTTCTCGCGGGTGCAGGAGGAACCGGTGACGACGCAGACCTACGACGGCTGCTCGGTCTGGTCGCGTGACCTGGCCGAGCCGCTCGCGGGCACGGCGGCCCGGGCGCGCGGCTGGCTGCTCGTCGAGGAACCCGGCGCCTGGGGGCCGGATGGCGTCACCGAGTCGGCCCTGTCTCCGGACGTCGCGCGCGACCTCGAGGCCGCCGCCGAGGCCGCCGGGGTGCGCGTGCAACTCATCCGGAGACCGGACCGACAACGCCCGGAGTCGCTGACCGTCTTCGCCTGCCACGCCGCCCCGGGCGGCTCATGGACCCGGCGTCATCGGATCTCCGACTACGACGACCTGCTCGACGTGGACCTCGCGGCCATCGCCGAGGGCTCGGCGGGGCAGGGCGAGGTGCACCGCGACCCCCTCTTCCTCGTCTGCACCCACGCCAAGCGCGACGCCTGTTGCGCCGTGTTCGGTCGCGAGGTGGCAGCGGCGCTCAGCGCGACCGAGCGCGGCGAGATCTGGGAGACCTCCCACACGGGGGGTCACCGCTTCGCGCCCACGCTCATCTGCCTGCCCGACGGCCTGACCTACGGGCGTGTCGAGCCGCGGGTGGCACGGCAGGCCGCGCAGGCCTACCGGCGTCGTGAACTCGACCTGCGCTGGTACCGGGGCCGCTCGTGGCACGACGGCTGGCAGCAGGTCGCGGACGCGACCGTCCGGCGCGAGTTCGGCCTCGCCGGGCTCGACGACCTCGACGTCGGCCCGGCCGAAGGTCCTGGAGACCTCCGGACCGTTCGCGTGGCGACGCCGACGCAACGCCACGAGGTGACGGTGGAGCGAACGCTCGGCGAACCGCGGCTGATCGGCTGCTCGAAGACCGAGCCCAGCCGGCCGGAGGTCTTCCGACCGCGCGGCATCACGACGAGGTGAACCAGGCGCTCAGGCGTCCCCATCGGTGCGCCCGAGGGCCTCCGCGATGGTTCCCTCGAGTGGCCCCACGACGACCTCGACGTGCTGGACCGACCGCGGCCCCAGCACCCGGTCGGCCTCCATCTTCAACTGGTTGGCCAGGTAGCGGACCTGGGTGGCCCAGGCCTGGTTCTCGGCCCGGATGACGAGGCGCCCCCCGTAGAGGCGGACGGGCTCGGTGACCTTCGCCAGCTGCGGACCCACGAGGTCGTCCCAGCGGGTGAAGATGGTCGCGCCGCGCAGCCGGTCTCTCCACTGCTGCCCACCGAGGATCTGCCCGACCACACCTTCCACGACCTCGCCGAGGGGCTCCGGGGCGCTGGTCCGTCGCAGGAACTGGCCATCGCCGACCCGCCACTCATCGTCGGGGTCGGCCAGCTCGCGACCTTCGAGCGGTTCGGCCTCGGGGTCCGGCCCACGCCGCTTGTACGGCTTGCGATAGGGGCGCTTGCCCCCCTTCTTCGCGGGCCGACCCGCGCCGTCTCGCGGGCTCACGCCGCCCCCCCGGCTGCGTGCGGCCTCGGATGCAGGGCTGTCCGACCATCTGCGAGGCGTACGTCCACCCGCCGACCCGCGAGCGGCACGTCCTCCTCGACGGCGGCCGTGACGATCACCTGGTCCCACCGCTCACACGCGTCCGCGAGGCGTTGCCGGCGTGTCGTGTCCAGCTCGGCGAAGACGTCATCGAGCAGGACGACGGGCCGATCCCCGACCTCGGCGAGTACCTCGAAGGTCGCGAGCTTGAGGGCCAGCGCGAGCGACCAGAGCTCGCCGTGGCTCGCGTAGCCGCGGGCCGGGAGGTCACCGATCGAGAGGTCGAGGTCATCGCGGTGGGGGCCGACCAGGGTGACGCCACGAGCACGTTCGTCGGCCGCGACCTCGAGCAGCGCGAACCGGAACGTCTCGGCGATCGGCCCCGGGTCCGGGACGTCCCGACCATCGAAGCCCAGGTCGTCACCGAGGCTCGAGCGGTAGATGACGCTGACCGGCTCCGGCCGGTCGGCCACCTCGCGGTAGAACCGATCGACCGGCTCCGCGAGGGCCGCGGCGGCCGCGAGCCGGGCCCCGACGAGAGAGGTCCCGTGCTGGATCAGCTGGTCGGTCCATGCCGCGAGCGTGTCGCCTGCGGACTCCGCCGCGGAGCCCCGCAGGCCACGCAGCTGCTTGAGCAGGTTGTTGCGCTGTCGCAGCACGCGCTCGTACTCGCTCTTGGCTGCGGCGTAGGCGGGTCGACGCTGGGACAGCAGCTCGTCGAGGAAGCGCCGGCGCTCGCCCGGGTCACCACGGACGATGGCCACGTCCTCGGGGGCGAACAGCACCACCCGCAGCACACCCGTGGCGTCGGCCGACCGGCGCACGTCCTGCCCGTCGACCCGCATGCGACTACGACGACCCGGCGCGAGCTCGAGTTCGATGCTGCGCCGCCGGCCAGCATCCGTCTCCAGCCACAGGCGCAGGTAGCCGGCCTCGGCCCCCTTGCGGACCAGCGGGGTGTCGGAGGCGACCCGGTGGGAGTTGCCCGTCGCGACACGGTGGACGGCCTCGACGAGGTTCGTCTTGCCCTGCGCGTTGGGTCCGACCAGGACGGTCACCCCGTCGGCGAACTCGATCGAGGCCGCCGCGTACGAGCGCACGTCCTGCAGTTCCAGTCGCCGCAGGAACATCGGGGCGCGCCGCTCGTCGTCAGATCTTCATCGGCATCAGCAGGTACGTGAAGTCCTCCAGCTCCACGTCGGCGCCGTCGTCCGCCGGCGTCACGTGCGGCTTGAGCACGGCCGGCTTGAGCCCGTCTCGAAGCTCTATGCGCACCTGGTCGGTGCCGGTGGCCTCGAGGCCCGCGAGGAGGAAGTTCGGGTTGAACGCGATCTGCAGGCCCTCACCGTTGATCTCGGCAGGAAGCGCCTCCGACGCCGCGCCACGCTCGCTGTTCGCGGCCTGCAGCTCGATCGAGCCGTCACCGATCACCATCTTGACCGGCGTGTTGGCCGCACCGATCGCGATGACGGCGACACGGGAGATCGACTCCATGAGCTGCGCGCGATCGACCACGACGCTCGTCTCGAAGCTGTCGGGGAGCAGCTGGCCGTAGTTCGGGAAGGTGCCCTCGATCAGCCGCGTGGTCAGGACGCGGTCGCCGTACAGGAACGACGCCTGCCCCTCCTCGAGGGCGACGGTCACCGCGCCCCCGGCCTCGGTGGCGGCGCGAGCCGCCTCCTGCAGTGCGCGAGCCGGGATGAGCGCCTTGCCGTCGACCGCCTGGTCCCAGGCCAGTCGCCGGACGGCGAGCCGGTAGCTGTCCGTCGCCGCCGCGGTGAGCATCCCCTCGGAAGCCTCGAGGTGCACGCCCGTGAGGACGGGGCGACCGTCGTCGGTCGCTGCCGCGCGGGCCACCTGGTTCACGAGCTTGCCGAACGCCTCGGACTTCAGTGCGCCCCGTGGGGCGTCGTCCGCCGGCTGAGGAAGCGTCGGGAAGTCCTCGGCGGGCATCGCGCGCAGGTCGTACTGCAACGACCCGCACGTGATCGTCACCGTGTCGTTGGTGCCGTCGATGTCGACCGGCGCGTCGGGGAGCTTCGCGACCAGCTGCGAGAGCAGCTTGCCGAGGAGCAGGACCCGACCCGGCTGCTCGATCTGCACGGGTATCGAGATCTCCGCGGAGACCTCGAGGTCGGTGGCGCGGCAGAAGAGCCGGCCTTCATCTGCCTCGAGAAGCACACCGGCGAGCGCCGGCAGGCTCACCCGGGAGCTGACGGTCCGGGTCGCCCATGCAACGGCCTCTGCGAGTTCGCTTCGTTCAGCGCGGAGCTTCACGCGCATCCCTCCCGATCGGTGTGTATCCCCAGCCTGGTAGTGAGGAAGTACAACTCTACTTCTGATACGTCATCATCATCAGGCATGTGGAACCTGTTGACGACGCGGTGTTTCCGCAGGTCAGCGGGGGATTCCGCCCCGTGGACAGCGTGTGGGTATCCCGTGGCGTCATCCACCGCCGTCCACATGACACGCGTGTAGTTCCCGATCTGCCCACAGGTGCCCACAGCCTCTCCACCGCTCATCCACGCCTGAACCACAGGTGCTGCGCACAGGTGGGACACAGGTCGTCCACCGCTCGTCCACCGTGGGCCCACAGTGCTGCGCACAGGTTCGTGCACAGGTCGGTGCCCGGCTGACCGGGGCATGCCGCTGGCTGGATGCGATGGCATCAAGCGGCGCGCGCTCGGGTCTTGATGCGGTTGGTCAGTTCCTGGACCTGGTCGTAGACGTTGCGGCGCTCCGCCATGAGTCCGCTGATCTTGGTGTTGGCGTGCATGACGGTCGTGTGGTCGCGGCCACCGAAGGCCTTGCCGATCTTGGGCAGGCTCAGGTCGGTCAGCTCCCGCACGAGGTACATCGCGATCTGGCGGGCCGTGACGAGGTTGCGGCTGCGTGAGGGCGAGCAGAGGTCCTCGATGGTGAGCTGGAAGTACTCCGACACCGTGTCCATGATCAGCTGCACGCCGATCTCCTGCTCACGGTCGTCCGGGAACAGGTCCTTGAGCACCATCTCGGCGAGCTGGATGTCGACCGGCGATCGCTGGAGGCTGGCGAAGGCCGTGACCCGCAGCAGCGCGCCCTCGAGCTCGCGGATGTTGGACTGGACCTTGGAGGCGATGAACTCCAGGCAGTCCGGCGGGACCGGGAGGTCCTCGGCCTCGGCCTTCTTGCGGAGGATCGCGATACGGGTCTCGAGCTCGGGCGGCTGGACGTCGACCATGAGGCCCCACTCGAACCGGCTGCGCAGCCGGTCCTCGAGGCGCGCGATCTTCTTCGGTGGCCGGTCCGAGCTGATGACGATCTGCTTCTCGGCGTTGTGCAGCGCGTTGAACGTGTGGAAGAACTCCTCCTGCGTCCGCTCGGCCCGCTCGAGGAACTGGATGTCGTCGATCAGCAGCACGTCGGTCTGGCGGTACTGGCGCTGGAACCCGCTGTTGGACTGGGTCTGGATGGCCGAGATGAACTCGTTCGTGAACTGCTCGGTGGTGACGTAGCGGACCTTCAGGCGCGGGTAGAGCGACCGGACGTAGTGGCCGATCGCGTGCAGGAGGTGGGTCTTGCCCAGACCGGCGTCCCCGTAGATGAAGAGGGGGTTGTAGGCCTTGGCCGGGGCCTCGGCGACCGCGAAGGCCGCGGCGTGCGCGAAGCGGTTCGAGGTCCCGATGACGAAGTTGTCGAAGATGTACTTCGGATTGAGTTGGGTGGCCTCGTCGACCTCCGGGTTCTCCGCAGGCCGTGGCTCGGGGAGGTGGATGGTCGGTCCGGGCGGCCGACCCGGTGCCTCGAGCCCGGCGCCCACCGGATCGGCCGGTGGTGGCGCCGTGATGGGCGGTGGGAGGTCGATGGTCGGATCGATGGTCGGTGGCGCGGCCATCGTCATCGCCGGGGGCTCGCCAGACGTGACGGCTTCTGGCCCCGGCACGGTTCCGAGCGGCTCGGGGTTGGGCTGGACGGTGATGACGACGGTGAGCTCGCGCCCCGCGGCCGCCGCGAGCGCCGTGCGGATGCGCTCGCCGCAGCGGGTGTCGAGCCACTCGCGAGCGAAGCTGTGCGGCGTGGCCAGCACGACCGTGTCCTCGCTGAACCCGACGGGGCGCGTGGCCTGCAGCCACTGCCGCTGGACCGGCGATTCGACGACGGTGACGACGTCCTCCAGGGCTTCCTTCCAGAGGACTTCAGGATCGAGCACAGGTCTTCCTCGCGGTCGGTGCGTCATGCGGCGATCAGCCGGAGAACGCCACGGAACAGCAGTTTGGGGCCGTTCGGAGCCACCGCACCTGCTATCCACAGAGATGTCCACACGTGTGGATAGCTCGGTTCTAGCGGGGCAGCACCACAGGCACCGCGGGGAAGGGATCCCACCCGGCCGGGACCGGTCTGGACCACAGCAGGTGGCGATCGGGAGTCGGGACTATAGGGGGTGGTGTCGAGGCGACGCAACAGTTATCCACAACAGCGGGACCTGTGCGCTGCACGCTCGGAACAGTCTGGATATCTCCCTCGTCCGCACGGAAACGGGCTGGAGCGCGCGCTCTCGCGGAGATGGCGCGCGATCAACGGATGGAAACTGCGCGCCACAAGCCCACCTGGGCCGCAACAGCACCCATGATCGGTGGGTTTGGCGCGCATCCAAGGGAGGGGCGCGACCGATGAACGCACGCGCCCTTGCCGGAGGTCGGGATCGGGTGATAGCGGGATCCCTGGCGAGCGGCGCGGGCGCACGGGCGCACGGACGTTTGACCGCGTGACGATCACGTCCGTAGACTCCCCCGGACTCTGTCGATACCGGCCCACGCACCAGCCGTCGCGGTCACTGCACCACACCATCCGACCCGGTTCTTCGCGCTGTGTGCTCCCGTCACCCATCCAGGGAGGCCTTCCTGTGAAGCGCACCTTCCAGCCGAACAACCGCCGTCGTGCCAAGAAGCACGGCTTCCGTTCGCGCATGCGGTCCCGCTCGGGCCGCGCGGTCGTCAAGAACCGTCGCAGCAAGGGTCGGTCGAAGCTGTCGGCCTGATCGATGCTCACCGCGCCGCCGCCGGCGCTGGATCGCCTGCGTGACAGCGCCACCATCGCCTCCGTCCTCGCGGCCCGCACCCAGCGGGCGGGCGAGTTCGTTGTGCTGTGTGCCATCGACCGCAGGGATGACCAACCATCGCGCTTCGCCGTCGTCGCGTCGCGACGGGTCGGCACTGCGGTGGCGCGCAACCGTGCCAAGCGCGTCCTGCGTGAGGCGGCGCGTGGAGTTGCGTTCCGGCCGGGGTTGGACCTCGTGCTTATCGCGCGCCGGGATGCCGCCGCCGCGCTGTCGTCAGTGGTGACGCAGGAGCTGGGAAAGCTCGCGTCGGCCCTGGACCTGACGGCCGCGAGATGAACACCGTGAGCCCACCCGACGGCACGTCCACCGGGCGAGCGTCCGGGCGCGCGGAGATGTCAGACCTGACGAGGCCCGATGGCCGTGCGGGCGGTGAGGCCCTCGCCGGGGGTCGTTCGCCGCTCGCCCGCGTCCTGCTCGCGTTGATCACCGTCTATCGGTGGACCGCCACCTTCCGGCAGCCCCGTTGCCGGTTCCACCCGACCTGTTCGGCGTATGCCACGGAGAGCATCCAGGTTCACGGTGCGCTCCGCGGCTCGGTGTATGCCGTACGCCGCATCGGTCGCTGCCACCCCTGGAACCCGGGTGGCGTCGACCACGTACCACCTCCGAGGAAGTAGACCCGTGGGAATCTGGACCGGCATAAAGAACGGACTCGAGCAGTCGCTCGGCTTCCTCGAGGGCGCTCTCGACGGGATCTTCGGCGACGCCTCCTGGGGTTGGGCGATCATCGCGCTCACCCTGATCATCCGCGTGCTGTTGCTGCCGCTGGCCGTGAAGCAGACGCGCAGCATGAAGGGCATGCAGGAGCTCCAGCCGCAGGTCAAGGCGATCCAGAAGAAGTACAAGGTCGATCGCGACCTGATGCGCAAGGACCCCCAGGCCTACCGGGACAAGCGCGCCCAGATGAACGAAGAGGTGATGGGGCTCTACAAGGAGGCGGGGGTCAATCCCGCCTCCGGCTGCCTGCCGTTGCTGGCCCAGGCGCCGATCTTCTTCGCGCTCTTCCAGGTCCTGCGGGACTCGGAGATGCTCAAGGACGCCACGTTCTACTTCTTCACGAGCGGAGTCAGCGTTCCCGGCGACGCCGGAGCGACGGCTGGTGCTGGCCTCGGCGCGCTCGTGAGCTGGGCGGGCTGGCCCGGGTGGCTGCTCATCGTGCTCATGGCGGCCACGATGTTCATCACGCAGAAGCAGATGATGGCCCGCAGTGCCACCGACGGCGCAGCGGCGCAGCAGCAGAAGATCATGCTGTACGTGATGCCGGTGTTCCTGGCGGCCATCTCCTTCAACCTGCCGATCGGCGTGCTCCTCTACTGGGTCACGACCAACATCTGGCAGGCGGTCCAGCAGCTGGTGATCCTCCGCGAGGTCGAGCACTCCATCCCGGAGTCGGTCACCAACGGCAACGGGAAGACCCCGAGCGACCGCCCCGCGAAGAGCTCCCCCAAGGGCTCGCCCACGGGCTCGGCCAAGGGCTCGTCGGGGAACAAGCCCAAGAATCCGAGCAACAACAAGCAGAAGGGTGCACCGCACCCGAAGAGCAAGGCGGCGCAGAACCAGAAGAAGCGCCCCAACCAAACCAACCGTTCCGGCAAGCGGAGCCACCTCCCTGGTGGCGGGCGGAACTGATGACAGGAGGACGCGACATGTCGCGACGCGGAGAGGCCAAGGGAGGCGACCTGCGCGCCACGATCACGGCGGCGGTAGCCGACCTCTTCGAGGTCGAAGAGGCGGCGGTCACCATCGAGCTGACGATCGAGGGCGTGGAGCTCGAGACCGCCGGCGATGCCGTCGTGCGGCTGGAGCTTCCCGCCGCAGCCCCCGTCACGTCGGCCACGGATGCCGAGGACGAGGCCCCAGCGGCGGCCGAGGACGACGCTGACGAGCAGGATGACGACGAGACGGACGAGCCCGACACCAACGCGGAGAGCGAGCCCGACCTCGACGAGGAAGCCGACGCAGCGGCAGATTTCCTGGAGGGGCTGCTCGACGCCCTGGACCTGCCGGGCGATCTGCGGATCTCCATCCACCCGGACCACGCGGAGGTCGAGATCGTCGAGGTCGGCACCGGGTCCCTGATCGGCCGCCGCGGCCAGACCCTCGAGGCGATCCAGGAACTCGTTCGCTGCGTCCTGCAGCGAGAGTTCCAGCGACGGACCCGCGTCAAGGTTGACGTCGAGGCCTATCGGCGACGGCGCCTCGAGAAGCTGCTCGACAAGGCCGAGGACGCGATCGATGAGGTCCTCGACACCGGCGAGTCCGTCCGGCTGGAGCCGATGGACGTCTTCGAGCGCAAGGCGGTCCACCGCCTGGTCGCCGAGGTCGATGGTGTGTCGTCGCGCAGCCAGGGCCGCGAGCCGGGCCGGCGCGTCATCATCGAGACCAGTTGACGTCAGCACCAACGAGTCCACGTCGGAGCCCGGACCGGATCGGTCCGGGCTCCGTCGCGTTCCACGTGGAACGTCGAGCGCCGCGACCATCACCGATCCACCAACGAGGCCACCCGCCCCCCGGCTCGACCCCGATCGCAGCACGGACCGTTCCACGTGGAACCCCGGACCGGGAGTGGTTCCACGTGGAACGGTGGCGAGACCGTGACGCCAGGCCGGGCCGACGTGCGCAGACGCCCTCAGATCGCGCCTGAGCGCCGAAAGGCCCCGGGGTGAGGGGTAGGCAAGGGCCTGGAGTCGCTGGTGGAGCCCCTGGTGCACGCCTGAGAGGCCCTGGTGGCCGTGGACGGTGGTGCGGCTAGAGTGCCGCGCCATGCCCACGACCGCCGACCGCCGACCCGCCCTCGCCGCCTTCGCGGAGGCCATCCGGGAGAGCCCCCACAACCTCGTCTCCAGCCGCGCGGCCGCGGAACTCGAGACCCGCCACATCCCGGAGTGTGTGGCGCTCGCGGAACTCCTGCCGGAAGGCCTGACCGAGATCCTCGACGTCGGCTCTGGCGGCGGGTTGCCGGGTCTCGTCATCGCCATCTGCCGACCCGACGCCGAGGTGCACCTCATCGAGTCCACGGGCAAGAAGGCGGACTTCCTGCGGGAAGTGTCGCAACGGCTCGGGCTGCGGACGGTCGTGCACAACGACCGGATGGAGGCCCTCCACGAGGGAGAGCTCGCGGGGAGGTTCGAGGCCGTGACGGCGCGGGCCGTGGCCCCGCTCGAGCGCCTCATCCCCTGGACGGTGCCTTTCCTCGGCCGGACCGGCGCCTTGTACGCGGTCAAGGGCGAACGGTGGCGAGACGAAGTGGTCGCCGCCGCGCAGGCCTTCCGCCGTACCGCGACCACCGTCCGTGGCGTTCAGACGGCGCCGATCGCGGCGGTCGGAGATGCCGCAGAGGCCAGACTTCGCGTTGTTATAGTCGCCCGCGCCGGGGATGACCGGCCGGCAGGAGAGGACGTGCACTGATGGGATCCGATCGCTGGTCGGGCTGGACACCGCCCGCGTGGCGTCGCCCGCCCGACGCAACCCCCGAGCCGGATCGGATCGACGAGGAAGGCGAGGACCACGACCCGTCGTCCGGTGAGGTCGATGAGCTCATCCGCTCGCTGCGCGAGGTGAACCCCGGCGGGCGCCCAGACGAGGCCACGGGTGGATTCGACGCCGAGCACACCCCTCCGGGGCTGGCTGATGCCCGCTCAGTGGGTGCTGACCTCGAAGAGCCGGGTGGACCGACCGCCCCAGGAAGCCCGCAGGATCACCCGACCGACGGGACACGTCCGGACGCCCAAGGGGACGAGATCGCGCCAGACGTCGCGGACGCTGCTCCTACGGTGCTCGAGCATCACCCGTACGCGCCACCCGCGCCGTCCGAGCCTCACCCGCTGACCGTGGAGGCGCCGCACGAGTCGCCGGGCATCACGGAGGCCTCGCAGACGAGTCCCACCGGGGAGCACCCAGACGTCGATGAGCCGGTCACAGAGCCGTACCACACGGCCGAGGGCGACCTCGAGGGCGATCCTCGTGACGAGGACGAGGTCGGCCCGTCCATCCTCGAGTCGCGGGTCGTCGCATCCGCGGCTCATGTCGACCAAGGGTGGTCATCAGGAGCAGACGAAACGGACCTGGAACCGCCGACGGACCGGTCATACCCGGATGAAACGCCCGCACGGTCAGCAGCCCAACAGGCCGACGAGCAGGTGGAACACCGCCCAACCCGGCCGTGGCAGGACCCCGCCCCGCACCGCGTGCCCGACGTGTATCCCAGGCCTGGGAGCGACCCGACGCGAGGCCGTACGTCCGACCCGGTGGTCCACGCCGAGCCAGATCTCGAACCCGTGCCTGCGTCTGCCGAGGTCGACCTGCCCGCGTTGCAGGTCGTGGAGGAGGTGACCGGGCCGGCCGAGGAGTCCGCCACTGCCCCGGCGGCGCCCCTTCCGACCACAACCGCGCGGGCATCGGAGGGCACCGAGCCGGCGCTCGAGGCGGTGGACCCCCCTGAACACGGGGTCGCCACGCCCGCGACGCCGCGAACCGTCGCCGATGAACCCGCGGAGGACCGCTCCGCACAGGTGGTCTGCATCGCCAACCAGAAGGGCGGTGTGGGAAAGACGACGACCAGCGTGTCCCTGGCCGCAGCCCTTGCGCAGGCCGGGGCGCAGGTCCTTCTCGTGGACCTCGAC
>JBFHRB010000042.1:0-16087 GCA_041591915.1 Nitriliruptorales bacterium
CGCGGAACGCGGGGGCCTCTGCGTTTCCACAGGAGCCGCGATCCCGGCAGGCGTGGGTCCGGGGGACCGTGGGACGCTCGTGCCGCCGCTGCACGGAGTCCGCAGATGTCGCCCGACGCGCCCCTTGCCCCCTTCGCCGTCCGCCCCGCCGCCGGCCGCCCCGAGGCCTTCCTCGACGGCCCGGCGTCGGGCCGCATCGAGGCCGTCGGCCGCCACCACTGCCCGCGCTGCGCCGATGCCGCCTGGCACGGACCCCCCGACCCGGACCAGCGCCCCGCGATCACCTCGCCGGACGCGGCCGCGGAGCTCCTGGTCCCGGCCTTCGCCGGGTCGGACCGCGAGCGCTGCATCGCGCTCCTGCTCGACACCAAGCACCGGCTCCTCGAGCAGCGGACGGTCTCGATCGGGTCGATCGACCACACCTTCATGTCGCCGCGCGAGGTCATGCGCGACGCGCTGCTCGCCAACGCCAGCGCCGTGGTGCTCGGCCACAACCACCCGTCGGGTGACCCGCAGCCGAGCCGTGACGACGAGCTCGTGACCCAGCGCCTCGACCGGGCCGCCGAGGTCGTCGGCATCGACCTGCTCGACCACCTGGTGGTCGCCGGCTCACGCTGGGTCAGCCTCGCCCGACGCGGGGTCATCTGAGCCCGCGCCGGGAGGCCTCTGTCCGCCGGCTCTGACCCTGCGTCACGACGTCGTCACGCGCCGCGTCGGCGCTCAACGCACGTGTGCAGCCGCTCTCCAGCGCGGTGTTACCCTCGCCCGACCACGGCCATCAGACCCGGCCGTCCGCAGCAGTTCACCGAGGGTCGCCACCCCCTCCAGCACGTCTAGGTACCCGCATGGCCTCCGGAATCGGCAACACCTTCCAGTTCCTCGGTCGCGACATGGCCGTCGACCTCGGCACCGCCAACACCCTCGTCTACGTCCGCGGACGCGGCATCGTCCTGAACGAGCCCTCCGTCGTGGCGATCAACACCAAGAACGGCGCCATCCTCGCGGTCGGCGCCGAGGCCAAGCGGATGATCGGCCGCACGCCCGGCCACATCATGGCGATCCGGCCGCTGAAGGACGGCGTCATCGCCGACTTCGACGTCACCGAGAAGATGCTGCGGTACTTCATCCAGGCCGTGCACCGTCGCCGGTTCCTGGCCAAGCCGCGCGTCGTCGTCTGCGTCCCCAGCGGCATCACGGGCGTCGAGCAGCGCGCCGTCGAGGAGGCCTCGATCCAGGCTGGCGCCCGCGCCGCCTACATCATCGAGGAGCCGATGGCCGCCGCCATCGGCGCGGGCCTGCCGGTCCACGAGCCCGCCGGCAACATGGTCGTCGACATCGGTGGTGGCACGACGGAGGTCGCCGTCATCTCCCTCGGCGGCATCGTCACCAGCCAGTCCATCCGGATCGGTGGCGACGAGCTCGATGAGGCGATCATCGCCTACATCAAGAAGGAATACAGCCTGATGCTCGGTGAGCGGACGTCTGAGGAGATCAAGATGGCCATCGGGTCGGCCTTCCCGCTGCCCGACGAGCCGCACGCCGAGATCCGCGGCCGCGACCTCGTGTCCGGCCTCCCCAAGACGATCATCGTCAGCGCCGAGGAGATCCGGAAGGCGATCGAGGAGCCCGTCAACGCGATCATCGACGCGGTGAAGAACACCCTCGACAAGACCCCGCCCGAGCTCGCCGCCGACATCATGGACAAGGGCATCGTGCTCACCGGTGGTGGTGCGCTGCTCAAGGGCCTCGACGAGCGCCTCAAGCACGAGACCGGCATGCCGATCCACATCACCGAGAACCCGCTGTCCTCGGTCGCGATCGGCTCCGGCAAGTGCCTGGAGGAGTTCGAGGCGCTGAAGAAGGTCCTGATCTCGTCGTCGCGGCACTGAGCCCAGCGCTCGTGGCGAGGTAGCCGATGTACCAACGCCGCCGCGCGCGGGTGGTGCTCGCGGTCCTCGTCCTGATCGCCCTCGTCCTCATCACGATCGACTTCCGGTCCTCCGACGAGGGGCCGCTCTCCCGCCTGCGGTCGCTCGCGACCGCGACCTTCGGGCCGGTGCAGGATGGCCTGTCCTCACTGCTTCGGCCGGTCGGCAACGCCATCGACGACATCGGCGACGTCTTCTCGCTGCGGGCAGAGAACGAGCAGCTCCGGACGCGCCTGACCGAGCTCGAGGAACGCCGCCGCTCCTTCGAGGACCTCGAACGGGAGAACGAGACGCTCCGGGCCCTGCTGAGCATGCGCGACCGGACGGGCTTCGACGTCGTCGCCGCGCGCGTCGTCGCCCTCGCGCCGTCGAACTACGAGTGGACGATCACGATCGACGCCGGCTCCGAGGACGGCGTCGAGCGCGACATGGTCGTCATCGACGGGGACGGGCTGGTCGGCCGCATCATCCAGGTGACCCCGAGCGCGTCACGCGTGCTGCTCGCCATCGACCCCAACTTCTCGGCGGCCGCCCGGGTCGCCGGCCTCGGCGAGCAGGGACCGATGAGTGGCCGGGGCGGCGACCTCATGCGCTTCCTGCCACTCGATCCCGAGGCCGAGATCGAGCGCGGCGACGAGATCGTGACCTCGAGCTACAGCAACGGCATCTTCCCGAGCGGCATCCCCATCGGGTCGGTCGAGGACGTGGGTGAGCAGACCACGCTCCTCAGCCGCGAGGTCGACGTCCGGCCCTACGTCGACTTCACGCGCCTCGACTTCGTGCTCGTCGTGCTCCACGCGCCGATCCCCGAGCTCCCCCCGGTCACGCGCGACACCGGCGACCTGCCCTTCATCCCGCCGCGGCCATCGCCATCGCCCTCGCCGGACCCGCAGGCCAGCCCGACGCCGGAGCCGCAGGGATGAGGATCGCGGTCATCGGCCTGGCCCTCGTGAGCGCGGTGCTCCTGCAGACGACGCTGTTCCCGTACGTCTCGCTCGCGGGCTTCCGGCCCGACCTGCTTCTGCTCCTCACGGCGGCCTTCGCCCTCCGGGAGGGGCCGGGCGTCGGTGTCCGCGTCGGGTTCGCCGCCGGCGTCCTCGCCGATCTGCTGCTCAACACGAGCGCCGTCGGGACGCAGGCGCTGGTCTTCCTGGGCGTCGGCTACGCGGTCGGGGTCATGAAGCCGTACCTCGCTCCGGAGTCCATCTCCGCGCCCCTCGTCGTGGCCTTCGTGTCCGGCGTCCTGGGCACGGCCGGTTTCGGGCTGCTGTCCCGTCTCCTCGGCGACGAGCGCTTCACGACCACCCTCGTGTTCCAGGCCTCGCTCGTCGTGGCGCTGTACAACACCCTGCTCGCCCCGCCGATCATGGGCCTCGTGACGCGCCTGGGCGAGCGCTTCCCGCCGGAGCGGGCGCTGCGCGTCTGACCGGGACGGTGGACCCTTCGGGCTCGTCGCGGTGGTGGCCGGTGCTGCACCGGCACGTGCAGCGACCGTTGGTACCTTCATGATGCGCCCGGCCCGGTGACGCCGAGACCCCGTCCGACCACGGCAGACCCACGTGTCCAACGAGCAGAGCTCCACGCTGCGGCTGACGCTGCTCACCCTGATCATGGCGGGGCTGCTCGTCGCGTTGATCTCGCGACTGTGGTTCCTGCAGGTGCTCGCGGGCGAGCGCTTCGCCCAGCTCGCCGAGTCCAACCGCGTGCGCTTCGTCGTGCTCGAGGCCCCGCGCGGCCGCATCCTGGCCGACGACGGGCAGGAACTCGTCAAGAACCGGCCGGCACAGACGATCTCAGCCCACCCGCGCGAGCTGCTGAACGGGCTCGGCGAGCCGCGCAACGAGGAGGCGGAGGCGGTCCTCGGCCGGCTCTCGATGCTGCTGGGCCTCGACCACGACGAGATCATCCGGCGGCTGCTGAGCCGCCGCTACTCGCCGTTCCGGCCCGTCCCCATCGCGGAGGACGTCGGCCCCGAGGTCATCTTCGCGGTCACCGAGCACCAGGAGCTCTTTCGGGGCGTGGTGGCCGAGACGCTGCCGGTGCGGACCTACCCGTTCGGCACCGCCGCCGCGCACGCCGTCGGCTACCTCGGCGAGATCAGCGAGGAGGAGCTGGAGCTCGAGGCATTCGCGGGCTACCGGCCCGGCGACCTGATCGGGTGGGCCGGGCTCGAGAAGACCTACGAGTCCGAGCTCCACGGCACCGAGGGCCTGCGCAAGCTGGAGGTCAACGCGAGCGGCACGGTGCTGCAGGAGCTGGGACGTCGTGACCCGATCCGCGGCAACGACGTCCAGACGACGCTGGACGTCGAGCTGCAGGAGGCGGTCGAGCGCATCCTGCAGGACGGGATCGAGGCCAGCCGCCTGATCAAGCGTCGCGACGGGCGGTTCCTGCCCTCCGTCGCGGGTTCGGCGGTCGTCCTCGATCCGCGGGACGGCGGGGTCAAGGCCATCGTGTCGTGGCCGACCTTCGACCCCGCCGAGTTCGTCGGGGGCGTCTCCCACGACTACTGGGGCTTCCTCAACGACGGCGAGAACCAGTACCCGCTGATCAACCGGGCCATCCAGTCCACGTACCCGCCCGGCTCCGTCTTCAAGACCGTGTCCGGCTCGGCAGCGATGATCGCCGGACACGTGACGCCCTCGACGCGGATCTCGTGCCCGCCGGCGTGGAGCCTCGGCGGGATCACGTTCCGCAACTGGAACACGCGGCACGAGGGGGCGCTCGACCTCACCGACGCGCTGATGCGCTCGTGCGACACCTACTTCTACCAACTGGCCTACGACCAGTGGCTGCGCGAGCAGAACCAGATCGCCAACGACGGCAGCACCGAGGAGGTCCTGCAGACGACCGCCTTCGGGTTCGGCTTCGGGAGGACCCTCGGGATCGACCTCCCGTCCGAGCGGCCCGGCGTGATCCCCGGTCGCGAGTGGCGCCTGCAGTACTGGGAGCGCACGAAGGAGACGACCTGCCGCAAGGCCGAGGAGGCCGAGCCCGGCACGTACGCCGAGCGCCTCTACAACGAGCTGTGCCAGGACGGCTTCCGTTGGCGGGGCGGCGACGCGGTCAACTCGTCCATCGGGCAGGGCGACGTCCTCGTCACGCCGTTGCAGGTCGCGGTGAGCTACGCCGCGATCGCGAACGGCGGCACGCTCATCGCCCCCCACCTCGGCGACCGGATCATCGCCCCCGACGGCGAGCTCGTACGGGTCATCGAGCCCGAGGTGCTGGGCGAGCTGCCCGTGACACCGGAGCAGCTGCGCGCCCTCCAGGTGGGCCTCGAGAAGGTGGTCATGAACGGGCGAGGCACCGCCCGCGGGGCCTTCGCCGGCTTCCCGACCGACCAGATCCCGGTCGCCGGAAAGACGGGCACGGCCGAGCTCAAGCCGAAGGTGCCCTACGCGTGGTTCGCCGCGTACGCGCCGGCCAACGACCCGCAGTACGTGGTGGTCGTCTCGGTCGAGCAGGGTGGTGGTGGCTCCCAGACCGCCGCGCCGATCGCGCGGCGCATCCTCGAGGTCGCCTTCGGGCTCGAGGAGACGCCGTTCCGCGAAGGCCCGAGGACCGACTGATGGCCACCACGGACGTCGACTACTTCGGGCAGGACCGCCGCGAGCGGCTCATGCGCGAGAAGGTCCAGGACCGGTGGATGGATGCGTACGCGCCCGTCCGCCACCTCGACCCGGTCCTCGTGTTCACCGCCCTGTCGCTCGCGGTCATCGGCATCGCCATGATCTACAGCGCGACCTACCACCGACTGCAGCTCGAGGGCCTGCCCGCCGGCGCGCTGGCCACCCGCCAGATGATCAGCCTGGCCGTGGCCACGGTCGCCATGGTCATGACGGCCGTCGTCGACTACCGGTACTTCCGTGCGTACAGCCCGGTGATCTACCTCGGCTCGCTCGTGCTGCTGCTGCTCGTCCTCACACCCCTCGGGGTCGACGCGAACGGCGCGCAGCGCTGGATCTCGTTCGGCGGCTTCAACCTCCAACCGTCGGAGCTCGCCAAGGTCGCGGTGATCGTCGCCCTCGCCGCGCTCCTGCACGAGCGCAAGGGTGAGCCCGGGGTCATGACCATCCTGTTCGCGCTCGTGCTGGTCAGCATCCCGATGGTCCTGATCTTCCTCGAGCCGGACCTCGGCACGATGATCGTGTTCGTCTGGCTCACGTTCGTGCTGCTGCTCGTCGGCGGTGTGCAGGCGCGCTACATGCTCGGGCTCGGGCTGGCGGGCCTCGGGGCGGTGATCGCGGCGTTCAAGCTCGACCTGCTCGCCGACTACCAGATCGCCCGGCTCACGGCCTTCCTCGACCCGGGCAACGAGGCGCTGGCGAGGACGACGCAGTACAACGCCAACCAGTCCCTCATCGCGATCGGGTCCGGCCAGATCACCGGCAAGGGCTTCCTCGCCGGGAGCCAGACCAACCTCTCGTACGTGCCGGAGAACCACACCGACTTCATCTTCACCGTCGTCGGGGAGGAGTTCGGGTTCCTCGGAGCCCTCGTCGTCCTCGGCCTCTTCGCGATCCTGCTGTGGCGCGGCCTGCGCATCGCGGCACTGGCCAAGGACCTGTTCGGCACCCTGCTCGCGGCGGGGGCGGTGGGCCTGTTCACCCTGCAGATCTTCGTCAACGTCGGCATGACGATCGGGATCATGCCGGTCACCGGCATCCCGCTGCCGTTCGTGAGCTTCGGCGGGACGAGCCTGATCATCTCGTTCACGCTCATCGGACTGATGCTCAACGTCCACATGCGGCGCTTCTGAGCCGCAGTGGTACGCTGAGCGACGAGCCATAGGCGCGCAGCGCTCACGGCTCGCGGGATCCGACTCTCATCGCCACCGGCCCCAGCGGCCCCGTGGCATCGCCTCACCCACGGCAGCCATCCGTGTTCAGGGCATGTGTCGTGCAGCCTCCTCCAGGGGACGAGCGCCGACGGGCTCCCGCACCACCGAGACTTTGGGAGCGCCATGACGCCCCGTACCGCAACCCCACTCCGCCCGACCGTACGGCCCGCCGACGACCTGCTCGCGGCCGTGCACGCTGGTGACGACGCCGCCGTCCCGCCGTCCTGCTGGGACGTCCTCGAGCCCCACCTGCCCGAGGTGAAGAAGCCGGCGCAGTACACCGGCATCGAGCACAACACGAGCCCCAAGGGATGGGGCGACGCGGACGTCCGGTGGCTGCTCTGCTACCCGGACGCGTACGAGGTCGGCCAGCCCAACCAGGGCATCCAGATCCTGTACGAGGTCCTGAACGAGCGAGCCGACACGCTCGCCGAGCGCGGGTACTCGCCGTGGGTCGACCTCGAGGAGCGGATGCGCGCCGACGACATCCCGTTCTTCAGCCTCGAACACCACTACCCACTCTGGGCGTTCGACGTGTTCGCCGTCACGCTCCCGCACGAGCTCGGCCACACCAACCTGCTCAACGCCCTCGACCTCGGCGGCATCCCGATCGAGGCCGCCGACCGCACGTCCGACCACCCGATCGTGCTGGTCGGGGGGCACGCCGCCTACAACCCCGAGCCGCTCGCGCCGTTCATCGACGCCGCGGTCATGGGTGACGGCGAGGAGGTCGTGCTCGAGGTCGACGACGTCATCCGCGCCTGGAAGCGCGAGGGCGACGGCGACCGCGAGGTCCTGCTGCGCCGCCTCGCCGACATCGAGGGCGTGTACATCCCGGCGTTGTACGAGCCGCGCTACCTCGACGACGGCCGCCTCAAGCAGACGGTGCCCACACGCCCGGGCCTGCCGCACCGCGTGCCCAAGCGGACGGTGCAGGACCTCGAGCAGTGGCCCTACCCCAAGAAGCAGATCGTGCCGATGACCGAGGTCGTGCACGAGCGCTTCAGCGTCGAGATCTTCCGCGGCTGCACGCGCGGCTGTCGCTTCTGCCAGGCCGGCATGATCACGCGCCCCGTCCGCGAGCGGCGCCCGGAGACGATCAAGGCGCTCGTCGACGAGGGCCTGCGCAACACCGGCTTCGAGGAGGTCGGCCTCCTCAGCCTCTCCTCGGCGGACCACGCGCACATCGGCGACATCGCCCGCGACCTCGCCGACACCTACGAGGGGACGGCCACCGGGCTCAGCCTCCCGTCGACCCGCGTCGACGCCTTCAACGTGACCCTCTCCAACGAACTGGCACGCAACGGCCGCCGGACCGGGCTCACCTTCGCGCCCGAGGCGGGCTCCGAGCGCATGCGCGCGGTCATCAACAAGATGGTCGCCGAGGAGGACATGCTCCGCACGGCCGACGTCGCCTTCGCCAACGGCTGGCGTCACATCAAGCTGTACTTCATGGTCGGCCTGCCGACCGAGCGCGACGAGGACGTCACCGCCATCGGCGAGCTCGGCATCAAGGTCTTCGAGATCGCCCAGCGCTACGGCCGCAAGAACCGCGTCACGGTCTCCGTCGGGGGCTTCGTGCCCAAGCCGCACACCCCCTTCCAGTGGGCGCCGCAGGACCCGCCCGAGGAGATCCACCGCAAGCTCGACCTCATCAAGCAGGTCATCAGCCCCCACCGGGGTCTGACCCTGCGCACCAACGACCCGGAGGAGGGCGTCATCGAGGGGCTGCTCGCCCGCGGTGACCGGCGCGTCGCGCCCGCGGTCCGCCGGGCGTGGGAGCTCGGGTCGAAGTTCGACGGCTGGCACGAGTTCGACACGCTCGACACCTGGAGGCAGGCGCTCGACGAGACGGGCGTCGACCTCGGCTGGTACAGCTACCGCGAGCGCGAGGGCAACGAGGCGCTGCCGTGGGACCACCTCGACTCGGGCCTCGAGAAGGAATGGCTCTGGGAGGACTGGCAGGAGTCGCTGTCCGAGCAGGAGCTCGACGACTGCCGGTGGTCGCCCTGCTATGACTGCGGGGTCTGCCCCGGTCTCGACCTGGTCCACGACACCGGCTACCAGCCGGGCTTGCTGGCAGGCAAGGCACTCCCGGTCGTCGCCACCGCGGCGACACCGGTGAACGAGCGGCCGCTCGGCGGCAACGCCGGGCTTCCGACCGCGCCGGCCCGCATCGTGCCGGCCGCCACGAGCGAGGGGGACGAGGCCTGATGCAGCGCATCCGCGTCCGCTACACGAAGGAAGGCCGCGTGCGGTTCGTCTCCGCACGTGACCTCACCTCCGTGTGGGAGCGGGCGCTGCGCCGCGCCGACCTGCCCATCGCCTACTCCGAAGGTTTCCACCCGCACGCCAAGGTGTCGTTCCCCGACGCCCTGCCCGTCGGGTACGCGTCGACCGGCGAGTACGCCGAGTTGACGTTCGCGGCGCCGGTCGACCCCGGTCCCGCACTCCAGGCCCTGTCGGCGACGTTGCCGCCGGGCATGGACATCCTCGTCTACTTCGAGGTGCCGGACGGCGCCCCAAAGCTCGCCAAGATGCTCGAGGCGACCATGTGGGAGTGCGTCCTTCCGGCGCCGGACGAGGCAGGTGACGCTGCGCCCGCGCAGCCACTCGCCGACCGCATCAACGACCTCTGCGCAGAGATCGTCGAAGCCACGGAACTGCCGGTCGTCCGGCGTCGCCCCAAGGGTGACAAGTCGATCGACGTCCGACCATGGCTCGCCGACCTCCGCGCGTCCGTCCGGCCCGACGAGGCCGGGCGACCGACAACCATCCTCCGCGCGATCTTCACGAACGACGGTCCGTCCGTGCGTCCCACCGAGCTCTACGAGGTGCTGACGACGTACGCAGACGGCGACCTGACCCAGCCGCGCCTCTACCGGCGTGTGTCGCAGGGTCGGGTCGAAGCCGACGGCCTCACCGAGGCCCTCAGCGGCGAGCACGAACCGCTCGCTCCGAACCGTCTCGTGGGAGCCGCTTGACCGAAGCGAGTCAGGTGTGAGCGACACGACCACCACCGAAACCGACAAGGCCTCCGAGACCGACAAGGCCTCGACGACCGACAAGGCCGCCGGGTCCTCCGGAACGGCCACCGAGGGCAAGGGGACCAGCACGCGGACCCGCACGCGCTCGCGCAGCCGCGCCACGGCCGACGCCGCCTCGCGTGGCGGGAAGGGCGCCAAGGGCGACGAGCCCGAGAGCGGTGCTGGCCGGACCAGGTCGGAGAAGGCCGAGAAGTCCGGCGACGAACCAGCGAGCAAGGACGCGCGCTCGTCCGACGACGACACGTCCGAGGGCGGCCGCAAGCGCCGTCGCCGTCGCGGTCGACGCGGGCGAGGCAAGGGCAAGGGTGGCGAGGCCAGGGCCAAGGAGTCCGGCAAGGACGCGGGCAAGGACACCGGCAAGGAGAGCGGCGACGGCGGCAAGGGCTCCGGGGACTCCCGGGGGGGACGTGCCGAGAAGGCGGCTCCGACGCGGCTCGCGGCCAAGAACCAGCGGCGCAACGCCGGCCGCGGGCAGGGCGGCGGGCGCGGACGCCGGCCCGGCTTCTCCGACGAGGTCCGGCGCTCGATGCTCGAGAGCCCTCCGAAGACGATGCTCGTCACGACGCTGGGCGCGCGGACGCAGATCGCCGTCCTCGAGGACCGCACGATGGTCGAGCACTTCGTGACGCGCAAGGACCAGCGCTCGCTCGTCGGCAACATCTACATGGCGCGGGTCCAGAACGTCCTGCCGGGCATGGAGGCGGCGTTCCTCGACATCGGCAAGGGCCGCAACGGCGTGCTGTACGCGGGCGAGGTGCTCTACGACGAGAACGACCTCGAGGGCGACAAGGCCCCGCGCATCGAGGACACCCTCAAGCAGGGGCAGAAGGTCCTCGTGCAGGTCACGAAGGACCCCATGGGCCACAAGGGTGCCCGCCTCACCCAGATCATCTCCCTCGCCGGGCGGTACATGGTGCTCACGCCCAACAGCGACGTGTTCGGGATCTCGCGCAAGCTGGCGGACGATGACCGCGAGCGCCTCCGGAAGGTCCTGAAGAAGGTCAAGCCCGCCGAGCACGGTGTCATCGTCCGGACTGCTGCGGCGCACGCCGACGACGAGCAGCTCGAGGCGGACATCAAGCGCCTCCTGGCCCGTTGGGACAAGGTCCAGCAGGACGCCGAGAACGCGAAGGCCCTCGAGCCCGTCTACGAGGAGCCGCCGCTGGTCGTCAAGGTGATCCGCGACAACTTCGGCCCCGAGTTCGTGAAGTGCGTCATCGACGACCCCGAGCTCTACCGACAGGTCCTCGACTACCTCGAGGACGTCGCGCCCGAGCTCGTCGAGAAGCTCGAGTACTACGACCTCCACGTCGGTGAGGGCGAGGACAAGAAGGACCCACTGTTCGACGCCTACAACGCGAACGACCAGATCAAGAAGGCGCTGGACCGCAAGGTCTGGCTGCCCAGCGGCGGGTACCTCATCATCGAGAAGACCGAGGCGATGACGATCGTCGACGTGAACACCGGCAAGTTCACCGGTGACGCGAAGTCGAACCTCGAGGAGACGGTCCTCAAGACCAACCTCGAGGCCGCGGAGGAGATCGTCCGCCAGCTCCGGCTGCGCGACATCGGCGGCATCATCGTCATCGACTTCATCGACATGCTGCTCAAGGCCAACCAGGACCAGGTCATCCGCAAGCTCAAGCGCGAGCTGCTGCGCGATCGCACCAAGACCCGCGTGTCCGAGGTGAGCCGGCTCGGCCTGGTCCAGATGACGCGCAAGAACGTGTCGGCCGGCCTCGTCGAGGCCTTCTCGGACAAGTGCGACAACTGCAACGGCCACGGCTACGTCGTCAACTTCGAGGGCTGAGACGAGAACGCAACGATCTCCCGGACGGGGCCGCCCCGATCCGCGACGTGGCCCTACCATCCCGCTCATCGCTCGGAGGCGTTCGCGTTGACCCATCTCTCCCACAAGCACGTCGAGGGCGGCACCCTCGAGATCCCCGAGGCGCCACACAAGGTCCCCGAGACGCCGTTCGAGCAGATCGACCAGGCCGTCGAGGACCTGCGCGGCAACGCCGCCGCGTGGACCCAGCTCGACGTCCAGGGGCGCATCGACCTGATCGATGCGCTGATCGAGTCGACCGTCGCCGTGGCCGACGAGTGGGTCGAGGCAGCGATCCGCGCGAAGCGCCTGCCGGCCGACCACCCCGTCGCGGGTGAGGACTACGTCACCGGCCCGTACCCGACGGTGCGCAACCTTCGGATGCTCAAGAACTCGCTCCAGCAGATCCAGGAGCACGGCCGTCCGCAGCCGCCAGGTCCCGTCACCACCCTGCCCGACGGCCGCATCGGCGTGGGTGTCATGCCAGCCGATCTCGTGGATCGCGCGCTGTTCGCCGGGTTCACGGCCGAGGTCCGGCTCCAGGACGGGGTGAACGAGGACAACCTTGACCAGCACATGGCCCGCATCTACCAGCCGGGCTACGAGCCCGAGCCCAAGGTCTCGCTGGTGCTCGGTGCGGGCAACGTCTCGTCGATCGCGCCGACGGACGTCTTCTACAAGCTGTTCGTCGAGGACGAGGTCGTCGTCCTCAAGATGAACCCGGTCAACGAGTACGTCGGACCCTTCCTCGAGGAGGCCCTGGCACCGCTCGTGGACGGCGGCTTCCTGCGCTTCGTCTACGGCGGCGCCAAGGAGGGCGCGTACCTGTCGGACCACCCGGGCATCGACACCCTCCACATCACGGGTTCCGACCGCACCCACGACGCGATCGTGTTCGGGCCGGGGGAGGAGGGCCAGAAGAACAAGGCCGCCGGCAAGCGCATCAACGATCGGCCGTTCTCCTGCGAGCTCGGCAACGTCACGCCGGTCATCGTCGTCCCCGGGCCCTGGTCCGACGCGGACATCGACTGGCAGGGCGAGAACCTCGCGACGATGCTCGTGAACAACGCCGGCTTCAACTGCATCGCGACGCGCGTCATCGTCCAGCACAAGTCGTGGGCCCGGCGCCGTGCCCTGAACAACGCGGTCCGCAAGTACCTCGACCTGGCCCCGCAGCGCTACCCGTACTACCCCGGCGCGGAGGACCGCTACAAGGCCTTCATCGCCCAGCACCCCGAGGCCGAGCGCTACGGCAGCGACGGGCCGGGTGAGGTTCCGTGGACGTTCATCCCCGACCTCGACCGCAACAACGCCGACGACATCTGCTTCACGACCGAGTCCTTCACCGGCGTCATGGGCGAGGTGCCGCTCGACGCCCCCCGGTCCATCCCCGACTACATCGCGCAGGCCGTGGAGTTCTGCAACAGCCGGCTCTGGGGGAGCCTCGGCGCCTCGATCATCGTGCACCCGAAGTCGCTGAAGGACCCCGCGGTCGCGGAGGCCCTCGAGGCGGCGATCACCGACCTCGAGTACGGCAACGTCGTCGTCAACCACTGGTCCGGCGTCGGCTTCGGGTTCATGTCGACCAGCTGGGGCGCGTACCCCGGCCACACCCACGACGACATCCAGTCCGGCATCGGCATCGTCCACAACACGTTCATGTTCGAGGACGTCGTCAAGTCGGTCGTCCGCGGACCGTTCCGGATGCCCGTCAAGCTCCCGATCTTCCTCACCCACAAGCGGCCCGGTGAGTTCTTCAAGGCCGCGATGCACCTCGAGGCGGACCCGTCCCCGGCCAAGGTCCCGCCCGTGCTCTGGGCGGCGATGCGCGGCTGACCGCCGACGCGGGGGAGTGCGCGGGCAGCGCGCCGCGCGCCATCGGTTGACCGTTTTCGCGCACGTCGGGTACCCTCCACCGCGCGGTGCCCCCGGGCACCGTTTCCCACGTCACGGCGCCCGGCCTCTCCCGGAGGGGCCTCACGGCCACCGCCGCGCCGACCGACAACAAGCCCCGTCGCGCCCCTGCCGCCTCCCCCGTGTCCTGCGGCGTGCGCGCACCCCAAGCAAGCAGGAGACCACCGTGTACGCGGTCATCGCCACCGGCGGCAAGCAGTACCGGGTTCAGCCCGGTGACCAGGTCACCGTCGAGAAGCTCCAGGGCCAGGTCGGCGATGCCGTCGAGCTGCCCGCGATCATGGTCGTCGGCGACGACGGTGCCGTGACCACCGGCAAGGACGCCGACGGCAAGGTCGTCAAGGCCACGATCACGGCCCACACCAAGGGCGACAAGATCACGGTCTTCACCTACAAGAACAAGAGCCGCCAGCGGAAGAAGAACGGTCACCGCCAGCAGCTCACGACGATCAAGATCGACACGATCTGATCTCCTCCGAGGAGGCACGCCATGTCGACCAAGAAGGGCGGCGGCTCGTCCAACAACGGCCGCGATTCCAACGCCAAGCGCCTCGGCGTCAAGAAGTACGGCGGTGAGTCCGTCGTGGCCGGCAACATCCTCGTCCGCCAGCGCGGCACGAAGATCCACCCCGGCGAGAACGTGGGCCGTGGCGGCGACGACACGCTGTTCGCGCTGACCGACGGCAACGTCAGCTACCGCAAGTCCGGCGACCGGACGTTCGCGGACATCATCCCGGGCTGACCACACCGCACCGGCGTCGCCGGCCTCGATCCAGGCGCACCAGATTCGACAGGGCGGCCGGTGGCCGCCCTGTTCGCCTGTCCGGGTCCTCCTCCCCGGCCGTGTCAGGATCGTCGTCATGGAAGCCATCGAGTTCGTCGACGAGTGCACCGTCCACGTGCGTGGCGGGCACGGTGGCAACGGCGTGGTCGCGTTCCGGCGCGAGTCGCACGTCCCGCTCGGTGGTCCCGCCGGCGGTGACGGCGGCCGGGGTGGCAACGTCGTCTTCGTGGCCGACACCAACACCTCCTCACTGCTCGACCTGCACCGGCGTCCGCACCGTCGTGCGCAGAACGGCGTGCACGGTGAGGGCATGAAGCGCACCGGCGCGGATGGCGATGACCTGGTCATCGACGTCCCGGTCGGCACGGTCGTGCGAGACCACGAGACGGGCACCGTGCTGGCCGACCTCGCGGCGCCCGGAGCGACCCACATCGCGTCCCACGGGGGCCGCGGGGGCCGGGGCAACGCGTCGTTCGTGAACCGGTTCCGCAAGGCCCCGCGCTTCGCCGAGTACGGCGAGCAGGTCGAGGAGCGACTCCTCCGACTCGAGCTCAAGCTCATCGCCGACGTGGGCCTCGTCGGCTTCCCGTCGGCCGGCAAGAGCTCGTTGATCGCGCACCTCTCGGCGGCGAAGCCCAAGATCGCCGCCTACCCGTTCACGACCCTCACGCCGAACCTCGGCGTGGTCCGTGCCGGTGACGTCGACTTCGTCATGGCCGACGTCCCGGGACTCGTGCCGGGCGCCTCGGAGGGCAAGGGCCTCGGCCACCAGTTCCTGCGTCACATCGAACGCTGTGCCGTGCTCCTCCACGTCCTCGACACGGTCCCGTTCGAGTCCGACCGTGACCCCGTCTCCGATCTCGACGCGCTGCTCGACGAGTTGCGCGAGCACGACCCGAAGCTGCTCGAGCGCCGGCAGGTCGTCGCGCTCAACAAGGTCGACCTCCCCGACGGCGTCGCCATGGCCGAGCTGATCCGCCCCGCCCTGGAGGAGCGGGGCTACGAGGTCTTCGAGATCAGTGCCGTGTCCGGCGCCGGGCTCGACCCGCTGCGGTTCCGGCTCGGCGCCCTCGTGCAGGAGGAACGCGCCACGCGCGCGGTGGACCTCGAGGTCGCCGCACCGACCGAGGTCGTCATCACGCTGCGAGAGGACCCGCGTCACTTCGAGGTCGAGCAGGACGACGACGGCCGCTACCACGTGCGGAGCCCTCGGTTCGACCGCTGGGTGCAGATGCTCCCGCTCGACAACACCCAGGCCGTGCGGCACCTCCAGGGGCGTCTGCGCCGCGCCGGTGTCGAGCGGCGACTGGTCGAGGCCGGGGCCCGCGAGGGCGACGAGATCGTGATCGGCGGGCTCGTCTTCGAGTTCGATCCCGAGCTCGAGGACCTGCCCGCAGAGGAGCGCGAGGCCATCCTCGCCGGCGAGCTCGACCCCGAGGCGGACGAGGGCTGGATCGAGGACGACGAGGCCGAGGACTGGGGCGACGACCTCGACGACGATCTCGAGGCCGACCTGGACGAGGACGACGTGGAGGCCGGGGCGTGAGCGACCGCCGCTTCGCGAGGCCGCGGCTGGCCGTGGTGAAGATCGGCTCCTCCAGCCTGCGAGGACCCGACGGCCGGCTCGACCGTGAACAGGTCGCGCGCCTGTCCGAGCAGGTCTGGCAGGCCCGGCAGGCCGGCACCCGCATCGTCCTCGTGTCCTCCGGCGCGGTCGCGGCCGGGCTCGGACCGCTGGGACTC
>JBFHRB010000043.1:0-15879 GCA_041591915.1 Nitriliruptorales bacterium
TGGAACCCGAGGGCGATCGTGTCCGCGGTCACGCCGGTGCGGTCGGCGCCCGCTGCGGCAGCGG
The DNA here is from genome assembly GCA_041591915.1 of Nitriliruptorales bacterium. GTDB lineage: Bacteria > Actinomycetota > Nitriliruptoria > Nitriliruptorales > Nitriliruptoraceae > JBFHRB01. The sequence continues at coordinate 65 of JBFHRB010000043.1, forward strand.
CGCGTGGCTCGGCCGGGGCATCGGAGGGCTGCACCGGTGCTGGCGTGCCGTCCTCGGGTGCCGCGGCCGACGGTCCCGCCGCTCCCCCGGTCGTCGCTCCACGACCCGCATCGGCAGGCGCCGCAGCCGGGGCGTCAGCAGGTCCCGCGGGGTCGCCTGATCGCTCGTCCGCCGGATCGCCCGCCGCAGCACCCGTGCCATCGACGGCCACCGGGGCGTCCGGCGGGCGCGCCTGGGCATCACTCGTGCCCGTCGGCCCACACGCGGTCGTGGTCATCATCAACAACGTCGCCAGGGCCACCACCCGCAATGGCATCACTGCCCCCTCCCGTGCTCCGAACGCCACTTCGACCTGTAGGGCGACGAATCCTGCTCAACGGGCATCCCGGTCACCCCGGCCGTGCCAGCGCGCCGTCGGGGTGACGCGGAACCGACCCTCCCCCTCGTTACCCTCGCCACATGCATCGCAACGGGCGGGCGCGCCTCCTCATCGCCGCATCGGCCCTCGTCGCCTCGGCGTGCTCCCAGGTCGTGGAGCTCGAGGCCGGGGACCCCGTGGAGTTCGTCGTCCAGCCGCAGACCTCGCTCGTCTACGCGGCCGACGGGGAGCTGCTCGTCGAGCTCCACGGCGAGCAGGACCGCCAGGACGTCGCCATCGGCGAGGTCGCCCAGCCGCTCGTGCAGGCCGTGGTCTCGATCGAGGACCGGCGGTACTTCATCCACGCGGGGGTCGACGTGCCGTCGATCGTGCGTGCTGCGGTCCGCAACGTCGAGGCGGGCGGCATCGAGCAGGGTGGCTCGACGATCACCCAGCAGTACGTGAAGAACACGATGACCGGGACCGCCCGAACGATGGACCGCAAGCTTCGGGAGGCCGCCCTCGCCTACCAGCTCGAGCAGCGGTACTCGAAGGACGAGATCCTCGAGCGCTACCTCAACACCGTCTACTTCGGCCGGGGCGCGTACGGGGTCTACGCGGCGGCCGACGCCTTCTTCGGCAAGGAGGCGGACGACCTCACCCTCGATGAGGCCTCGCTGCTCGCGGGTCTCATCCAGTCCCCGTCGCGCTACGACCCGTACCAGAACCCGCGGGCGGCGACCGACCGACGGCGGCTCGTGCTCGACGCGATGGTCGCGACAGGACAGATCAGCCGGGACGAGGCGGACGCGGCCGCCGAGACGCCGCTGCAGCTCGCCGAGCGCGGCGAGGACGAGATCGTCGAGGCCCCGTACTTCGTGGACGAGGTCAAGCGCATCCTCCAGCACGACCCCGACGGGCGGTTCACCGAGGCCCTCGGCGAGACGCTCGACGAGCGCGTGAACGCGCTCTTCACCGGCGGCCTGCGGGTGTTCACCACGCTCGACGCCGAGTGGCAGGAGGATGCCGAGCGGGCCGTCGCCGAGATCCTCACGGACGACGGGGACCCCTCCGCGGCGGTGGTCGCGATCGACCCTCGCAGCGGGGCCGTCAGGGCGCTGGTCGGCGGCAAGGACTACTACGACCCCGAGGACCCCCAGGCGCGGTTCAACCTCGCGACCCAGGGCGCGCGCCAGCCCGGCTCGTCGTTCAAGCCGATCGTGCTGGCGGCGGCGCTGGACCGCGGCGTCAACCTCGACCGGCAGTTCCCGGGCGGCGCCTGCGCGTCCTTCACGCGCCCTGACTGGCAGCCGTGCAACTACGCCAACACGGCGTTCGGGCCGCTCACGATGCGCGAGGCGACGGTCCAGTCCGCGAACACGGTCTACGCCCGACTGGGCGTCGAGCTCGGACCCGACGCCATCATCTCGACCGCGCGGACGCTCGGCTTCACCTCGGAGCTCCCGCGCGTCCACGCGCTGGCACTCGGTGTGGCGTCGGTCAGCCCGCTCGAGATGGCGGGTGCCTACGCAACGTTCGCGAACCTTGGCCGCTACCAGCAGCCGTACCTCATCGAACGGATCGAGACCGCCGACGGCGAGGTGCTGTACGAGCACGACGACCCCGGCCACCAGGCGCTCGACGAGGCGGTCGCGTACCTCATCACGCAGACCCTGCAGGACGTCGTCCGCCGCGGCACGGGAGTGCGCGCGAAGATCGACCGTCCGCAGGCCGGCAAGACCGGCACCGCCCAGGAGAACCGCGATGCGTGGTTCGTGGGCTACACGCCGGACGTCGTCGCGGCCGTGTGGGTCGGGTTCCCGGAGGGTCAGATCTCCATGCAGCCGCCGACGACCCGCATCACCGTCGAGGGCGGCCGCTGGCCGGCGCAGATCTGGTCCGCCTTCGCAGGTGCGGCGCTCGCCGAGGTCGAGCCGACGAGCTTCGGCATCCCCGACGTCGACCTGACGCTGGTGGAGGTCGACATCACCCGCAACTGCCTGCCCAACCCCTACACCCCGCCCGAGCTCATCGAGACCCGCCAGTACATCGCAGGCACCGCACCGCGCGAGCGCTGCAAGGAGCCCACGGGGCCACCGATCGACGACGTGCCGAACGTCACCGGGCTCCCGCTCGAGGTGGCCCAGCAGCTGCTGACCGACCGCGGCTTCGTGCTCGACCTGCGCCCCGTCGCGTCACGGATCTACCCGCCCGGCATCGTCACCGCGCAGCGCCCGACCGTCGGTGGCACCACCCGGCCCGAGGACGGCAACGCCGTCGTGCTCTGGGTCTCACAGAACATCCGGACCCGCTCGATAGTGCCCGACGTCCTCGGCATGGACCTGGACCGCGCCGCGACGCTTCTGGAGGGCGGCGGCTGGTTCCCGGAGTGGCGTGCGGTCTGCCCGCTCGACGGCTGCCCCGCAGACGCCGTGCCCGGGACGGTGTGGGACCAGACCCCCGAGCCCGGGACCCAGGAGCGCGACCACTCCGTGATCACGCTGAAGGTCTACCCGTTCGGTTCCTCGGAGGGCGGCCCGGGCGGCTGAGTCGGCGGCTGCGCGATCGGCACCGCGACCGCCGGCGGCATGGCCGGGACACCGTGTGCGAGCCAGAGCCGAGAGGTCGGTACTCGGAGCCAACCCAGAAGCAGGCCGGCCGCCGTGCCGAGACCGACGGCCAGCGCGACGCGCCCAGCCGAACCGTCGGTCCCCCACGCCAACTGGCCGGAACCCCACGCCATCCCGAGCGCGACCGAGTGGGCGAGGCCGACCAGGACCAGTTGCCCGCGGGACTCCACTCGCCGGTTCGCCTCGAGCGCCGCAGTCCAGGCGCCGAATCCGCGATGACCACCGATGACCATGGCCGACGTCGCCAGCACGCCCTTCGTCAGTGCAGCCAGAGTGACCGCCCAGAGGAGGATCGTGAATGGGAAGAGGAACCGCTCTCCCTCGGGCAACGCGAAGGCGGCCGACGCCACGACACCATTCAGGACCACGAGTGCCACGAGGCCCGCGAGGGCCGCGACGGCGACCGGGATGCCGCGGTTCCCATGACCGCCAGGCACGTCGGCCGGCCCGACGAGCCGCGACCTGCTGACGCCAGCCCAGAACGCATAGCCCGCGGGCAGGACGAGCGAGACGAGCCCGACGAAGTAGAGCTCGACGGACTCGGGCAGGACACCACCCAGACCCGCGGCACCTCCCAGGATCGCCACGTCGAGCAGCGACCGACGCCACACGCCCTCGCGCGAGAAGTACGCCCCCGCCATGCCGTTCATCCCCCCGGTGCCGGTGCGCGTGGGTGTCGCTTGTGGGGCAGGACCCAGCGGGATCCCGTGATCGCGAACCGCCACGGCACGTCGGCAGCCACCGTAACGCCCGTCCGGGGCGTCGTGGAGATGCTGTCCGCTGGCAGCGCGTAGCCATCGACCTCGAGCCGAAGCTGCGACGGCGCGTCGAGCATGGGCACGCCGTCGAGGTCGCGGTCGATCCCGAGCGCCTTTGTCAGGCGCGCCGGCCCACGGAGGAGGTCGCGCTCAGCGGGCCCGGGACCCCGACGCTCCCGCATCCGGTCGAGCCCGCGCATCGGCGCCCCAGCGCGCAACAGCACCGCTGCCCCGACCCCGTCCTCCTCGACCGAGACGTTGCAGCACCAGTGCATGCCGTAGGTGAAGTAGACGTAGGACGTCCCGGGCGCCCCGAACATGGCCTCGGTCCGCGGGGTCCTTCCTCGGTAGCTGTGGCTGGCCGGGTCGTCCTGGCGGTAGGCCTCGACCTCGACCAGTCGTGCGATGGTCTCGGAGCCGTCGTTCTCGACGCGGACGAGCAGCGCCCCGAGGAGCCGGGGCGCGACCTCGGCGGCGTGGTCCAGCAGCGAGGCGACCGGGAACGGCCGGCGCTCCCCCGGCCCCGGCTGCGTCGGGTCGGCGAGGTGAACCGGCTCGCTGCTCATCCCAACTTCTTCTGGCCCGCCCACTCGATGAAGCGGTCCCGATCCCAGGTGTTGGCGATCGTGGCCTTGGGGATGCCTGCCCGCCGGGCCTGTCGGACGCCGTACTCGACGTAGTCGAGCTCGTCGGTCGAGTGGGCGTCGGTCGAGATGACGAAGGTCACGCCGGCCTCGACGCCGAGGCGGGCCACCTCGACCGAGGCGTCGAGGCGGTCGAGGTTCGAGTTGAGCTCGATGGCCGTGCCCGTCGCGACCGCGACCTCGAGGACCCGGTCGACGTCGAACTCGATGCCCGGCCGCTTGCCGATGCGTCGGCCGGAGAGGTGGCCGATCACGTGCACGGCCGGGTTGCGCATCGCGGTGATCAGGCGCTCGGTCTGCTCTGCCGCTGACAGGTTGAAGTGGCTGTGAACGCTCGCGACCAGCCAGTCGAACGTCAGCAGGAACTCGGGGTCGTAGTCGAGCGAGCCGTCCGGGGCGATGTTGAGCTCCGCGCCGTGCAGCAGCTGGGTGTCGGGCAGCTTCTCGCCGACCTTTCGGAGCTTGGTCCGCTGCTCCTTCATGGCGGCCTTCGAGATGCCGTTGATCCGAAGGTTCTCCGCGTGATCGGTGATCGCGAAGTACTCGAGCCCGCGCGTCGCTGCCGCGGCGATCATGTCCGTGAAGCTGGACCGGCCGTCGCCCGAGTAGTCCGTGTGGTCGTGGAGGTCTCCCCTGATGTCGTCGACGGTGACCAGATCGACGAGGTCCCCATCGGCCGCAGCCTCGACCTCACCGCTCCCCTCGCGCAGCTCAGGTGCGATCCACTCGAGTCCGAGCGCGGCGTGGACCTCCTCCTCGGTGCGCTGGGCGATGACCCCCTCGGTCTCGGTCTCCGCGAGCTCGTACTCGTTGAGGATCCAGCCGCGCTCGATGGCCCGCTGGCGGAGCTCGATGTTGTGGGCCTTCGAGCCCGTGAAGTAGATCAGCGCCGCCCCCCAGGACTCGTCCGGCACGACCCGGACGTCCACGCCGATCCCGTCGTGGGTCACGACGCTGGCCTTGGTGTCGCCCTGCGCCATCACGCTGCGCACCTGCGGGAGGTCCGCGACGGCGGCCATGACCGCGGCCGGATCCTCGGTGGTGACGAGGATGTCGATGTCCCCGATCGTCTCGCGGAACCGGCGGAGCGAACCGGCATAGGTGCACCGCTGGACCCCCTCGACCTCCGACAGCCGCGCCACGATCTGCTCGGCGATCGGCATGGCCATCGCGATGGGGGCCCGGTCGATGTGGCTCGTCTCGCCCAGCCTCTTCAGGGCCTGGCGGATGTTCTGCTCGGTCTTCTCCCCCATCCCGGGCAGGTCCTTGAGGCTCCCCTCGTCGAGGGCCGACCGAAGACCGTCGAGATCGGTGATGCCCAGGACGCTCTCGAGCAGCGCGACCGACTTCGGGCCGAGGCCCGGGACGCGGAGGAGTTCGAGCTTGCCCGGCGGGTGCTTGTCGCGGAGCGCGTCGAGCTTGCCGATCGTGCCGGAGTCCACGTACTCGCGGATCTTCGCGGCCGTGGACTTGCCGATGCCCTTGACGTTCGCCAGCTCGTTGGCGGACATGTCCGCGACATCCTTCGCGAGCGTTCCGACGGCTCGTGATGCGTTCTGATAGGCCCGCACGCGGAAGGCCTGCGGGCTCTTCTCGTCGAGCTCGGTCAATGTCGCGAGCTCGTCCAGGAGGCGCTTCACCTCCTCGTTCGTACGGGGCACGCAGGCGCTCCTGGCGGTGAGGGGGCGTGACCGTACCGGCGGGGTCAGACCCGGTCGTAGAAGTCCTCGGGCATGGCGCCCTGCAGGGCCTTGCGCCACTGCTTGACGAGCCGGTCGACGTCGTTCGCGCCGCGGTGGTCGCGGTACCAGAGCACGTCCTCGAACTCGTCCTGCACCTTCGGCAGCCAGAGCAGGGCCAGCACCAGCAGCTCGGTCGACAGGGTCAGCACCCCCTGCCAGACGTTGGGCGCACCGGCGGGGTCCATGAGGCCGGCGATGACCAGCGGCCAGCCGGTGAACTGGAAGAGGACGAAGGCGAGCGTCACCGAATGCCGAGCGGCGTCGAACCGGAACACGAGCCCCAGCGCCATCGTCAGGATGAAGGCGCACGCCCCGAGCGTCATCATGCCGGCGGCGCCGGCCATGCCGAGCACGGCGCCCGTGAACCCGATGGCCTGGATGCCCTCGGCCGTGTGCTCCGACAGGGGCCCGCCGAAGTAGCCGGCCCTGGCGAGACGCCAGCCTGCGCCGAGGAAGGGCAGGGTGGTCAGGGCGGTGAGGACGGCTGCGGCCAGCACGGTGAGTGACAGCCGACGGGGCACGGACGCCCTCCCTCGCAGGTCCGGCCAGTCTAGGACCGGGGCGCCGCGCCGTCAGGGCTCAGGCGTCGCGGTTGGCCGTGGCGGCGAGGCGAGCAGCGGAGAGCTGCTCACGGACCCGATCCGGGGCCGTGCCGTTGCTGCCGTCGCGTCGACGAACGGACTGCTCCACGTCGAGGAGGTCGGCCACGCTGCGGTCCAGCGTCGGGTGTGCGGCCGCGAGCTCGCCGGGGTCGAGCACGTCGAGGTCGCCCCCCGCCTCCTCGGCTCGCCGGACCAGCGTGCCCACGACCTCGTGGGCCTCGCGGAACGGCACGCCACGCCGTACCAGCTCCTCGGCGAGGTCGGTCGCCAGCGAGAAGCCGCCCGCCGCGGCCTCGCGCAGCCGGTCGGTGTCGAAGGTGAGGGAGGCCACGGTGCCGGCCATCGCAGGCAGGACCAGCTCGAGGGTCCCGACGGCGTCGAACACCGGCTCCTTGTCCTCCTGCAGATCGCGGTTGTACGTGAGGGGCAGGCCCTTCACCGTGGTCAGCAGCGCCACCAGGTCCCCGACGATGCGCCCCGCCTTGCCGCGGACGAGCTCGGCGACATCGGGGTTCCGCTTCTGGGGCATGATCGACGAACCCGTCGAGAAGGCGTCGCCGACGCGCGCGAAGCCGAACTCGGCCGAGGCCCACAGGACGATCTCCTCGCCCAGGCGGGACAGGTTCGTCGCGAGGATCGCGCAGGCCGACAGCACCTCGAGGGCGAAGTCGCGCGACGCGACGGCGTCCATGGAGTTCTCGGCCACGCGCTCGAAGCCGAGGTGTCGGGCATAGGCGGCCGGGTCGAGGCCGAGTGTGGTCCCCGCGAGGGCGCCGCTGCCGAGCACGGAGGCGTCGAGGCGGTCACGGGCGTCGGCGAGCCGGCCTGCGTCGCGGTCGAGCATCCAGACGTAGGCAAGGAGGTGGTGGGCGAGCACGACCGGCTGACCGCGCTGCACGTGCGTGTAGCCGGGCGCGAGCGTGTACAGGTGCTGCTCGGCCTGGTCGCACAGCGCGTCCTGCAGCTCGGCGATGCCGGCGCGCAGCCGCGCACAGCCGTCCTTGAGCCACAGCCGCAGGTCGCTCGCGATCTGGTCGTTGCGGCTCCTGCCGGCCCGGAGCTTGCCGCCGAGGGCTCCGAGGCGCTCGACGAGCCAACGCTCGATCGCGCCGTGGACATCCTCGTCGGTGGGCTCCAGCGGGAAGGTCCCCTCGGCGAACAGCGCCGCGCACTCGTCGATGGCCTCGAGCATGGCCTCCGCCTCGTCGTGGTCGAGCACGCCGATGCGGAGCAGCTCCTGCACGTGCGCGCGGGACCCCGCGAGGTCCTGGCGCCACAGGGCGGTGTCGAAGTGCGTCGACACGCCGAGCTGCCAGGCGGCCTCGTCAGGCGCCTGGGCGAAGCGGCCGCCCCACAGGCGTCCGGCGTCGGTGGCTGCGGAGTCGGTCATCCGAGGTGGCCGGCTTCGCGGGCGCGCGCGGCCCACGTCTTGAGCGGCAGGCCCCAGAGGTTGACGAAGCCCTCGGCCTGCGTGTGGTCGAACGCGTCCTCCTCGTCGTAGGTCGCGAGGTCGAAGTCGTACAGGCCGAACTCCGACCGACGGCCGACGACGCTGGCGTGGCCCTTGAACAGCTCGACGCGGACCTCGCCCGTCACGTAGCGGTTGGCCTCGTCGATGAAGGCGTCGAGCGCGCGCTTGAGCGGCCCCCACCACAGGCCGTTGTAGATGAGCTGGGCGTAGCGGCCCTCCTCCGCCCGCTTGTGCTCGGCGAGCTCCTGCTCGAGGCACAGGTCCTCGAGGTCGCGGTGCGCGGCGATCAGGGTCATCGCGCCCGGGCACTCGTAGATCTCGCGGCTCTTGATGCCGACGAGGCGGTCCTCGATCATGTCGATCCGGCCGACCCCGTGGGCACCGGCCCGACGGTCCACCTCGTCGACGAGCTGGGCGAGCGGGAGCTCCTTGCCGTCGAGCGCGACCGGCAGGCCCTGCTCGAACCGGATGATGACCTCGTCCGGCTCGTCCGGCGCATCGGCGATCGACACCGTCCGCTCGAAGACCTCCTCCGGAGGCTTGGCCCACGGGTCCTCGAGGATCCCGCACTCGGCGGTTCGGCCCCACGCGTTCTCGTCGATCGAGTAGGGCGACTCCTTGGACTTGATGGGGATCGGGATGCCGCGCTCCTGCGCCCAGGCGATGGACGCCTCGCGCGACAGGCCCCACTCCCGGATCGGGGCCACGCTGCGCAGCTCCGGCGCGAGGCACATGGCACCGACCTCGAACCGGACCTGGTCGTTGCCCTTGCCCGTGCAGCCGTGGGCGATCGCCTGGGCGTCGTGGGCCTTCGCGGTCTCGACCAGGTGCTTGACGATGAGCGGACGCGACAGCGCCGAGACGAGCGGGTACTTGCCCATGTAGAGCGCGTTGGCGCGCAGCGCCGGGGCGATGAAGTCGCTCGCGAACTCGTCGCGGGCGTCGACCACCACGGCCTCGACGGCCCCGCAGTCGAGGGCGCGCTGCTTGATCTCGTCGAGGTCGTCGATGCCCTGGCCGACGTCGACGGCGCAGGCGATCACCTCGACCCCCTTGTTCTCCTTCATCCATTCGATGGCGACGGAGGTGTCGAGGCCTCCGGAGTAGGCGAGGACGACGCGGTCGGTCACGGGTGCTCCAGTTCGTGCGGGGGGGGTTGGCGGTGGGTCTGGCGGTCAGGCGACCGTGGGCTGGGCGGAGAGCCGGCGGAAGCGCTCGGCGAGCTCGTGCGCGGACACGCCCTCGCTGGCGACCACGAGGACGGTGTCGTCGCCCGCGACGGTGGCGAGCACGCCCGGGAGCTCGGCCAGGTCGATGGCGGAGGCGACGGGCTGGGCGCAGGCCGGTGGCGTGCGCAGGACCGCGATGTTGCCGCTGGCGTCGACGGCGTGGACGTACTGGCGGAGGCGGTCCTCGAGCCGGGTCCGGGCGACACCGGGACCGGGGGTGGCGGCGAGCCGGTACACGAGGCTCCCGTCGGCGCCCCGGACCTTGACGGCCCCGAGGTCCTCGAGGTCGCGGCTCACGGTCGCCTGGGTGGTCTCGATGCCCTCGCGGCCGAGCAGCTCGACGACCTCCTCCTGGGCGGTGATGTCGTAGGTCGCCAGCAGGTTGCGGATGAGCTGCTGGCGGTGCTCCTTGTCGTTGCGTGAGGCCATGCTCAGTCCCCCAGCAGCTCGACGAGGAGCGCCTTCTGGGCGTGCAGGCGGTTCTCCGCCTGCTGGAAGACCCGTGACCGCGGCCCGTCGATGACGGCGGCGGAGACCTCCTCGCCGCGGTGGGCCGGCAGGCAGTGCAGGAAGATCGCGTCGTCGGTCGTGTCGCGCATCAGCTGCTCGTCGACCTGGTAGGGCGCGAACAGGGCCTTGCGCTCCTCGGCCTCGTCCTCCTGTCCCATCGAGGCCCAGACGTCGGTGTAGACGACGTCGGAGCCGGCGACCGCGGCGACGTCGGTCGTGACGACCACCTCGGAGCCGGACGCGAGGCCCTCGGCCTCGGCCACGACCAGCGCGTCGGGCGCGTAGCCGTCGGGGTGCACGACCCGGACGTTCATGCCCGCGAGCGCGCACGCGAGCAGCAGCGAGTGCGCGACGTTGTTGCCGTCCCCGACGTAGGTCAGGGTGCGGCCGGCAAGGGAGGTGAACTCCTCCCGGCAGGTCTGGAGGTCGGCCAGTGCCTGGCAGGGGTGCTCGTGGTCGCTCAGCGCGTTGACCACCGGGACGTCCGCGGCGTCCGCCAGCTCGACGAGGCGTTCCTGGCCGAAGGTCCGCAGGACGATCGCCTGGACGTAGCCGGCGAGGACCTTGCCGGTGTCCGCGATGGTCTCGCGCTTCCCGAGCCCGACCTCGAAGTCCCACATCGGCAGCGGGTGCCCGCCGAGCTCGTGGACGGCGACCTGGAAGGATGCGCGCGTGCGGAGGGACGGCTTCTCGAACACGAGGGCGACACTGCGTCCCTTGAGGACGTCGTCCACCAGCGGCCCGCCGTCGGCCAACGCCCGGTCCCGGGCGGCCCTGAGCGCGACGGCTCGATCGAGCACACGCTCCATCCCGGCTGGGTCGAGGTCGGCGACGGTGAGGTAGTCCTGCATGGGCATCTCCTCAGCCCATCACGGTCTGGATGCGCTTGATCAGCTCGTCCGGGTCGAACGGCTTCTCGAACACGTTCTCGCGCCCGAGGAGCTCGGCGGAGCGGCGCGCGCCCTCGGGCGAGCCGGTGATGACGATGACCGGCACGGGCAGGGCCCCGCTGTTCTCCTCGAGGAGCTGCTGGAGGACCCGCACGCCGTTGACGTTGGGCATCATGATGTCGAGCACGGCGAGGTCGACCGCGCCCGTCTGGAGCTTGACGAGCCCCTCGAGCCCGTCGCTCGCGACCTCGGCGTCGTAGCCCTCGTGCCCGAGGATCTCCTCGAGGAGCTCGGCGACGGTGTCGTCGTCCTCGACGATCAGGATGCGGTTGCCGCTCACGGGGTCCCCTTGTCGTCGTCCGCGGTCGGGATCGCGGTCAGTGCGTCGGCGAAGATGGTGACCGCGAGGTCGATCTCGTCGTCGGCCACGGTCAGCGGCGGGGCGAGCCGGAGGGCGTCCGGTCGCACCGCGTTGGTCAGCAGGAAGCGGTCACGGCACTCGAGCTCGAGCTCCTTCGCGATCGGCGCCGCGAGCTCGACGGCGAGCAGCAGCCCCTCGCCACGAACGCCGGAGACCCGGGCGTCCCCGATCCCGAGGATGCGTTCGCGCAGCCTCGTGGCGGCGGAGGTGACGCGGTCGAGGAGGTGGTCGCGCTCGATGATCTCGATGACCTTGCGGGCGGCGGCGCAGGTCACGGGGTTGCCGCCGAACGTCGTCGCGTGATCACCGGGCTGGAACACGGAGGCCGCACTCCCCCGCGCCACGACGGCGCCGAGGGGCAGGCCGTTGGCCAGCGCCTTGGCCACGGTGATGACGTCGGGCCGCACCGGCGTGCCCTGGTGAGCGAACCACTGCCCGGTCCGCCCGATCCCCGTCTGCACCTCGTCCACGATGAGCAGGGCGCCGTGCTCGTCACACGCCTGGCGCGCCGCGAGCAGGACGTCGTCCGGGACGCGCCGGACGCCCCCCTCGCCCTGCACGACCTCGAGCAGGACGGCGCAGTGTTCGTCGGTGACGGCCGCGCGGAGCGCGTCCGCATCGTCGTGCGCGACGGTGTCCACGACGCCGAGCAGCGGTGCGAACGGCTCGTGCTTCGCTGGTTGCCCGGTCGCCTCGAGCGTGGCGAACGAGCGGCCGTGGAACGAGCCCTCGAGGGTCACCACGCGGATCTTGTCCGGATGTTGCTGCTTGCCGTGGCGTCGGGCGAGCTTCAGTGCGGCCTCGTTGGCCGTCGCCCCGCACTGCGCGAAGAAGCAGCGGGCGTCGTCCCAGCCCGTGATGCGCGCCAGGTCCTCGGCGAGGCCGATGGCGGGCTCGGTGAGGTAGAGGTTCGAGGTGTGGACGAGGGTGCGGAGCTGCTCGCTGGCGGCGCCCGCGACCTCGGGGTTGGCGTGCCCCAGGCTCGTCACGGCCAGGCCGGTGAGGAAGTCGAGGTAGGCGCGGCCCTCGCCGTCGAAGAGCGCTGACCCCTCACCACGCACGAAGGCGAGCGGCGGATCGCCGTAGGTGTCCATGACGTGTGCTCGGCGCCGCGCCTGCAGGTCCGCGAGGTGGGTGGCGGCATCGACCATCACTCGTCCTCCCCGGCGTCCTGCTCGAGCGTCAGGCCGCTCGTGCCCCCGGCGTGCATCGTGACCATCGTGCCGACGCCCTCGTCGGTGAACACCTCGAGCAGCACGGCGTGGAGCACCCGGCCGTCGAGGATGTGCGCCTGTGGGACCCCGTCCTTGAGCGCATCGACGATGGACCGGACCTTGGGGCGCATCCCTGCGTGCAGCTCGTCGCGCACGATCATCTCCTGCAGGCGGTCCACGCTGACCTCGGAGATGAGGCTGTCCTCGTCACCGAAGTCGAGGTAGAGGCCGGGGACGTCGGTGAGGTAGACGAGCTTGGCCGCGCCGATCGCGGAGGCGATCGCGCCCGCGGCGAGGTCGGCGTTGATGTTGCGCTCGTGCCCGTCGGCGTCGCGGCCGACGGTGGCGACGACGGGGACGAAGCCGTCGTCGAGGAGGTTGGTGATGACCGTGGGGTCGACGTCGGTGACCTCGCCGACGAGGCCGAGGTCCTCGCCCCCGGGCCCGACCGCGGGCCGACAGGTCAACAGGCTCGCGTCGGTCCCGGACACCCCGACGGCGGGCGCGCCGGCTCGCTGGACCAGCCCCACGACCTCCGGGTTGACCTGGCCGAGCAGGACCATCCGCACGACCTCCATCATCGCCTCGTCGGTCACCCGCAGGCCCCCGACGAAGGTCGACTCGATGCCGAGCCGGTCCGCCGTGGCGCTGATCTGCGGTCCACCGCCGTGGACGACCACCGGCCGCAGGCCGACGAAGTGCAGGAGCGCGACGTCCGCCGCGAACGACGACTTGAGCTGCTCGTCGACCATCGCGTTGCCGCCGTACTTGATGACGATGGCCTGGCCGTGGAAGCGCGTGATCCAGGGCAGGGCCTCCTGCAGGACCGCCGCCTTGCCCTGGGCGACCTCGCTGCGCACGTCGCGCGGGGCGATCGGGCTCACGTCGTGTACTCCGTGTTGAAGGTGATGTACTCGGGGGTCAGGTCCGCCCCGAGCGTCGTCGCGGTGCCCGTCCCCATGCCGAGGTCGACGTCGATCTCGACGTACGGCTTGCTCATGGCCGTCGCGGCCTGGCCCCGGTCGAAGCTCGTCGCGACGCCGAAGCGACACACCGCGATGCCACCGATGGTGACGTGCACGCGATCGGGATCGAACAGCACGCCGCTGGTGCCCATGGCCGACAGGATCCGGCCCCAGTTCGGGTCGGCGCCCGCCAGCGCGCAGCGCCACAGGGTGCTGGCCGTGACGGCCCGCCCGAGCCGGGCGGCGTCCTCGTCGGTCGCTGCGCCCCGGATCCGCAGCTCCGCGACCCGCGTCGCGCCCTCGCCATCCTTGACCATCCCGCCGGCCAGGTCGGCGAACACGGCCTCGAGCCCGCGCTGGAAGGTCGCCAGCGAGGGGGCGGTCGCCGCGGTGCCGTTCGCGAGCACGACGACCGTGTCGTTGGTGGACCCGCAGGCGTCCACGCTGATGCGGTTGAAGGTCCGCTGGACGGCCTGCCGGACGACGGGACGCAGCACCGCCGCCGTCATCGGTGCGTCCGTGGTGATGACCGCGAGCATCGTCGCCATGGCGGGCTCGATCATCCCGGCGCCCTTCGCGATGCCGCCGATGGTGCACACCCCGGTCGAGTCCTCGACGCGGTAGGCGACCTCCTTGCGGAAGCTGTCCGTCGTCATGATCGCGTCGGCGGCCCGGCCCGAGCCGTCCTCGGACAGGTCAGCGACGAGCGGGTCGAGGCCACCGAGCAGCTTCGGCATGTCCAACCGCTGCCCGATGACACCCGTGGACATGACGAGCACGTCCCCCGGGTCACACCCGAGCCGCTGCGCCACCTCACGCGCCGTCGTGATGCTGTCCTCGATGCCCTCGGCCCCCGTGCAGGCGTTGGCGTTCCCCGCGTTCGCGACGACCGCCCGTGCCTTGCCGTCGGCCGCATGGCGTTCGGTGACGATGCAGGGCGCAGCCTTCACGAGGTTGGTCGTCGTCGTGATGGCACAGGCGACGGGGCCGTCCGCCGTGACGAGCGCGAGGTCCGACTTGCCCGAGGGCTTGAGGCCTGCCACGACACCGGCGGCCCGGAATCCCGACGGCGCCGTGACGCCACCCTCCACAGGGCTGAGCCCCTTGCGGTCCTGCGGCCCCCAGGTCACGGGTACACCCCGATCGCACTGAGTCCGAGGGCCTCGTCGAGCCCGAGCATGAGGTTGGCGTTCTGCAGCGCGGACCCGGCAGCGCCCTTGCCGAGGTTGTCCGTGACGGAGGTGACGACGAGGCGGCCCGTCCGGCCGTCGACGACGGCGCTGACCTGGCACCCGTTGGAGCCGGCCACGGCCTTGGTGTGCGGGAAGGTCCCGGTCGGGAGCACGTGGACGAACGCCTCGCCGGCGTACGCCTCGCGGTAGGCGGCGTCGACGTCCGCCTGGGAGACCCCGTCCTTCAGCGTGACGACGGAGGTGGCGAGCAGGCCTCGCGACATGGGGACGAGATGGGGTGTGAACGAGACCGTGGGCCGCGGCACGCCCGCCAGCAGGGCGAGGCCCGCCTCGATCTCCGCGGTGTGGCGGTGGGTGGGGGCGCCGTACGCGACGAGGTCGCCGTGGACCGACGAGAACGTCAGGTGGTCCTTGGCCGCACGACCGGCACCCGACGTCCCGGACTTCCCGTCGACGACCAGCGTGTCGAGGTCCACGAGGGGGGCAACCGGGACCAGGCCGAGGAGCGTCGTCGCGACGTAGCAGCCGGGGTTCGCCACGAGCGAGGCGTCGCGGATGGCGTCACGGTTGAACTCCGTCAGCCCGTAGGCCGCCGGCGTGCGGTCGGGGTGCGGATGGGGCTCGCCGTACCACGTCGCGAACGCGTCGGCCGCGAGCCGGAAAGCCCCGGAGAGGTCGACCACCTTCACGCCGGCATCGGCCAACCGTGGGCCGAGGTCGAGCGAGGCGCCGTGCGGGGTCGCCAGGAACACGAGGTCCAGTGCGGCGAGCTCCCCGACGTCGACGCCCGTGAACCGCGCCTCCCCCGCGAGGTTGGGGAACAGGCTCGCGACGGGCTGGTCCGCCCGCGAGTTGGCCGCGACGACGGCGACCTCGATCGCCGGATGGCCGGCGAGCAGGCGCAGGAGCTCGGCGCCTCCGTACCCGGAGGCACCGACGATGCCGACCGACGCTGCCACTGCCATCTCCCGTGCAGATGCATATGCATACACACTTATACATATCGATGCAAGTCGGCGAAGCCTAACCGCTCCCTCCTGGGCCCTTCGTCGCCGCGCAGCCGACCTACGGCTTCGGTGGCGACTGGCGCAGCTTCTTGACCTCGGACCGGCGCTTCTTGTTCTTCAGGCGCCGTTCCTTCGAGCCGCGTGTGGGCCGGGTCTTCCGGCGACGCTTGGGTGGCTCCAA
>JBFHRB010000044.1:0-15843 GCA_041591915.1 Nitriliruptorales bacterium
CGGGACCTGGAGCGCCACTACGAGCTGGGCGGCGAGACCGTCCGGGCCCTGGACGGCGTCAGCTTCGACATCGAGCGGGGAGAGTTCGTCGCCATCATCGGCCCCTCGGGCAGCGGCAAGTCGACCCTCATGAACCTGCTCGGTGCGCTCGACCGACCCACGACCGGCGAGATCCGGTTCCGGGGCCGCGACGTCGCGACGTTCGACGAGGACGAGCTCGCCGACCTGCGCAACCGTCGGATCGGCTTCGTCTTCCAGAGCTTCCACCTGCTGACCCGAATGACGGCCGCCGACAACGTTGCCCTGCCACTCGTCTACCGCGGCGTGCCGAGGCGGGAGCGACGCGAGCGTGCCGAGGCCGCGCTCGATGCCGTCGGGCTCGGCGACCACATGCACCACCGACCGAACGAACTCAGCGGTGGCCAGCAGCAGCGGGTCGCGATCGCCCGCGCCCTGGTCGGTGAGCCCGAGATGCTGCTTGCCGACGAGCCCACGGGGAACCTCGACACCGCCACGGGCGAGGACGTCATGGACCTCCTGGACGCGCTCCACGAGCAGCGCGGGACGGCCCTCGTGGTCATCACCCACGACACCTACGTCGCGGGCAAGGCCGCGCGCACGATCCAGCTCCGCGACGGCGAGATCGTCCCGACGGGCCCCGGTCCGCTCGCCCCGACCGCGCCGTGAAGTTCGCCGAGGCGTTCCGCGTCGCGATGCAGGCCATCGTGGCCAACCGCCTGCGGGCTGGCCTGACGACGCTCGGCGTCATCATCGGCGTCCTCGCGGTCGTGCTGCTCGTCGCCATCGGCCAGGGCGCCCGCGAGGAGATCACCGGCTCGATCGAGGGCCTCGGCTCGAACCTCCTCATCGTGGTGCCGGGCGGGCTGGACTTCTCGCAGGCGCCCGCCCGCTCGACGCTGACGCTACGGGACCTCGACGCCGTCGAGCGCGCGATCGGCGATCCCAGCCGCGTCGCCGCGGACACCTTCAGTGGTGAGGTGCTGCGCGCAGGCAACCAGTCGGTGTTCGCGTCGGTCATCGGCGCGACCGCGGACTTCGACGAGGTCGTCGTGCGCGAGCTCTCACGCGGCTCGTCCTTCACGGAATCGGACGTCGTCACACGTCGACGCGCACTCGTCATCGGTGCCGGTGTCGCCGACGCGCTCTTCCCCAACGAGGACCCGCTCAACAAGAACATCACGATCGCCGGCCTGAGGTTCCGGGTGGTCGGCGTGCTCGAGCGAGTGGGCGGGTCGCTGTTCGGGCCCGACCGGGACTTCCAGGTCCTCATGCCGATCACGACGCTGCAGCGCATCCTCGGCACCGACCGCGTCGACGGGATCTTCGTCAAGGCGCGATCGGTCGCCGACATCGACGAGGAGCGCGAGCTGGTCCTCAACGCCCTGACACGCCGTCTCGACGAGGACGAGTTCTCGATCATCACGCAGGAGGAGATCATCGGGGTGGTGGCGCGCGTGCTGGAGCTCGTGACGCTGCTCCTGGCCGCCATCGCGGGCATCTCGCTGCTCGTCGGCGGCGTCGGCGTGTCCAACATCATGCTCGTGTCGGTCAGCGAGCGGACCCGAGAGATCGGCCTGCGCAAGGCCATCGGGGCCCGGCCCCGCGACATCACGCTGCAGTTCCTGATCGAGGCCGTGGTCCTGACGGGCGCGGGGGGCCTCCTGGGGCTGGTCTCCGGCGTCGGCCTCGCCGGGCTGGTGAACCGATTCGCGCCGATCCCGGCCGTGATCACGCTCTGGTCGGTGCTCCTGGCCCTCGGCGTCTCGATCGCGGTGGGCGTCTTCTTCGGTGTCTGGCCCGCGCGTCGGGCCGGGATGCTCGACCCGGTCGAGGCCCTCCGCCACGAGTGAGCGCCGAGGCTGGCGGATACGCTCGGCGAGAGCCTGCGAGGAGGTGCCGGTGGCTGGCGAGGGTCCGGGCGCGGTCGGCCGCGTCGCGCTCATCTGGGACGACGCGATGGCCCGCTACGACTTCGGGCCCAGTCACCCCCTCGCGCCGGTCCGCGTCGAGCTGACGGTCGAGCTGATCCGCGCGCTCGGCCTCGTCACCGGGTCCGACGTCGTCGAGGTCGCCCCTCGCGCCTACGACGAATCGGAACTGCTGCGGCTGCACCGGCCGGACTTCGTCGAGGCGGTCAAGCGGGTGAGCGCCGACCCCAGCATCCGGGCCGACTGGGCCCACGGCCTCGGCCCGGGCGACAACCCGATCTTCGGCGGCATGCACGACGCCTCGATGCACGTCTGCGCGGCATCCAAGGAAGCCGCGCGGGTCGTGTGGGAGGGCGAGGCCGACCACGCCTTCAACCCGGCCGGCGGCCTCCACCATGCGATGCCCGATCGTGCGGCCGGCTTCTGCATCTACAACGACCCTGCCGTGGCGATCGACTGGCTGCTCGAACACGGCGCCGAGCGGGTCTGCTACATCGACGTGGACGTGCACCACGGCGACGGCGTACAGGAGATGTTCCTCAACGACCCCCGCGTGCTCACCGTCTCGTTGCACGAGTCGGGGCGCTTCCTCTTCCCGGGCACGGGCCACGTCGACGAGATCGGCAGCGACGGGGCCATCGGGTCCGCGGCGAACATCCCGTTCCACCCAGGAACCCAGGGCGACACCTGGCTCGACGCCTGGGACGCGGCCATCGAGCCCCTCGTACGGGCGTTCGCGCCCGACGCCATCGTCACGCAGCTCGGCTGCGACACCCACGCGACCGACCCGCTTGCCCACCTCGCCCTGACCGTCGAGGACTTCAAGGTCCTGGCCAACCGCATCCACCGACTCGCCCACGAAGCCGCGGACGGGCGCTGGATCGCGCTCGGTGGCGGTGGCTACCAGCTGGTCCACGTCGTCCCGCGGGCCTGGACCATCTTCTTCGCGGAGATGGCCGATGCCGTGCTGCCGGCCGAGACCCCGCAGACGTGGCGTGACCTGGCCCGCCAGCTCACGGGCGAGGTGCCGCCCGAGCGCTTCGCCGACGATCCGGTCACCGTGGCGGACGCACTGCGAGCCGACACCGAGCGTGCGGCCAAGGAGGCCGTGGCTGCGCTCCGCGCGTTGGTGCTGCCGCACCATGGAGCACGCTGACCACATCGCGTACCCTGCGCCACATGAGCGACACGCTGCTGACGGCGGCGGAGGTCGCGGACCAGCTCCGCGTCTCCACGATGACGATCTACCGGCTCATCCGGTCCGGTGAGTTGCCTGCCGTCCGCGTCGGCCGCAACTACCGGGTCCGGTCCAACGACCTCGAGGCGTGGCTGAGCGAGCAGGTCGTCGACCCGTCGAGCATCCCGGATTCGCTGGTCGAGGGCTGATCCGCCTGGCGCTCGGCGCCCGATCGACGGGGCCGGCTACCTCGCCGTAACACGCGGCTCCTACACTTGCCCCCGCACGTGGGGGCGTGCACCACGCGCCGCTCCCACCGGCCGAGCGGAAGACTGCGCCACCCGCCGCTACGAGCCCCGCACGCCCGCAGGAGGCGACCCGTGGCTGACCGACCAACCCGACGCGGCGCAGAGCCGTCGCGACGGGTCCTCATCACCGGCATCTCCGGCACGCTCGCCGGGATGCTGGCGCGCGAGCTCGAGAAGCGCGAGGACATCGAGTACCTCGTCGGCGTCGACATCCGCGAGCCGCAGCACGACCTGACCCGCACCGAGTTCGTCCGCGCCGACATCCGCAACCCGCTCGTCGCGCGGGTCATCCAGGCGACCGACGTCGACACCGTCGTCCACACGGCCACCATCACGGCCCCGGGCGGGGTCGGGCGCGCCCGGATGAAGGAGCAGAACGTCATCGGGGCGATGCAGCTGCTCGCTGCCTGTCAGAAGTCCCCCAGCCTGCGCAAGTTCGTGCTCAAGTCCACGACGGCGGTGTACGGCAGCGACTACTCCGACCCGGCCCTGTTCCGCGAGGAGGACACACCCCGCATCCCGCCGAAGTCGGGCTACGCCAAGGACGCGACCGAGATCGAGGGCTACGCGCGCTCCTTCGCGCGCCGGCGCAAGGACGTGTCACTCACCGTCCTGCGGTTCGCGAACTTCGTCGGCGTGAACATGTCGAGCGCGATGTCCTCGTACTTCTCGCTGCCGATCGTGCCGACCATCCTGGGCTTCGACCCGCGGCTGCAGTTCTGCCACGAGGACGACGCGCTGGAGGTGCTGGGCCGGTCGGTGCTCGAGGAGCACCCTGGCATCTACAACGTGGCCGGCGAGGGGATCCTCTACCTGTCGCAGTGCATCCGCCTGGCGGGCCGCGTCGAGGCGCCGGTGCCGTCGCCGCTGGCCAGCTTCGTCAGTGGGATGGTCAAGCGATCGGGCCGGATCGACTTCTCGCCCGAGCAGCTGCGGTTCCTGCAGTTCGGGCGCGTCGGCGACATCGCCCGCCTGGTCGACGGCTTCGGCTACGAGCCGCAGTACACGACGCGCCAGGCGTTCGAGGACTTCGTCGCGCAGCGGCGGCTCCGCGGGGTCGTCGGTCGCAGCGACGTGGTGCGGTGGGAGCGCGACCTCTACGACTTCGTGCAGCGCAAGGGGGCGGAGCGGTTCGCGGCCATGCGGACCGATTCGTGATGGAGGGGGACATGAGCAACTCCGAGGCACAGGTGATCTCGATCGCCGACGAGCGCGCTGCCCGCCAGGGGACGCGTCCGCGCTGTCAGGCGGAGACCAACCAGGGTCGTCAGTGCCGCAACTACGCGGTCGACGCCGGGTTCTGCCGGTTGCACGCGCCTGACGACGTCGCCCCCGCCCCGACCGCCAAGCCCGCTCCCAGCCCAGCCCCGAAGACCTCGCCCACCGCCGACCGCGTCAGCGCCCGCCAGGACCGCCCGGAGGGCGGTATCGACCTCTTCGAGGGCCTGCGTGCGGTCCTCGGCGAGGACTGGCTCGAGCACTTCAGGGACGTGGCCGGGTACGTGAGCCGGCGGGTCCGTGGGGACTACGAGGTCGACGCGTTCGGGCTCGACACGGACTTCCTCGAGCACGTCCTGCTGCCACTGCTCCGGCCGCTCCACCGCTACTACTGGCGCGTGGGTTCCGTGGGCGCCGAGCGCATCCCCGACGGGTCGGCGCTGATCGTGGCCAACCACGCCGGCACCGTCCCGATCGACGGCGTGATGACCAAGCTCGACATCTACGAGCAGACCGGCCGCCACGCCCGCGAGCTCGGCGCGGACCTCGTCTTCCGCCTGCCCTTCGTCGGCCCGAGCGCGCGGAAGACCGGGGCGACGCTGGCGTGCTCCGAGGACGCGGACCGACTCCTGACCAGCGGCGAGCTGGTGGCGGTCTGGCCAGAGGGCTTCAAGGGCATCGGCAAGCCGTGGAAGGACCGGTACAAGCTGCAGCGCTTCGGCCGCGGCGGCTTCGTGTCGGTCGCGCTGCGGGCACAGGCACCGATCATCCCGACGGCGATCGTCGGCAGCGAGGAGATCTACCCGCTGCTCTACAACGTCAAGACGCTGGCGCGCGTCTTCGGCTTCCCGTACTTCCCGATCGTCGCGCAGATGTTCGCGCTGCCGTTCCTCGGCCCGGTCGGCCTGCTGCCGCTGCCGAGCAAGTGGATCATCGAGTACGGCGAGCCGATCGACACGTCCGAGTACGGGCCGGATGCCGCGGACGACCCGATGGCCGTGTTCGAGCTCACGGATCGCGTCCGCGACACGATCCAGCAGATGCTCTACCGCAACCTGATGGGCCGCCGGAGCGTGTTCTTCTAGGTCGACGTCCCCCCGCCAGCCCTACGGGACCTGCGGGCAGGACACGTCGGCGAGGTCCAGCGTGGCCTCGCCGTCCTCGGCCCAGCCGAGGTCCGCGTCGATCGGCTGGCCGTCGGCACAGGCGACGACGTGGACGTCGGCCGACGTGGGTGCGAGGACGGTGCCGGCCGCGCGCCAAGGCAACGGGGTGACGCGCGGGCTGAGCTCGCGCACGACCTCGTCGCCGCGCAGCACCAGCACCCGGTCCACGGAGGCGTCGACTCGCACCGCCAGCAGGATCGCGGTGGTCGTGCCGTCGGGTGCCGTGTCGCCGATCGCGTGGACCTCCAGGGGTCGGTCGGGTCCGACCTCCATCGCGAAGCCCGAGATACCGGCGTGCTCCTGGCCGTCCTGGAACCAGCGGATGGCTGGGCCATCGGAGCCGCCGCTCGTGACGACGACCTCCCAGTCCGTGCCGCCGGAGCGTCCGGCGCCGACGGTGGCGAGTGCGTCCCAGCGGTCGCCACGGACGACGAGGTCGGCGACGGGTGGGCGACAGGCGGTGAGGGCGAGAGCCGTGAGCGCGATCAGCGCCCACACGCGGGCAGTGGACACCTGGTGATTCCTCGGGGTGCGGGCGCTGGAGGAGCCAGCGCGCGGCTCAGGATCAGACCCGTGAGCGCCGCGTGAGTGACGTCGACACCGGCAACGCGCGAGGAGCGGCCACATGTGGCCGCCCCTCGGGTGCTGCGTGCTGGTGGCGTCAGCTGGTCTTGCGGCGGAGGATGCCCGCGGCGCCCATCGTCATGATGCCGGCGATCATCGCGCCGCCGCCCGTGCGGGGCATGTTCGGCGTCTCGCTCGGCACGGCCGGGGCCTGCGCCTGGGCGGCCGAGACGGAGGCGGTGTTCGGGAGGGCGACGAGCTCGACCGAGAGCACGTCCGCCTGGCCGGCCGCGTTCAGCGGGGACAGCTTCAGGGCGAAGGCGCTCGTGCCGGCGCTGGCGGAGGAGCCGTCAGCGGCGATGTCGGACTGCCCGGCGCCCTGGGCGAGCGAGAGGCCGACGGTGTTCGTCAGCTGCTCCAGCACGTCCGACAGGGCCTGCAGGGCCTCGTCGGCCGGGGTGCCGGTGACGCCGAGGTCGCCGAGGTCGACGACGGTGTCGCCCACCTGGATGCGGTCGCCTGCGAGTGAGATGTCGTTGCCACCGACGCGGACGGCGATCGTCTCGACCTCGGTGCCGGCGTCGCCGGTGCCGGGGGTGCCGGCGGTCTCGGCCCACGAGCGGTACTGCGCGGCCGGGATCACGACGAGCCCGTCGAGGAGGCTGGCCTCGGCGAGGCCGGAACGGACCTCGGAGCGAACCTTGCCGTCGACCGTGCTGACGACCGACTCGGACCACATCTTGCGGACCTCGAGGAGCGTGACCTTGGTGACGTCGGGGATCGTCGGGAGCTGCGCGTCGACGACCTCGGGGATGTCGATGACCTGGCCGGCGGTCTCCTCGACGACCTGCTCGACCTGGCCGAGCACGCCGTTGAGCTCGCCGACGAGCTGGTTGACCGTGCCGGTCACCTGGCCCACGGCCTCCTGCAGGCCCTCGGTCACCTGCGACGGGATCTGGCCCGACGCGAACAGGGGAGCGATGGAGACCTTGATGTGGCCGAGCTCGCTGTAGGAGCGCGTGAGGTTGTTGGCCGCGTCGGTCGCGTACTCGACGGTGCCGGCGCCGACGTCGATGACGCCGGCGATGTTCTGCTCGGCGACCGAGTTCCGCGCGCTGGCGTCACCGGAGGCGGAGCTGAGCTGGCCCTGGTTCATGAAGCCGGCGAGCAGCGAGGTCGTGGCGCTCGTGACACCGTCGGACGAGAGCTCGGCCGTGGTGAAGGAGATCTTCTGGGTGAACGGGGCGCCACCGGTGATCGGGTCGAGCACCTGGCTCGGAGCCGTGACGGTGAGCTGGACGGCGAGCGCCTCGGCGGTGCCGGCGAACACGTCAGGCGCGGCGGTGGCCGCGGTGGCGCTCGGCATCGCGAGGGCGAAGGTGGAGATGGAAGCGGCCACGACGGTGGCGGCGCGGCGAGCGGCGGAGCGGTACATCCCTGGACCCCTGTGACCCCCGTGGGTCCTCCCTCCGAGGACTAGTTAACACGGGCGGTAAGTCAACGTATCAGAACGTCCGGTCGGGTAGAAGGTGACGGTGCGTCTTGCGGTCGTGCGCTGGTCGCGCGTGCATGGCGCATGAGCGCGCTGGCCGCGCGGCTTTCAACGTCGCTGTCAACGTTGGTTTTCAGGGAGCAGGTGGCGCGAGTTGGCCCGCTCCGGGCGCAACGGCTCACGCCGTCCGCATCACCGGGGTGGCCACGCGCCCGACCCAGGCCGGAAGGGGAACGGCTGCGGTCAGTCGCCGGGGATCGCCGTTGTGTCGTCGTCGCCGCCCACGACCGAGCCGGGGAGGTCGGTGGCCGGGTCGTCGGGGACGATGAGGTCCTCGATCGACGGCGGGACGAGGTCGGTGACCGCCTCGTCGACGGGCTCGGTGGTCTCGTTGACCGGGCCGAGGCCGGGGACCTCGGGGATCACCGTGCGGCCCGGCTCTTCCTGCTCGGGCGCGTTGTCGCCGGTCGGGCCCACGGGCTCGTCATCGGGCGTGGACTCCTCGGGCGAGCTGCCAGCGGGCTCGTCCTGGGGCTCGCTCGTGATCGCCGGTGCCGGGCCGGGGCGGCAGTCGCAGCCACGGTCGCGCTCGCGGGCCGGACCGTCACCCGGGGCGTTCACGGCGCTGTCGTCGCTCGCCGTGCTGCCCGTCGAGCTGGCGGCGGGCGCCTCGTCGGGGCAGTCGCACTGCTCGGCAGCGGCGTCCGCGACGGCGACCTCGATGCGGCGCAGCACCTCGAGGGAGTTGCTGGCGATCGGCCGGACCTCGGCCGGGAGGAGGTCGACGGCGAGGGTCAGGCCGGACTTCTGGCGGGCGGCGAACTCCTCCAGCTCGGTGAGGAGCTCGGCGGCGCCGGTCTCGTTGAAAGCGTCGAGCAGCAGGTCGGAGCCCTCGAGGCTCGCGTCGTCCATGCGTCCGAGCGTCGAGACCAGGTCGTCGGCGCTGATGCGG
Source organism: Nitriliruptorales bacterium (assembly GCA_041591915.1). Classification (GTDB taxonomy): domain Bacteria; phylum Actinomycetota; class Nitriliruptoria; order Nitriliruptorales; family Nitriliruptoraceae; genus JBFHRB01. The sequence continues at coordinate 8,827 of JBFHRB010000044.1, forward strand.
TCGTGGCCGGCGAGGATCTCGCCGAGCCGTTCCTCGGCGAAGCCCAGTTGCAGGCGGCCATCCGAGACGGCGTTGGTCGCGAGCCAGGTGCGGGTGTCCTCGGTGAACAGCTTGACGCCGTAGAGCGCGTCGCCGGGCAGCGCGTACTGCGCCGCCGCGGCCACGCCCATCGAGCCGAGCATGCTCGAGGCGACGCCGGAGGCGACGGCGAGCTTCGCGCTGTGGCGCCACTTGGCGGTGCGGTGCCAGATCGCGTCGCTGACGCGCTGCGTGATCGGGACGTCCTGCCAGTTCGCCTGATGCACCAGCTGGTCGCGGAGGGCCATCTTGAAGGCCGGTTCCGGCCGTTCGATCGGCATCTCCTGCAGGGAGCTCGCCAGGTTGAACAGCTCGGCGACCTCGGAGTCGACGTCGCCCGGTTCGAGCGCGCCCTGGAGGAGCAGCTCGAGCTGCTCCTCTGGGGTCGTCGAAGCGTGCCGGGTCACTGCCGGTCCTCCTGCGTCACGGAACTCAACGAGCCAACGGTTCGATGGATACGGTCCTGAACCGCGTTCAACCGCAAATGGCCCAGACGGATCATGGGGACATCACCCGCACGATGAGCAGGGCGAGGCTCGTGATCGACAGGCTCGCGAGGTTGCTCAGCTCGGGCTCGTTCTTGACGATCTCCGTCAGCGCCTTCAGGGCTCGGTACTGCAGGGCCTTCGTGGCGCCGACCGTGCGGTCCATGACCTCGGCCGTCTCGGCCACGTTGAGGCCCTGGACGAAGCGCAGTTCGATGATCTCGCGGTGCTCGTCCTTCAGCGCCTCGAGCGCCTGTCCGAGGCTACGTGCCATCTCGCGAGCGACGGCGATGCGCTCGGGGCTGTCGGGGCCCGAGGTCGGCGTGTCGTAGACCTCGTCCACGGACCGCTCGAGCCGGAACCGGGCCGACTTGAAGTGGTCGTTGACCCGGTTGCGCGCGATCGTCATCAGCCAGGCGCCGAAGTCCACGCCCTGCCACTCGAACTTCGGCATGCGGCGCAGCGCCCGCATGAAGACGTCGCTCGTCAGGTCCTCGGCGACGCCCCGGTCGCGGACCCGTCGGCGGATGTAGGCGAAGACCTGGTCGACGTAGATGTCGTAGATCTGGCCGAACGCCTCGCCGTCACCCTGCTTCGCGCGCTCGACGAGGCCGCGCACGTCCGTGCGGAGCGTCGTGCTCACGGGGACCTCGTCGGTCTGGTCGGACGGTCAGTTGCCCGCCTGCAGGAGCTGGACGACCGTGGCTCCGATGATCACGAGGAGGAGCGCGATCAGCACCAGTGCTGTCGGGCCCCGCATCAGGTGCTCGTCCGTGCGCGGTCGTGCGGCGACGTGTGCCACCGCAGCGTGAGCGTACGGTCGCGCTGCGCGCCGCACAGGCGCCCGACCGGAGGATTCATACGCTGTCCCATCGGGCCATGTCGGACCCCTCGGCCATGGTCATTTCGGGCTGGTCCGCGGCCGGAGAGGCACTCGGCGTCGGGCGGGGGACCACGTCAGGGCGCCCGAGCACGTCCTCCACCGGGGCGCCGTCGAGCAGGGCGATGCACTTCTCGCGTTCCTGCCGCAGGAAGCCCACGAGCGCGGCCCGGTCGTCGAGGAAGCGCCGGCAGTCGAGCTCGAGGGTGATCGAGACCTCGCTCTGGGGCAGGGCGGCGACGCGCTTGAGGAAGCCGCCCAGCGGCAGGATGCCGTGCCCGAGTGGTGCGTGGCTGTCGCGGCCGTTGCCGCGGTTGTCGCTGACGTGGAAGTGGCACGCCTGGCCGGCCAGCTGCTCGAACGCGTCGTTGATGTCGACGTCGGTGACCCCGAAGTGGCTGGTGTCGAGCACGAGGTTGCGGAACGGCCGCATGTGGCCGGGCTCGGTGTAGCGGTGGAACCGCATCGGCCGACCGGCGACCTCGACCGGGTACAGGTTCTCGACCCCGATCCGGGTGCCCAGCTCAGCCGCGAGGTACTCGCCCTCCTCGAGGATCCACCGGTGGAACTTCGTCTGCCAGCGGAACGGGGGGTGCACGATCATCGTCTCGGCGCCCAGGTCGCTCGCGAGGTTGAGCGAGCGCTGGGCCTTCTCGACGAGGTCCGTGCCGAAGACGCGGCGTGTGAGCAGCAGGAACGGCCCGTGCACGACCGGGATCGGCGCACCCTCCTGGGCCGAGGCCTCCGTGACCCGCTGGGCGTCCTGGCTCGCCGGGTCCTGGGTGACCATCAGCTCGACACCGTCGTAGCCGGCCTCGGCGATGACGCCGAACGCCCAATCGAGGGGCCGAGTGAACATCGGCCCCGTCGAGGCGAGGATCCTGGGGCGAAGCATGCGGCGGAGGGTATCCGCGGGAGGTGACCGCTCGATCACCGGCACGTGGCCGGCCGCCAGGCCGGACTCGGGCCCGACGGCGGTCCCGCGCTCCGTTACGCTGCGCTCGCCAGCCTTCCCCGGAGACCCAGTTCCCGGAGCGTGCCGTGTCCGTCGAAGCGCCCGACCTCGCTGCCAGGCTCGCGTCGACCGCCGCCGAGCATGGCGATCGCACGGCCATCCTGTGGCAGGACGTCGCGATCACCTACGCCGAGCTGGACCGCCGCGCCACGGCGGCAGCCGGCCTCTTCCAGCACCTCGGCATCGCGCCCGGCGATCGCGTCGCGATCATGGTCGGCAACACGCCGCAGTTCGTCGAGGCCCACTTCGGAGCCCTGCGTGCGGGGGCGACCGTGGTGCCCGTCAACACCGGCCTGACCCGGCACGAGGTGGAGCACATCCTGCGTGACAGCGGCGCGCGCGTGTGCGTCGTGCTGGGTGCCGTCGCGTCCTCTGTCCTCGACGTCGCCGACGCGATCGATGCCCTCGAGCACGTCATCGTCGCGAACACGAGCGACGTTCCCGAGGGAGCACTCGGGCGCTGGCGCGACCTGCGAGACGAGGACCACCCGTTCACGCCGGTCGAGCGGAATGCCGATGACCTGGCTGCCCTCGTCTACACGTCCGGGACGACCGGTGCCCCGAAGGGCGCGATGCTCACGCGTGCGAACCTCGCCGCGAACCAGGACCAGTCGCTGTCGGGGCGGTTCCGGATCGAGACGGACGACGTCGTCCTGCTCGTCCTCCCGCTGTTCCACATCTACGCGCTGAACGTCGGCCTGGGCGCGTGCGTGCGGACCGGTGCGACCATGGTCGTCGTCGAGCGCTTCGACCCGACCGGCTCGCTCGACCTGATCGAGGAGCACGGGATCACCGTCATCCTCGGCGCGCCCCCGATGTACATCGCGTGGCTCAACACCCCCGGCGTCCACGAGCGTGACCTCGGCTCCGTTCGCATCGCCGCGAGCGGGGCGGCGGCGCTGCCGCCGCACGTGTTCGACGCCTTCGAGCGTGATCTCGGGGTCACGATCTGGGAGGGCTACGGCCTCACCGAGGCAGGGCCCAGCGTCACCTCGAACGCCGTCGCCGAAGCGCCACGACGCCGGAGCGTCGGCTTGCCCCTGCCGGGCCTCGAGATCCGACTCGTCGACGAGAACGGCCGGGACGTCGAGGTCGGTGACCCGGGCGAGGTCTGGGTCCGCGGGCCCAACATCTTCCAGGGCTACTTCGGGCTCGACGAGGCCACCCGCTCCGCTCGGACCGACGACGGCTGGCTGCGGACCGGCGACATCGGGACCCAGGACGAGGACGGCTACCTCTACCTCGTCGACCGCAAGGACGACCTCATCATCGTCAGCGGTTTCAACGTGTACCCCCGCGAGGTCGAAGCGGCCATCAACACCCACCCCGACGTCCAGCAGTGCGCCGTCGTCGGAGTCGCCCACCCCTACACGGGGGAGGCGGTGAAGGCCTTCGTCGTCCCGGAGGCAGGCCGCGAGCTGAGCGAGGACGACATCGCGGTCTACTGCCGCAGTCGGCTCGCGCGGTACAAGTGCCCGGAGACGATCGAGATCGTCGAGGCGCTCCCGCACACGGCAACGGGCAAGATCAAGCGGGCGGAGCTCCGCGCCAGCTGACCCAGCCCGCTCGGGCCCGCTGCGACGGCAGGACCGACGATGGCGGCACTCTTCAGCCTGGTCGCGACCGGCGTGTCGGGCGCGTACGCCATCGCGCTTCTCGGCCGGTACCGCGCGACACGGCGGCGCAACCGCGCGCTGCTGTTCTGGGGGATCGCCCTCGCCCAGTTCTGCATCGCGTCCGCGATGCTGGCTGCGGGGGCCATCGGTGGCTGGACGCCGGTGACGTTCCGGGTCTTCTACCTCCTCGGTGGCGTCCTGAACGTGCCCTGGCTCGCGATGGGATCGGTGGTCGTCAACGGCGGGAACCGCATCGTCGGCCGGATCACGGGCGCTGTCCTGTTGCTGGTGGCGGCGCTGATGATCTCGCCTGCTCTCGGGGACACCCCGTTGCTCTGGGTGCCCGCGATCGGCGTGTGCACGGTCTGGGCCCTGCTGTTGGCCTTCGCCGACGAGGACGGACAGCGCGCGGGGTCGCTGGCGCTGCTCGTCGCCTTCTCGGGTGTGGCGACGATCGCCGTGGCCTCGGCGGCGCTCTCGGGGCCGGTCACGGGAGCCGGCCTCCCCGAAGGCCGGGAGCTCCTCGCCCCGGCCGTGCGCGGGCTGGCGGTTGCCGGCAACACGGTCGGCTCGCTGATCGTCATCGTCTCCGCAGTCGCCTCGGCCCTGGGCCTGGGATGGCAGGACGTCGAGGGCGATCGCCGCGACGAGGTCCGCGAGCTCATCCGCCGGCGTCCCGTCGAGGGAGTCGCGCGCTACCTCCACCTGGCAGCGGAGACGCGTGAGTCCTCGGGGCTCGTCCACCTCGTGCGCGGCAACCTCCTGATCGCGGCGGGCGTGCTGGTCGCGGCGGCCGGCGGGGCCTTCTCCTTCCTCGGGGAGACGACCGGCAACGCGGTCGGCCTCGGCCTCGGCGTGACGCTGATGTACCTCGGCTTCCGGCGCACGCAGCGGCGACACGAGCGGCCCGCCGCTCCCGGTACCGTCGCCGGTTGACCAGGACCCAGGAGCGAATCGCGATGGCCGTCACCATCGGCACGGGCAGCCGACGCCACCGTGCGACCGTCGAGGTCTACACCCGCCAGGGATGCGGCCTCTGCGAGGAGGTCGAACAGCAGGTCATCGCCGAGGCCGGCAAGGCCGAGGTCAGGATGATCGACATCGACCTCGATCCGTCGCTGGTCGAGCGCTACAGCGCCCGTGTCCCGGTCGTGGTCGTCGACGGACGCGAGGTCGCGGAGCTGCGGCTCGAACCGGGCCAGCTGAAGCAGGCCATCAGGCGTGCCCGTGAGGAGCGTTGGGCGGACTGGCGCCCGGCCTGACCGATTACCGCCCCGTCGTGGCGGCTGCGTAGCCTCGACACGTTCCCTCTCCATCCGTTCGAACAGGAACCGTCCGTGCGCAACAAGCGCATCCCCGGCGCCACCGTGGCTCGCCTGCCGGTGTACCTGCAGGCACTCGTGCAGTCGCAGGAGGCCGGGAACGAGACGATCTCGAGCGACGGGTTGGCACGGGCGGCGGGTGTCAACAGCGCGAAGGTGCGCAAGGACCTGTCCTACCTCGGGACCTACGGCACCCGGGGGGTCGGCTACCAGATCGACGAGCTGACCCAGGAGATCTCGGCCGTGCTCGGCCTGACCCAGGATCGCCCCGTGGTCATCGTGGGCATCGGCAACCTCGGCACGGCCCTGGCCTCCTACGACGGTTTCGCCGACCGTGGCTTCTCCGTCGCTGGCCTGCTGGACGCAGACCCGGCGAAGGTCGGTACGGAGGTCGCGGGCCACAAGGTCCAGCCGTTCGACGACCTCGCGGACGTGGTCGCCGACAGCGGCGTCAGCATCGCGGTCCTCGCGACGCCGGCGGCTGCGGCGCAGGATGTGACGGACGCGCTGGTGGCCAACGGCGTGACCGCGATCCTCAACTTCGCGCCGGCGCACATCTCCGTCCCGGACGGGGTGACCGTCCGGCGCGTCGACCTCTCGACCGAGCTGCAGATCCTGTCGTTCTACGAGCAGCTGGACACGGGGGCGGCGAAGGCGCAGGCGGGCTGACGGGCCCCGAGCGCGCACGGGCGGCCGTCGGCTCGGGGCCGCGCCCCCGGACGCGGTACCCTGCGCGGCGAATCGCCAGTCTGCACTTCGCTGGCCGGTCGGGACGACGGATCGCGAGGCACCTCGGGTAGCCGAGGCCGGACCTCGCCACCGCACGTCGGTCCGAGCCCGCCGGCTCCACCACCGCCGGAAGTCCGCGCCTGATGTCCGTTCTCGCCGTGGGACTCAACCACCGCAGCGCCGAGCTGGCGCTGCTGGATCGGCTGGCGATATCGGCCGAGGAGCTGCCGAAGGCGCTGGCCTCGCTCGTGCAGCTCGAGCACGTTCTCGAGGCGGCGATCATCTCCACCTGCAACCGGGTCGAGGTCTACGCGCACGTGTCGCGCTTCCACCCGGGCCTGCAGGAAGTGCGCGCCTGGTTGTGCGAGCGGGGCGATGTCCACCCCGCCGACCTCGAGGACGTCTACTACTCGTTCTACGACGACCGGGCGGCCGCGCACCTGTTCCAGGTCGCGTCCGGCATCGACTCCATGGTCGTGGGTGAGCGCCAGATCGCGCTGCAGGTCAAGCAGGCCCTGCAGACCGCCACGGAGGAGGGCGCGGCACGCCGCGTGCTGCAGAAGCTCTTCCGCGAGGCCGTCCGCGTCGGCAAGCGGGTCCGGTCCGAGACCGACATCTCGACCGGTGCGTCCTCCATGGTGGACGTGGCGCTCGACGTCGTCGCGGCCCAGGTCGACGGGCTCCGTGACCGCCGGGTCCTCGTCGCCGGTGCCGGGAAGATCGGCAGCCTCACCGCCGACCGGCTGAGTCGCGAGGAGGTCGGGGGCGTGCACGTCTGGAACCGCAACCTCGACAAGGCCGAGCGCCTCGCCGCCCGCGTCAGCGGCCAGGTCGTCGCGGTGGACGCGCTCGGCGAGGTCATGCGCGACGTCGACGTCGTGGTGTGCACCAC
>JBFHRB010000045.1:0-15536 GCA_041591915.1 Nitriliruptorales bacterium
ACGACGACCAGATCCGACGGGCCCAGCACGACCTCTGGCGCCACGCGCGCGTCGTCGCCGAGCCCGGCGGTGCCGCAGCCCTCGCAGGCGCACAGGCCGCGACCGACGATCACGGCGACGTGGTCGTGCTCGTCTGCGGCGCGAACGTCGATCCGGCGACCGTCGTCGCGCAGTAGCTACCTCGGTCACTCCGGAGCGCGGCTTCAGGACGTGCGGCCGGCCACGCCGTTCGCACGGGCCGGTGCCTAGCGCTCACGTGGTCACGGGTCGGCCCGGCCTCTCACGCCAGGCGGACGACTCGGCATGGGCGTAGGGTCCGGGGTCCCCCCCTCTGCGGAACCGCCGGACCGGAGTCCCTGCCATGGCCGACGACCTCCCTGCACGACTCGTCGATGCCCTCAACGCGCTGTACGGGTCGCACCCGGGCCACCGGGCCGCGCACGCGAACGGCGTGCTGTGCGCCGCGACCTTCACCGCGACCCCGGAGGCAGCGACGCTCTCACGCGCCCCTCACCTCGTCGCGGGCGGGGAGATCCGGGCCCACGTGCGGTTCAGCAACGGCAGCGGTGACCCGACCCGCCCCGACACCGCCAGGGACGGCCGGGGGATGGCCGTCAAGCTCTACCTCCCGGAGGGCGGCACCACCGACATCGTCGCCCTGTCCGTGCCGGTCTTCTTCGCCCGGACGCCGGACGACTTCCTCGCGTTCAGCCACGCGCGGGTCCCCGACCCAGCGACCGGCAAGCCCGACCTCGCGCGCGTCGGCGCCTACCTCGAGCAGCACCCCGAGGCCCTGCCGTCCGTGCAGTTCGGCATGGCCGAGGGCGTGCCGCGCAGCTACGCGGTCGTCCCCTACCACGCCATCCACGCCTTCCGCTTCGTCGCCGCCGACGGGTCGGCCCGCCACATCCGCTACCACCTCGTCCCAGAGGGCTCGGAGGAGCCGCTCGGCGACGACGAGCGCCGGTCGCTGCCCGCCGACCACCTCCGCCGCGAGATCGGCGAGCGGCTCGAGCGCGGGCCGGTCGAGTACCACCTGGACGCACAGCTCGCAGCGGACGGCGACCCGGTCGACGATCCGACCGCGGTCTGGCCGGAGGACCGCGAGGTGGTGCGCCTGGGGACGCTGCGAATCACGGGGCTGGCGTTCGACCGCGAGCGCGACGGCGACGTGCTCGTGTTCGACCCCACCCGGGTCACGGACGGGATCGAACTGACCGACGACCCGCTGATCCGGGCACGCGCCGATGCCTACCGGGAGTCCGTCGCCCGACGCACCTCGAGCTAGCCGGCCCCCGGCCCCATCGCCGGCTCGAGCATCAGGCCTGCATCATCCTCGCGAGTCCGCGCAGGCGACGCCACGGCTGGTGGCGCGGACGCTGCACGTCCGTCTCCACGAGCTCCTCGAACCGGCCGAGGTGGGTGGACACGAGCTCGGCCCCGACGAGGCCGACGAACGAGCTCGCCGGAGCGACGCGTCCCATCTGCTCGTCCAGGTGGTCGACACAACGTGACGCCAGCCGGGTCGCGAAGATCCGGTCGAACGGGGACGGCGTCGCACCCTGTTGCAGGTGTCCGAGGCGGGCCTCGCGCACGTCGTAGAGGCCGCCGCCCTCGTTCTCGAAGACCGCGCGCAGGAACGACGTGGTGTAGATCGGGTCGGCGTTCTCGGCGCGGATGAGCAGGCCCAGGCGCTTCCCGGCCGCGAAGGCCGCGGTCAACTCGTCGACGTCGGCCTTCAGCTGCTCGAGCGTGATGCCGTCCTCGGGCAGGTAGGTGCGCTCGGCACCCGTGGCGAGCCCGGCCATCAGCGCGAGGTAGCCGCAGTTGTTGCCCATCACCTCGACGACGAAGCAGCGGTGCGTCGCCACGGCGGACTGCTTGATCCGGTCGACGTTGGCGGTGATCGCGTTGAGCGCGCTGTCGGCGCCGACGCTGAGCTCGGTGCCCGGCACGTCGTTGTTGATCGTGGCCGGCAGGCACAGGATCGGGATGTCGAGGGCCTCGTACGTCGTCCGGGCCGCGTGCAGCGTGGCTGCCCCCCGGTACCCGGCCCAGCCGCCGATCATCAGGAGCCCGTCGATCCGGTGGGTCTCGAGGTTCTCGGCGATCAGCTCGAGCTCACCCGGGGTCGGTTCGTGCCTGGACGTCCCGAGCTCCGCGCCGCCGGCCGACACCCAGGTGGAGACGCTCATCCAGTCGAGCTCGCGGATGCGGCCATCGCGCAGGCCCTCGAAGCCCCGTTGGACGGCGAGGACCGTGTGGCCGCGGTCCATGCCGAGCCGGACGGCGGCCCGCGCCGCGGTGTTCATCCCGGGCGCCGGCCCGCCGGCGTGGAGGACGGCGAAGCGCCGCGCACGCCCCTCGACGCTGCGCCTGTGGGGGGCGGCACGCACCATCGTGCGCAACGTGGTGTAGGCCTCGTCGAAGCTGCCACCACGCAGTTCCATCGCACCCGCGTAGTCCCGCTTGGCGATCTTCTCGGCGACGGACTGTGTCCGCTCGACGCACTCCATCAGCGGCGAGATCACGAGGTCGTTGCCCTTGATCCCGACGAGCTTGGCCTCCTCGTCGGGCTGCAGGCGCATGACCTCCTGGACCGCGGCAGTCCCGAGCAGCGTCCCGAGGTTGCGGTCGAACGGCGTCGGCGCGCCGCCGCGCTGGACGTGGCCGAGGATCGTGATGCGCGTGTCCTCGCCCAGACGCGCCTCGATGGCCTCCTTGACCTGTTGGGCCGTGATCGGCTCGCCGTCGCGATCGCGCGCGCCCTCGGCGAGCACCACGAGGTTCTGGCGTCGACCGATCCGACGGCCCGCGGCGATGGACGAGCACATCGCCTCCGCCCAGTCGTCGACGTCGGGCGGTGACTCCGGGATGAACACCCAGTTGGCCCCCGTCGCGAGCGCCGCCATGAGCGCCAGGTACCCGCAGTTGCGCCCCATGACCTCGACGACGAACGTCCGTTGGTGGCTCGCGGCCGTCGAGTGGATCGCGTCGATCGCCTCGACGATGCGATGCAGGGCCGTGTCGGCCCCGAGCGTCATGTCCGTGCCGAACATGTCGTTGTCGATGGACCCGACGATGCCGACGATGCGCAGGTCCGGGTGGGCGTCGACCTGGGCCTGGGTGAGCGACCCCTCGTCGACGAGCTCCGCGCAGAGCTCCGGCCACTCCTGGCGGAAGATGTTGGCACCCGTGAGGCTCCCGTCGCCGCCGATGACGACGAGGGCGTCGATCCCACGCTCGATCAGGTTGCGGGCGGCCGCGCGACGCCCCGCGCGCTCGCGGAAGGACTTCGACCGCGCCGAGCCGATGACGGTCCCGCCCTGATGGACGATGCCGCCCACGTCAGTGGACGACAGGGGCCGGATCTGGTCGCCGCCACTGACCAGCCCCTCGTACCCCTCGAGGACCGCGTAGGCGTCGACCTCGTGGTGGCGCGCCGTGCGGACGACCGCACGGACGGCCGCGTTCATGCCAGGAGCGTCGCCGCCACTCGTGAACACCGCGAGCGAAGGCCGTTCGGTCGTCATCGCGCTTCCGTCACTTGTCCCACAGTCGCACGCCGGTCAGGCGCTGCCAGTCGTCGGCCACGTACAGGTACCCGAGGTCGGAGGCGGGCACCAGTGGCACGGCCGCGTTCGCGTCGTCCGGCAGGTCGTAGACCCAGGCGGCGGTGCAGTCACCGCCGACGGGTGAGCCCTCGCCACCGTCGGGGACGTCGACGGCGACGATCCGCCCCTCGGTGTCGGCCCAGTGCCACCGACCGCCCGTGAGCGTGGGCCACTCCGGGTAGGAGGTGAGGTCGGTGGGTCCGCACGCGACCTCGCCGCTGTACACGCTGTAGACGGTGACCTGCTCGAAGTCGACCAACCCGACGGTCCACACGCGACCCGTGTCGGTCGTGAGCCAGAGGTCGCTGCCGGTCTGGAGGTCGACCTCCCACCCGGGCTGGCCGGAGTTGCCGTCGAGGCCCGCGACCGTCTCGCCGTCGGCGACGACCAGCATGCCGTCGTGCACCTCGATCACGACCGCGTCGGGGTCCACCGCCCCACGGTTGACCTCCCAGAGCACCTCTCCGCCGACGGCGGTCTGGGCGCGGACGAGGAGCTGACCGCCCACCGCCGCGGCGGTGAACACGAGTTCGTTGCCCTGCGTGACGAGGAGGACGTCCTTGGGACCGTTGCCAGGCAGCCCGATGCTCCACAGCACCTCGCCGGACCCGGGCTCGATCGCCAGCATCTCGAAGTCCGTCGTGGCGATGATCGGCAGCCCTTCGAGGTGGTCGTGCACGACGTAGCGCTCGCCGGGGGCGAGCGGCTTCTCGACCCGCCACCTCGGCGCGCCATCGAGGTCGACGCGCTGGATGGACGGGCCGGCGATCGCGAGGACGACACCCTGCCGTGTCACGTGCGCAGTGGTCGGCTGGCCGTCGACGCTCGCCCGCGAGACCTCCGTGCCGGAGGTGCCGTCGAGCACCACCACAGCGTCCCCGTCGCCGAACACGACCGCGCCGTCGGTCGTGAACATCTCCAGCGTCGCGGGGGTCGGCGTGGCCCGCGGGAACGCCCAGCGGACGATCCCGTCCTCCAGCGTGCGTGCCTCGACCTGCGTCGGTGTCGCCAGGTAGAGGTTGAGGCCGTCGGTCGTCATCGCGACGGCTGGCTCGTCGAGCTGCCTCGTGAACAGGACCCGCCCCGCGCCGGAGTTGGGGCCGTCCTGGAAGGCGACCTCGATCGCGTCCGGGCCGGCGCTGCGAGTGAGCACGGTCGCGGCGATGCTCACCACGGCGACGATGCCGAGGCCGACGAGCCCGAGCTTCAGCCAGCGGCCCGGTCGTGCCGCGGACGCTCCTGCGCTCTTCGGCGCGTCCGGCGAGGGTGCGTCCTCGATCGTCGCCGGCGCGTCGACGGCATCGGTGTCGGTGGACGCAGCAGCGGGCACGTCGACCCGGCCGCGGGGGCCGGAGACGGCGTGCTGGCGGGTGCGATCGTCGTCGGCCGGGGTCGGGCCGGGTGCCGCCTCCGCATCGTCCGTGGTGGCTCGCGGGTCGGTCGGAGGCGCTGCCGCGTCGGCGGCGCCAGCCGGCTCGTGGACCACCCCGGTGGCGTCCATCACGACGAACCGCGAGGCGCCCCATCCGGAGGCGGCCTCCGCGTCGCGGACCAGCGTCGCGAACTCCTCGGCGCTGGCGGGGCGCTGGGCCGGGTCCTTCGCCATCGCGGCGCGGATCGCGTCGGCGAGTGCCTTCGGAACACCGATCGGCTCGAGGTCGGGCACGGGCTTGGAGACGATCGACGTGATCATCTGTGGCACGGTGCCATCGGGGCCGCTGTCGAAGGCCGGGCGTCCGTTGAGGAGCGTGAAGATCGTCGAGCCGAGCGCGTAGACGTCCCCCGAGGCGGCGGCGGGCGCACCGTCCAGCACCTCGGGGGCAGCGTGGGTCAGGCTCGCGGTGACCACGCCGGCGACCGTCTGCGTGCCTCCGACCATCCGGGCGATGCCGAAGTCGGCGAGCGCCGGCTCGTCGTACGACGTGACGAGGATGTTCTCGGGCTTGACGTCGCGGTGGAAGATCCCGGCGCGGTGCGCGGTCTCGAGGGCGCCGGCCACGCGGACCGCGACCGACGCCGCCGCCTGGGGCGACATCGGGCCCTTCGATCGGAGGCGATCGCCGAGCGAGCCGGTCGGCAGGTAGGCCATCGCGACCCATGGGCGCCCGTCGGGCGTCGTGCCGGAGTCGTGCACCGTGACGATGTTCGGGTGCTCCGACAGCTTGCCGAGTATCCGGGTCTCGCGTTCGAAGCGGCGCAGCGTGTCGGGGTCGGACGCCTCCGCGGCCATGACCTTGATCGCGACGGTCCGGTCGAGGGCGGTCTGACGCGCCCGGTACACGACGCCGAACCCGCCGCGACCGATCTCGACGAGGTCCTCGAACCCCGCAATGTCGAGTGCCAACGCACCCTCCCCGATGCCGTCCGACACAGGCTAGGAGAGGTGGCGCGTCGTGGCGCTCCTTCGCGCGGCCCGGCGATAGGGTCGGGGTCGTCCAGGGGGCAGGCGTGGAACTGTGGGTGGTGGTCGCCGCCGGCGGGCGCGAGCGCGAGGTCGGCGTGACCTTGACGCCCGCCCACACGGTGGGTGACCTCTCGGCCGCGCTCGCCAACCACGTCGGCATGCTGCCGCGCGGCCTCTTCGTCGACACGGCATCCGGCAGCCGGGCGCTGGACGACGAGGACCCGGTCGGCGCCGTCGGCCTTGCGATCGGCTCCGTCCTGCGCTGGAGCCCGGTCGAGGTGGCGAGTGCCGAATGGGAGGTTGCCGTCGTCGGTGGGCCGGACGCTGGGCGCGTGTTCCCCCTGCCGGCCGACGGTGGCGTCCTCGGGCGCGGGCAGGCGGCCGACCTCGTCGTCGACGACCCGTTCGTGTCGCGGCAGCACGTGAGGCTCGTGCCGGGGTCGGAGGGGGTCGCGGTCGAGGACCTCGGCTCGGCGAACGGCACGCTCGTCTCCGGTAGGCCCGTGCCAGCGGGGCACGTCGTCGGGGACGAACTCCTCGAGCTCGGGTCGACCCTCGTCGCCGTGAGGACGGCGGAGCGCGCCCGAGGCGCTCCCGCCGTCGTCGACGCGAACGGCCACATCGTCGTGAGCGACCCGCTCGCGCTTGCGGACGACCGTCAGGACGTGCCGGACCTGCCGCGCCTCATCGAGAGCGCACGCGCGAGGGCGCGACCACTCTGGTCGCGCGGTGCCACTCGCCCGTTGACCGTCAGGATCGGCTGGACCTCCGAGCCCGATGGTGGAGCAGGGCCGCTCCACCTCGACCTCGGCGGCGGCCGGACGGTCATCGATGCCGCGACCGCCGCGCCGCTCGGCCACGCGGTCGCCACCTCAGCGGTCGTGCAGCTCGCCACGCTCCACCCGCCCAGCACGCTCAGGGTGCTCGCCGCTGTCGCCGACGACCACCTGCCGCTGTGGGAATGGATCCACTGGCTGCCGCACTCGGGCGCGGCTGGCCTCGCGGTTGGGGCGGGGGAGGCAGCCGCCTCGCTCCGGGCACTTGCCCCACCGACGGACGATCGGCGCCTCCTCGTCGTCGTCGACCTCAGCCTGCCCAACGCGCCGGCGCTCCTCGAGGGCCTCGGATCGCAGCCTGCCCTCGCCGTCCTGGCGATCGCTGCACCGGGCAGTCCCGCCCCCTCCGCCGACCACCGGGTGGAGGTTGACGGCGAGACCGGAGCCGTACGAATCGACGGCGCCGTCGACGGACTCGGCGTGGACGGGATCGCGGTCGAGACCGCGCGGGGAGCGGCGCGAGCGCTCGCCCCGCTCCGCGAGACGCCAGCGGCTCGGATGGAAGCCGGCGCTCGCGTCGAGCTGCGAGAGGTGCTGGTCGCCACGGACCCCGGCGGCATCGCCGCCGCGTGGGCGGCGCAACGCCCCCGGGTCGCGCTGGTCGGCGTCGGCGAGGATGGGCCCATCGGCCTCGACCTCCTGCTCAACCCCAACGTCGTCATTCCGGGGGGCGAGGCGACGACCCGGGCGGAGATCGTGGCCACGATGGCGGCCAGCCTGGCGGCGGGGGTCGGACCCGACCGGCTCGGCATGGTCGTCCTCGACACCGTGGGTGCGCTCGCCCCGCTCGCTGACCTCCCACACGCACTCCAGGCGCTGTCGGACCCCGAGGCCCTGGTCGAGGTCCTGCGGATCGAGGTCGAACGGCGTGGCGCCATCCTCGCGGCGAGCGGTGAGTCGAGCTGGGCCGCCTGGCGCGCACGGGGCGACGTCGTCCCGCCGCCGTTGCTGGTCGTGGTGCACGCCCACGGACGGCGCGTGGACCCGGTGCTGTCGTGGGTCACGGCCGAGGGAGGCCTCGACGAGCTCGGCCTGTCGTTCGTCTGGTCGGTGGACGCACCCCTGTCCGAGGTACTGGGCGAAGGCCACGGGACCGTGGAGCCCACCGCTGCGGAGATGGCCACGGTGGTGCGGCGTGACGGGACGCAGGCGGACGTAGTCATCCCGCACCGGACCGTCGAGGCCAACGAGCGCGCCTCGGTCGTCGTCGACGACCTCGTGCAGGGCCGGCCCAGCCGGACGGCCGGCCACACGTCGCTGCAACGGCGCTCAGGACTCCGGGACCACCTCACCGAGCTCGTACAGGCCTGCGTGGAGGCCGCCGGCGTGTCCGGCATGCCGCGCACGACGTGGACGCCTGCCCCGGAGACCTTCGAGCACGGCCGGGTCCGGCGCACGTTCGTGTTCACCGACATCGTGGGCTCGACCGCACTCGTCGAGGTGATCGGCGACGCTGCCTGGACCGACCTCGTGACCTGGCACGACCGAGCACTCCGCGAGGAGTTCGACGCCCACGGCGGCGAGGAGGTCGACCACGCCGGCGACGGCTTCCTCGTCGCGTTCGAGCGTCCCGGAGACGCGGTCGCGTGCGCGATCGCCGTGCAACGCCGGCTCGCGTCACACCGTGCGGGGACCGGCTTCGCGCCGCGGGTCCGCATCGGCGGCCATGTGGCGGAGGTCGTCCGCCACGATGGCTACAAGGGGCACGGACTCCACATCGCGGCACGCGTCGGCGCGCTGGCCGACGGCGACGAGATCGTCTTCAGCGCGACCACGATCGACCAGTTGCGCCCGCCGCCCCGCACCGTCAACAGCCGGGTGGTCGAGGTCAAGGGCGCCAGTGCTCCGATCGAGGTGCTCGAGGTCGACTGGCGCTGACCGCTGCCGCTATCGGCGCGACGTCAGTCGCAGCACGTACCAGAACAGCAGGGCGAGGCTCGCGAACAGGCTCATCGCCGCGGCGACCTCGCGGTCGGCCGGGTAGCTGTGCAGGATCTTCTGGGTGTCGTACAGGATCGCGGCACCGGCGAAGGCGATCATCGCGACGCTGAACCAGGTTCCGAGCCCGACGCCGAAGATGACGGCAGCGGCGATCGCGATGAGCGCCATGATGCCGCCCCACTTCAGCAGCGATCCGAGGAACGAGAAGTCCTTCGACGACGTGATGGCGACGCCCGACAGGCCGATGAACGCCACGACGGAGATCTGGGCGGCGGTCGAGATGGCTCCCGGGGCCTGGACGTTCGCGATCCAGAGGAGCGGCACGAAGATCAGGGCCTGCGCCACGACGAGCGCCCCGTAGGCGGCGTAGGACGCGCCGGGCGTCCGGGCGCGGATCGCGACGGAGTTGGCCATCCACGACACGAGCATGAACCCGCCCAGGATGAGCAGCCACGACGTGTCGAACACGAAGGCCGTGATGGCCTCCGCGATCGGGGTGCTGAACAGGAACACCTCGAGCGCGATGAACCCCATCACGCCGGCGACGAGGTGTCCGTAGACGCGGGTCATGAACCGCGCGCGGACGTCGGCGCTCTGGGCGATGACCGGTGGGCCGGTGAGCTGTTCCTGCATGGGCGTGGTGTCCTGGGTCGGATCTGTGGCTGTGGAGGGTACGAGGTGGGCCGCCACGACGACGGTCCGGTGCTCGTCCGACACGCCCCGTGCCGCAACGTGACGCGGAACCGTGTGGCCGTCCGCGACGTCCTACGTTGCGTGCTGTCCGAAGGGATGTGTGTGCGCCTGCCTGCGAGGACCCTGTTGGCGATGGTCGCGCTGCTCGTGTCGTCCTGCGCGGACACGCGCGGTGATGGCCCCGCCGCACCGGACCAGGAGGCGCCGCCCGTCTCGTCCGACGGCGTGCGCTACGAGCTGCTCGCGACGACCCAGGAGGCTCCCGAGATGGGGAGCATCCACCATGCCGACGACCGCGAGGCCTTCGAGGAGTTGTGGGATCGCTTCAACTTCGGGGGTACGGCGCCCGAGGTCGACCTCGGGGCGTGGACGGTCCTGTTCTACCTCCGAGCGGAGGACGCCTGCCCCGACCTGATCGCCGATGTCGCGTTGGACGACGGCATGCTCGACATCGCCTGGGAGCCGCCTCCGGGCGGCTGCAACCAGCCGCTGCTGCAGACCGCGTTCGCGGTTGCACTCCACCGATCGACCGTGCCGGCGACCTTCACCGCGACGCTTGACGGGTTCCACAGTGTGTACGAGCCGACGGCGCTCGAGGTGTCGGTTGCGCCTCCGGGGGCGGACGCCGCGCCACCGCCGGCGACGACGGAGCGAACAGCGCCGCCTCCCCCGTCGAGCGAGCTCGGGCGCGACGCGCTGCCCGACGACGGCGAGGTGACCGTTGTCCTCCTCGAGGACGGCACGCCGGTCTGGGTCATCAACCACGGGGCTGGTGTCGTCAGCGCCCTGGCGACCGACGTCCTCCCGGCAAGGCCCGACGACGAGGACGCCGGCGGGGTGGTCAACCTGCGTTCGGCGGTCCACTGGGTCCCGGCGCTGCGGCAGTTCTGGGGCGGCGCGCAGTACGACGAGTTCGGCACCAACACGGGCGGTGCGGCTGCGCGCAACCTCGACTGGTACGAGGTTGCGGTCGATGGTGACCAGGTCGTCGTCGGGGAGCGCGTCGGCCCGGTACCGCACCGGACGCCCCTGCGCGCGACGCAACAGGGGTCGGTCGAGGTCGTCCGCGCCCAGGACCCGGCGACGACGCCGCTGCTGACGGTCGAGGACGCCCTCGGCCTGGAGGGCGAGCAGGTCGTGGCGGTGGACGCGGACGTCGTCGTGTGGGGCACCGATCAGGCCGCGCTGTGCGTCGCACCGGAGCCCCCGCGGATCTTCGAGGACTGGGGCGGGTGTCCGCCCGATGCGCTGCGCCCCGCGGTCCTGGCCGAGGACACGGTCCCCGACGGCCAGTTCCTGGCCATCCAGGGCCCCGTCCGGCTGCGGGTGCGGGGCGGCGAGGTACTCGAGGTCGTGCTGCTCGGCGGCGGGCACACGGCGGGCACGCTGTCGTAGCCCCGCCGTGTCGTTCCCGCCTGCTCGCTAGCGGACGCGCTCGCTGAGGAAAGCGCTCACCTGGCTCCCGTACGCGTCGGGATCGAGGTTCCAGGAGCGGATGTGCTCGACCCCCTCGTTGATGACGAGCGTCACGTCTTCGTCACCGAGGAGGCGCGCGAAACGTGAGGAGACGTCCGCAGGCGTGGCTGTGTCCTCGGTGCCGTGGAACACCAGGACCGGGATGCCCGCGTAGTCCGCCGGGGCGCGGGAGACGTGGTCCATCTCGCCGAAGTCGATCCCGGCGCGCACCCGTGACCACAGCTTGCCGAAGAACAGGATGGGGCCGATCGTGGGCTCGGGGAGGCCACGGTTGGCGGCCTGGAGCTCGAGCGTCGATTGCCAGTCGAGGACGGGCGAGTCGAGGATCACGGCGTCGACGCGCTCGCGCTCGTCGGAGTGGCGCAGGAACATGCTGATGACCGAGCCGCCCTGGGAGTACCCGACGAGCACGACCCGCTCGGCGCCCCGCTGCACGGCCGTGCGGACCCACGCCTCGAGGTCGACCCACTCGTCGTAGCCGAGCCGGCCGTAGCCGTCCTCGGTCTGCGGCCCACTCGCGTCGTTGCGGTAGCTGATGACGTAGCTCGAGAGCCCGTTCTCGAGCAGCGTGGGCAGGATCCGGAACCCCTCCCGGAGCTCGGCACCGCGTCCGTGGACGAAGATCGCCACGGTGGCGTCGTCCTCGTCACCTGCCTGCGCGTACCAGCCCGGGTAGTCGCCGATCGGCCCCGACATCGTGAGCTGCTCGGCCTCGACGCCGACCGAGGCGGGGTCGGTCGTCGCCGCGTAGGCGGTCATGCGTACCGGCGCGCCCGGGCTCGGGGGTGCTCCGTCGAGCGTCGCGAGCAACGGCCGCGTGACGCAGCAGGCGGTGTCCTCGGTGATGTCCCCGACGAGCGCGAACCCGTCCACGTACTCGATCCCGTACCTGCCCGGGAAGCGCGTGCCGAACCCGTCGCCCTCGAGGACCAGCTGCTCGCCGTCGACCTCCCCGACCTCGAGGTCGTACGGCGAGGTCGTGAAGTCGGGCACGGCCAGGAGCTGGGACGAGTAGTACCACCCGGCTCCGGCGAAGGCGACGGTTGCGAGGAGTGCCAGGACCACGACGAGCCACAGCAGCCGCCGGGGCCAGCGCCGTCGGCGCCGGACCTCGGTGAAGTCGAGCGTCTTCGTCATGGGCCCTGGTCTCCTCGCTGCCCCGGTCGACGATCGGCGGGAGCCTCGTGCGGCCAGCGGCGGCCGCTCAGATCCACGAGTTGAACCACCAGCGCTGACGGACAGCGTCCTCTGGCAGCGGCACGGCCGCAAGCACGGGGTAGAGGTAGACGAAGAGCGCGACGGCCACGAGGGCGATGGCGGCAGGGGTGATCGCGGACGTTCGCAGCGCCCGCCACGGGCTGTCTCGGCGAGGTGCCGGCTCGGCGTTGCGATCGAGGTTCGCGCCGACGGCGCCGCCGACGAACGCGGCGAGCCCGAGGGTGACCCAGTGGAGGTTGGGGTCGGTGTCGAGCAGTCGGCTCACGCCGAACCCGATGAGGAAGCCGAGCACGCCCCCCATGCCGGCGCCGCTCAACAGCGAGCCGACGGGCGGTCGTTCCCGCAGCCACAGGACCGCATACGCCACGGTGAGGGCGAGGAACGGCACGGCCGGGGTCATGTAGAAGAAGAAGACGATCCGAGGCGTCAGGAGCCACGGCAGGAACTGGAACGCCCAGAACGCGGCGATGACCTGCGCTGCCGGGTCACGGCGTCCCACCCCGGAGGCGAGGGGCAGCAGGGCCGGCAGGAACAGCCACCACAGCGCGGGGTTGCCGAGCGCGATGATCTCCGCGGCCTCGCCCACCTCGACCACGCACGGGTCGGGGAACGCGGCGTTGCCCTCCTCGTCGAAGGTGGGCACGGCGGCAGCCCGATCGGGCGTGCAGTTCTCCCAGTAGTAGACGACGGGCCGCCCCATGTAGAGCCACGTGTAGGCCGGTGCCCGGTAGCGGTGCTCGAACTCGAGTCCCGTGTGGAAGTTCCAGATGTCGCGCTGGTAGTCGGCGAGGGCGCCGATCCGGCGGGTGATCGGCACCTTGCAGGGGCCCTCGTCGGGGCACTCCTCGGCACCCGCCGTCGTGTCCGCGAAGTTCGCGAGCCAGGGGACGTACGTGAGTCCGTAGACCAGGATCGGCGCGACGACCAGGGCGCCGGTGATCGATCGCGCCGCAGGGGCCAGGTCCGTCCATGCGCTGCCGGTCACCCGTCGGCGATGGGCCAACTCCCAACCGATCGAGAGCAGGCCGGCGGCGCCGAGGGCGTACAGGCCACTCCACTTCGTGGCGATCGCCAGGCCGAACGCGATGCCAGCGAGCCAGCGGAACGCGTGGCCGCGGGGACGTACCGCCGGCAGTCCGTCGTCGTCGTCGAGTGCAACGGAGCCGGATGCGCGGGCACGTTCGTCGCCGTCATCGCTGCGCAGGATGCGCGGGAGCCGGAAGGTCGTCGGGCCTCGTCGCATGAACTCGTCGTCCTCGGCATCGGCGAGGCCGCTGCGTTCCCGATCCATGAGCAGGAACCGCAGGCCGAGGAGGATCCAGAAGCCCAGGAAGATGTCCAGCATCGCGATCCGAGCCATCACGAACAGCAGTCCATCCGTGAGGGCGAGCAGCGCGGCCAGTGCCGCCAGCCCGCGATCTCGCAGCAGGTCCTCGCCGATCAGGTACGTCAGCAGGACGATGGCGGCCCCGGCGAGGGCACCCGCGAACCGCCAGCCGAACGCGTTGTCCCCGAACAGCACGATCCCCGAGGCGATCATCCACTTGCCGACGGGCGGGTGCACCGCGAAGCCGTCCTCGACCCCCTGGACGATGACGCTGCGTGCGTCGTCGACGTAGTAGGTCTCGTCGAACACGATGTCGCCGGGGGTGCCGAGGCCCGAGGCCAGCACGATGAAGGCGACCACGCCGAAGAAGACGGGGAGGTACGCGCGGAGCCGGGCGGGCGTGAACACGCGCGGGAGCGTAGCCCCGGCGGGAGGACGCCCAGCGGTGGTGCGGCGGCCCGCGTCCCTACCCTCACGGCCGGTCCTGCTGAGGGGGAGTGCTCGTGAGCGGTCGCTTGGTGGTCGTCGCGACCCCGATCGGCAACCTCGGTGACCTCTCCCCGCGGGCGGCCACGGCCCTGCGCGACGCCGACCTCGTCCTGGCCGAGGACACCCGCCGTACCGGACGGCTGCTGCAGCACATCGGTGCGGAGACGCCGCAGCTGTCGGTCCACGAGCACAACGAGGACGCGCGCATCGCCGAGGTCGTCGCGCGGATCGGTGGGGGTGAGGTGATCGCCCTCGTCAGCGACGCGGGGACACCGGCGGTCAGCGACCCCGGCTACCGGTTGGTGCGCGGTTGCATCGAGGCTGGCGTCGACGTCGAGCACGTGCCCGGTGCCTCAGCGGTCCTCTACGCCCTCGTCGTCGCGGGCCTGCCGACGGATCGCTTCGTGTTCGAGGGCTTCCTGCCGAGGAAGGGTCGGGCGCGCACCGAGCGCCTGGCGGCGCTCGCCGGGGAGCCGCGGACGGTCGTGCTCTTCGTGGCGCCGCACCGGGCCGAGTCCGACCTCCGCGACCTCGCCGCGGCACTGGGAACCGACCGCCCGGCCGCGCTGTGCCGCGAGCTCACCAAGCTCCACGAGGAGATCCGACGGGGGACGCTCGGGGAGCTGGTGTCGGGGATCGAGGACGACGAGGGGCTCCGTGGCGAGGTCACGCTCGTGATCGGCGGAGCCGTGCCGGTCGACGACGACCGGACCCCCGAGGAGCTCGCGGCCGAGGTGCTCGTGCGCGTCGACGGCGGCGTGCCGAAGAAGCAGGCGATCGCCGACGTGGCCTCCGAGGCCGGCGTCCCGAAGAAGCTCGTCTACCAGGCCGTCCTCGACACCGAGGCCTGAGTCGCGAGGCCCCATCGCCCCATCACTGTGTGGACATCTGTTGCCGTGTGGTCCGCTGTTGCCCGTTTGTCGCCGAGATGACCACACGGCAGGCGGGCCGGGGGCGGGCTACCAGGCGGCCGGGGGCTCCGGGCTCGGCTCGACCCGGCGCAGCGGCGGGTAGTCCGGCTCGCTCGGCGGGGGGAGCGTCTCGGGCTCGCGCTCGGTCCGGGTGGCCTCGCGCTGGGGCTGGGGTTCCGCCGGGGGCGAGGGCGCTGGCTGAGCCGGGCGCTCCTCCTGGGCGGGGCGCGGGCGAGCGGTCGTGCCGCGGTCCCAGGGGGGCAGCGGCGTCACGTTGTCGTGTGCTTCCACCGCGCTGAGCGCGGGGGCGGCGGCGGGCTGGGCCGTCCGCTGCGTGCGGGCGTCCTCGTCGAGCGTGGCGAGGCCGGCGAGGCAGGCGCGGCAGATGACCTTGTTGCGGAACTCGCGCAGGCTCTCGTCCGAGCCGCAGAACGCGCAGAGGTCCGTCGGCTTCTCGAGGACGACGCGCTCCCCGTCGACGGAGATCTCGACCTCGTCGCCCTCGCGGATGTTGAGGCTGCGGCGGATGCCCGCCGGGATCACGATGCGGCCGAGGTCGTCGACCTTCCGACGGATCCCGGTGGACTTCATCGGTGGGGCTCCCTCCAGCGATGTTCAGCGGTGACG
>JBFHRB010000046.1:0-15471 GCA_041591915.1 Nitriliruptorales bacterium
GACCCCCGGCCGGCTGGGCCTCGCGCGCATCGCCCGTGCGGCAGGCCTCCGCGTCGTCGAGCGCGCCGGCAAGGGCAGCACCGGCGTCGCGATCCTCGTCAACGACCGCACCCGCGTGCTCTCCACCGACATCATCCCGCTGGACGGACCGGTGGGCGCGCCCGCACGCAGCATCGCGCAGGCGATCGTCGGTGTCGGGGCCGAGCGCTTCGTCACCGTCGGCCTGCAACTGGGCCTGCGTGAGGAGGTGCGACTGCGCAACGCCCAGCAGGTCGAACGCCACCTCGCGACCCTCGATGCACCGGTCGTGCTCGCCGGGGACCTCAACGAGAGCCCGGCCGGCCCGGTGCCGACCCGCTTCAGCGAGGTCCTCGTCGACGCGTTCGCCGCGGCGGGCAAGGGCCGGGGCGAGACGTACCCGAACCCCGATCCCACCAGCCGACGCGACTACGTCTTCGTGGACCGGTCGCTGGCCGTCGAGCAGTGCTGGGTCCCGGCCGCGACCCCCATCGGCATCGCGAGCCGCCACCGCCCGATCGTCGTGGTCCTCGACGACTCGACCACCGCCGCCCAGGAGGAGTGAGCATTGGACGCCGGATCCGACGTCGCTGGGCTTCCCTACCCGAGGCAGCAGGCGCGCACGCGCCGCTTCACGCTCGGCCGCGCTCGCTCGTTCCGTGTCGCGCCGGATGGATCGCGCGTGCTCTTCCTGCGTTCGGCTGGTCCGGACGATGCGGTGAACCGCCTGTGGGCCTACGACGTGGCGGCCGGCCAGGAACGCCTGGTGGCCGATCCACACCGGCTCAACCGTGCCGCGGACGAGCAGTTGTCGGCCGAGGAGCGGGCGCGACGTGAACGCCTGCGCGAGGTCGGTGGCGGCATCACGAGCTACTCGACCGACAACGACCTCGCCACGGCGTCGTTCGCCCTCGGCGGACGGGTGTTCGCGGTCGAGGTGCGCACCGCCGAGGTCATCGAGGTCGGGGTGGTCGGTCCCGCGTTCGACCCGCGGCTCGACCCGACCGGCCAGCGAGTGGCCTACGTGGCCGAGCGCGAGCTGTACGTGGCCGAGCTCGGCGGCGGCGGGCGCCGCATCGTCGGCGAGGACGACCCCGACGTCAGCTGGGGCCTCGCGGAGTTCATCGCGGCGGAGGAGATGGGGCGGCAGCGTGGCTTCTGGTGGGCGCCCGACGGCCAGCGGCTGATCGTGGCCCGCGTCGACGCCTTCCCGGTCGAGACCTGGCACATCGCCGATCCGGCCCACCCCGACCGGGCGCCCCGAGAGTGGCCGTACCCGGCGACGGGGACGGCCAACGCCAACGTGACCCTGGCCGTGTTCGACCTCCAGGGTGGGCGCGTCGAGGTCGACTGGGACCTCGAGTCCTTCCCGTACCTTGCCGGTGTCCGCTGGGGGCCGGGTGGGCCGCCCCTGCTGACCGTGCAGTCGCGTGACCAGCGGGAGGTCCGCATCCTCGCGCTCGATCCCGACACCGGCACGACCGAGGTCGCGCGGTCGCTCACCGACGACACCTGGGTCGAGCTCATCCCGGGATCGCCGGACTGGCTCGACGGGGGCCGCTTGGTCACGATCGAGGACACCTACGACGGCGCTGACGGGACGCGGAAACTGCTCGTCGACGGGGAGACCGTGTCGCCCGATGGGCTCCAGGTCCGCCGGCTCGTGAGTGCCACGCACGACACGCTGTGGTTCACCGCCAGTCAGGACCCGACGACGACGGACGTCTACGAGTTGGCCGTCCGCAGCGGACAGCTCACGTGCCACACCGACGGGGAGGGCGTGCACGACGCGGTCGTGGGTGGTGACGTGGTCCTCGTCGTGTCCTCGCGCCTCGAGCGGCACGACCCCGTCGCCGTGGTCCGACAGGACGGGGTGTCGATCGCGACGATCGAGTCACTGGCGGCTCGGCCGAACGTCGATCCGCAGGTCCGACTGCTCGAGTTGGGGGAGCGAGCAGTGCGGGCGGCCCTGCTGCTGCCGAGCCCCGGGTCCGGTGTCGCCGCCGACGCACGTCTGCCGGTCCTGCTCGATCCCTACGGTGGACCGCACGCGCAGCGGGTCATCGCGGCGCAGGCGGCCTACCTGACACCACAGTGGTTCGCGGACCAGGGCTTCGCCGTGCTCGTCGTCGACGGTCGGGGCACGCCGGGACGGGGACCGGTGTGGGAGCGAGCGGTCCACCGCGACCTCGCGACGCCCGTGCTCGACGACCAGATCGACGCGCTCCACGCGGCGGCGGAGCTCGAACCCCGGCTCGACCTCTCGCGCGTCGCGATCCGTGGTTGGTCGTTCGGCGGCTACCTCGCTGCACTCGCCGTCCTGCGGCGCCCGGACGTCTTCCGCGCGGGCATCGTGGGTGCACCGGTCACCGACTGGCGGCTCTACGACACGCACTACACCGAGCGCTACCTGGGCCACCCGGACGAGCACCCCGACGCCTACGAGCGCTCGTCGGTCGTCGGTGCGTCGGGCGCGCTGGTCGACGCGGCACCGGTTCCCGACGACGGCGTCGCGCGAGACCTGCTGATCGTGCACGGCATGGCGGACGACAACGTCTTCGCCGCGCACACCCTGCGGCTGTCCTCGGCGCTGCTGGCGGCCGGGCGTCCCCACGCCGTGCTGCCGCTCTCGGGCGTCACGCACATGACGCCGCAGGAGGTCGTGGCCGAGAACCTGATGGCCATCCAGGCCGACTTCCTGCGCCGCAGCCTCGCTCAGGCGTAGGCGGAGGCTCGCTGTCGGTCGCGCTCGGCGGCCGCCCGCCGCTCGTCCGCGAGCTCATCGGGCGCGAGCTCCTGCGCCAGCTCCTCCACGAACAGCCCGACGTCGGTCACGATGCCCATGGCCTGGGCCGAGCCCCGGTCGGCGAGCTTGGTGACGGTGGCCGGGTTGATGTCGACGCACACGAGCGGAACGTGCGCCGGCAGCAGGTTGCCCGTCGCGATGCCGTGGAGCATCGTGCAGACGACGAGGCAGAAGCCCACGTCGCGGATGTGGCTCCGCATCGCGGCCTGGGCGGCGGGCATGTCGGTGAGGACATCCGGGAGTGGGCCGTCATCGCGCACGGACCCGGCGAGCACGTAGTCGACGCCGTGGGTCACGCAGGCATGCATGATCCCGGACGTGATCACGCCCCCCTCGACGGCCTGCGCGATGCTGCCGGCGCGCCGGACCGCGTTGATCGCCCGGATGTGGTGCGTGTGCCCGTGCTCGGTCGGCACACCGGAGGCCTGGGACACCCCGAGGGAGGTCCCGTGTATGGAGGCCTCGATGTCGTGCGTCGGCAGGGCGTTGCCGGCGAAGAGGACGTCGATGTAGCCCGCCCGGATCAACGCGACGGTGGGCGCGACCGAACCCGTGTGGACCAGTGCCGGGCCCGCCACCCACAGCACCTTCTGGCCGTCCTCGCGGCACTGCCGCATGGACCCCGCCACGCGCTGGACGAGCAGGCGCTGCGGCTTCTCGGAGCTGACGTCGGAGGACATGAAGCTGAACGAGTCGCCCGAGCGCGGCTGGTCGCTCTCCGCCTCGTCGATCGCGCCCGGTGCGAGCCGGACGCCAGAGTGCCCCACGACGATGCGGTCGCCGACCCGCACGTCGAGCATGGGGACGGTCGTGGCCGTGATGGCGTCGCCCTCGCCCTCGATGCGGATGCCGCAGTCCATCTCGGGGAGCGCGACGTCGACCCATCGCCCGTCGATCCGCACCTGGGTCGGCAGGTTGGTGGTCGAGTAGAAGCTCGGCGGGAAGCACGCGGCGATGTCGGCGACCTCGAGCCTGGCGTCCTGGGCGTTGACGGCGCGGGCGCCGAACGACGTGATCGCCTCGAGGACCTGCGACAGCCGTTCGGCGGACGGCGCCGTGACGTCGATCACGACACGCGACTCGTCACGGGTGTGCTTGCCGACGTCGAAGCGCTCGATCCGGTAGTCGCCACCGCGATCCACGATGGAGTCGAGGACCCTCGCCAGCAGCCCCCGGTCGATGATGTGGCCGGACATCTCGACGCGTTCCGTGGCCATCAACGCCTCCGTGGTCACCGGGCGGCGGAGCGTACTTCCGGGCTACGCAGGCGCGCTTGCATGAGTTCCCGCCGCGCACGAGGCGAACTCCACGCCCCGCCGGGGCACCCAAGGCTCGCAGGTCGCGGCGCGACGTTCTACGCTCGCGACGTCTCGAGGGACGTGGCGGGAGTGCCGGGAGGACGCGGACAGTGGCAGGGATGAAGGACGCCCCGAAGTTGTATCGGGCGCTCAGGCGCATCCTCGTGCCGACGCTGAACCCGTTCTTCCACACCCAGATCGAGGGTCTGGAGAACGTCCCGACGGACCGGTCGGCCATCCTGGCCTGCAACCACCTGTCGTTCATCGACTCGATCGTGCTGCCCCTGAACCTGCCGCGCCCGGTCTACTTCCTGGGCAAGGCCGACTACTGGGACAGCTGGCGAACACGCTGGTTCTTCGAGGGGACCGGCGTCGTGCCGGTCCACCGCGAGGGCGGGTCCAAGGGCGAGGACAGCCTCCGCACCGGCGTCGAGATCCTCGAGCGCGGCGACCTGCTCGGCATCTACCCCGAGGGAACCCGCAGCCCCGACGGCCGCCTGTACCGAGGCAAGACCGGCCCGGTGCGCATGGCCCTGCGCGCCGGCGTCCCGATCATCCCGTGCGCGGTGCACGGCACGGACAAGGCGATGCCGACGGGCAGCTACCTGCCGAAGCGCCACCCGATCACCGTGCGGTACGGGCGTCCGCTCGACTTCTCGCGCTACGCCGACCGCGAGGAGGACCCCTTCGTCCTGCGGTCGGCGACCGACGAGCTCATGTACGAGATCATGATGCTCAGCGGGCAGGAGTACGTCGACGAGTACGCCTCCAAGGTCAAGAGCGGCGATGTCGACGTCGACACCGAGCTCGTGTCCCCTAGCCGGCCCGACGGCGACGCGGATGCAACGGACGTCCGTCGGGCCAGCTGACCCTCACTCCACTCTCGAAGACACGACCTCGACCGAGGTCTGCGTGTGCCCCGGGAACACCTCGCTGAGGTCGTCCTCCGCCCGACGTCGCGCCAGGACCTCGCCGAGCACGTCCCGGTAGTCGGTCGTGATGGCCAGGTCGCCGCGGTCGAGCGCATCGGGGGAGAGGCCCGGCCACGTGCCGTGCACGGCACCGCCGCGGACCCCGCCACCGAGCAGGAGCATGACGTTGCCGTGGCCGTGGTCGGTGCCACCCGATCCGTTCTCGCGCACCCGCCGACCGAACTCGCTCATCGTCACGAGCGTGACGTCGCCCAGGCGGTCGCCGAGGTCCTGCGCGAACGCGGCGAGCGCCGACCCGAGCTCGGTCAGGAGCCCGGCCATCCGCCCGTCGCTGGCGTCGCCCATCGACTCGTGGAGGTCCCAGCCGCCCATGTCGACGCACGCGACCTGGAGGCCGACATCCGCGTGGACGAGGCTCGCGACCTGACGCAGCC
Source organism: Nitriliruptorales bacterium (assembly GCA_041591915.1). Lineage (GTDB taxonomy): Bacteria > Actinomycetota > Nitriliruptoria > Nitriliruptorales > Nitriliruptoraceae > JBFHRB01. The sequence continues at coordinate 5,489 of JBFHRB010000046.1, forward strand.
CGTCGCCGAGGTCACCGCGGGGGTACTCGGCTCCGCGTCGATCGGTCGTGGGCACCCGCTCCGCCAACTCGGCGACCGTCGCGAACGTGCGGGCCGCCTCGGCCGAGAGGGCGTCGTCGGGTTCCCCGTACATCGCGGCCAGGGCCTCGGACACGGCGTCGAGATCGCCGTCGGGGGCGTCGAGGTGGAACTCCTCCAGGGAGGCGATGGCGAGCGCAGGGGCGTAGCCGCGAAGGCTCATCGGCAGCGACCGCGCGACGCCGATGGCCTCGAACGGCGTCGCACCGGCCGAGCGGAGCAGGTGGCGCGCCAGCCACCCGTCGGGTCGCGAGGTGTCGCCCGGGGTGCCGCGCTCCATGTAGTCCATCGCGTCGAAGTGGCTCCGCGTCGGGTCGGGGGAGCCGGCGGCGTGCACGGCGCCCACGAGCCCTTCGTCCCACAACGGCTGGAGCGGGGCGAGCGCCGGGTGGAGCCCGAAGTAGCCGTCGATGTCCAGCACCTCGTCGTCACGCACCCGGGTTCGTGCACGGGCGTCGTGGTAGGCGGCATCCCCGTGCGGCACGACGGCCGACAGCCCGTCCATGCCACCGCGCAGGAACACGCACACGAGGGTGTCGCGGCCGGCCTCCTCGCCCGGGGCGGCGAAGGCGACCCGCGGCAACAGGAAGGGAAGGCTCGCCCCGGCGCCGGCGGCGAGGCCCCTGCGCAGCAGGTCGCGACGGTCGCAGGTGCAGGTGGTGGCCATGGGGTCTCCGTTCACCGGAACTGGAAGTGGCGGCTGTTCAGCAGGAGGGCGATCGTCTGTCTCGCCGTTCGGTCGTCGGCGGGGAACGCGTCGTTCGCGCCGACCCCGAGGTAGGCCAGCACGGCGTCGCGCTCGGTCGACGTGAGCTCGGTCATGAGCAGCTGCGACACCGCTGCGTCGATGGCCGCACCGGCCGACCTCGCGTCCCCGAACACGTCCGTGACGTCCACGGGTCCGAGCGGGCGACGCCCGGCGCCGACGAGCGCCTGGACGGCGTTCCAGCGGGACAGGAGCGCACCGGTGTTCAGCCAGGCGCCCGCGACGTCGGGGAAGCCGTTCGGTGCCGGCCAGGAGAACGGGAGGTGGCCGAGGGCCTCGACGCGCTGGACGAACTGCCGGAAGGCCTGCGACCGGCCCCTTCCGAGGTCCTCGATCGGGAGTGTCGTGCCCAACGCCCGGAAGGCCCCGGTGACCAACTCCATCGGGCGCCGGAACTTCACCCCGGAGGATTCCCGGAACTCGTCCGTGGTGAGCAGGTGTCGGAGCGTGGGAGCGATGGCGGTGTCGCTGGCGAGGAAGACCTCCGCCGTGGAGGCCACGAGCTCGTCTGACGGATGGTCGCTGACGAAGCGGCGCGCGAGCTTGCGCGCGAGGTGCGTGGCCGTCGCGGGGTGGTGCGCCAGGTGGCGGAGCAGGTCCTCGCCGTCCTGCTGCCCACCGCGGCCGTCGGTGCTCCAGTCCATCACCTCCTGCGGGCCATCGGCGTGCAGGAAGGGCCGGAAGGCGAAGGTCGCCGTGGCGCGGTCGAGGGACCAGCCACTCAGCACGCGTGCCACCGCGGCGATGTCGTCCTCGTCGTAGCCGCCGGTCACGCCGACGGTGTGGAGCTCGAGCAGTTCGCGGGCGTAGTTCTCGTTGGGGTCGTCGCCCTTGCTGAGTGCGTTGTCGAGGTAGACCAGCATGGCGGGGCTCTGGGCGTCGGCGACCAGCAGGTCGTCGAACCGACCGAGCGCGCGGGGACGGATGACCTCGCGGTCCTCGATGGTCTTCAGGAAGACCACGGGCCCGTCGCCGAGGAACACGGAGAAGTGGTCGGACCAGAACTCCACCATGAGTTCGTTGAGCTGCCGTCGCGAGCCGATGCGACGCAGGACCGTCGCGGCGATGAGCTGCTGCGGGATCCGACGTCGCTGCTCCTGGTCCGAGAAGAGCTCGCGGAGGTCGGTGGGGGAGAGGTCCAGCGTGTCGAGCTGGTCGAGCATCGACAGCAGCTGCGGGTCCTCCTCGATGCTCGCGGGGTCGAGCTGGCGGTCGAGCCAGGCGTCGACGCCGAGCGCCGCGATCTCCGCGTGCAGGGACGGCGTCGCGCCGTAGGACAGGCGCCGAGCAGCGTGCAGGGCGTCGTCGTCGGTGCGCGGTCCGGTGGGCTGGCCACCGCCCGGGAGCCGCTCCGCGACCGAGGGCGCGGGGGCGGGGGCGAGGGGGAGGCGCTGGTAGGCCAGCAGCGCAGCCGCGCCGGCGCCCGCGCCGCCCAACAGGGCCCGTCTCGTCAGTGCCAACCCGCCACCTCTCGTTCGTACACGCAGGACCTTGCCGATCGTGCGTGAGTCCTCCGTTGGCACGGTGTTAGGGAACGGTGAAGCCGTAGGCTGGGGGCATGCGCATCGACCTCGGCCGCCGCGCGGACTACGCCGTCCGCGCCACCGTCCACCTGGCCCGCCGTGCCGGGTCGGGCCGGTCGAAGTCGCACGAGATCGCGGCGGACATGGAGATCCCCGAGTCCTACCTGCCAGCGGTGATGAGCACGCTCGTGCGCGCCGGACTGGTCACGTCGACCGCTGGCCCGGACGGCGGGTACGAGCTGTCGAGGTCGCCGGTCGAGGTCTCGCTGCTCGAGGTCATCGAGGCGATCGACGGCCCCATCGAGGCGTCGGAGTGCGTCCTGCGAGGCGGCCCGTGCCGCTGGGAGGACCACTGCGCGGTCCACGTCCCCTGGGCGGAGGCGCAGGGTGCCCTCCGGGACCGACTCGCCGCGGCGAGCCTGGCCGAGATCGCGGCCGAGGACGCGGCCCTGGCCCGAACGAGCGACGCCGCCCCCGAGTGAGGGCGGCGCCGCGTTGTGGGTGTGTGTTACGGGGCGGTGAAGATGGTCGGGTCCTCCGGGCCCGTTGCCGTGATGATCGCGAGCGCGCCCTTGTCGAAGACCCGGCTCAGGGCGTGGTCGACGAGCAGGTAGTTGCCCGGGACGTCGACGGTGAACTCGACCCAGGTCGCGCCACCGGCCGGGATCAGCGTCGTCTGGACGTCGAAGGCGGGGTCACGGGCGCCCTCCACGTGCACGCGGTCGAAGATCTCGCCGATGACGTGGAAGCTGGAGATGAGGTTGGGCCCGCCGTTGCCCACGTACAGGCGGACGGTGTCACCGACGTCCACCTGCATGGCGTTGTCGCCGGTGAGGGCCGAGGCGGCGCCGTTGAAGACGACGAAGTTCGGCTCCTCGAGCAGGAGTCGGTCGGCGTCGAAGGTCAGCGCGCCCGTCGAGCCGAAGGCCTCGGCCGTGTAGATCTCGCCCTGCATGACGTAGAACTCGCGGTCGACCGCGTCGAGTCCGCCGTCGGGCTCGATGACGATCAGGCCGTACATGCCGTTGGCGATGTGCGTGGGGACGTGCGGCGTGGCGCAGTGGTAGACGTAGACGCCGGGGTTGAGCGCCTGGAACCGGAAGCTCCCGCTCTCGCCCGGAGGCACCTGGGTCGCCATGGCGCCGCCACCGGGACCGTTGACCGCGTGCAGGTCGATCGAGTGGACGTTGGTGCTGTCGGCGGCGTTGATGAGGTTGATCTCCACGGTGTCGCCGACCCGGGCGCGGAGCATCGGGCCGGGCACGGTGCCGTCGAAGGTCCAGTAGGTGAAGGTCGCGCCGTCCGCGAGCTGGCCCTCGAGCTCGATGGTCTCGACGTCGAAGGACACGAGTTGCGGTCCGCGGGTCCCGATGGGCGAGCCGACGGCGGTCGGGTCCTGCGAGACGGACGGTGCGGTCCGCGGGGCGCCGGCGACCACGGCGCTGGGACCGGCGGACGTGCTGGTCGTCGCCTGGTCGCTCGGCGTGGCTTCCACACCGACCCAGTTCACGACGATGAGCGAGGCGACCACGCTGAGGGCGATGGCCGCGACGAGCAGGAAGAAGAGGCGGTCGCGCCCGATGGGCTCGATCTCGACGATGCGGGGCGGCGGCTCGACCTGGCCCGGCGAGCGTCGCGTCTCGGTGCTGAGCGTCTGGGGTGACATGGTGTCCTCCGTGACTCACTCCCACAACGTTGAGTATTTCACTCAACGTTGTGATGGTGCAGCGGGGGAGGACGACGGTGCAGGGCCGTTCGGCCCCGTACCGGGGGGACCTACTCGGTCTCGACCACGCGGGCCCAGCCCTTCGAGCGCTCGACGGCCTCGTGCCAGCCGGCCAGCAGCTTGCTCCGGCGCTGCTCGTCCATGCGCGGGTCGAACCGGGCGTCGAGCTTCCATGCCCCGGCGAGGTCGTCCGTCGACGCCCAGATGCCGGCGCCCAGCCCGGCGAGGAACGCGGCGCCCATGGCCGTCGATTCCTGGAACTTCGGGCGGATCACGGGCACGCCCAGGATGTCGGCCTGGAACTGGGCCAGCAGGCTGTTCTGCGAGGCCCCGCCATCGATGCGGAGCTCCTCGAGCGCCTGGCCCGACTCCTCGACCATCAGGTTGGCCACGTCCGCGGACTGGTAGGCCATGGCCTCGAGCGCTGCACGGGCGAAGTGCGCCTTCGTCGTGCCGCGCGTGATGCCGACGACGGTGCCCCGCGCGTACTGGTCCCAGTGCGGTGCGCCGAGGCCGACGAAGGCCGGGACGAGGTACACGCCCTCGTTGCCGGCGGGCAGCTTCTCCGCGAGCGTGGACGTCTCCTTGGCCGAGGAGATGATCCCCAGGCCGTCGCGCAGCCACTGCACGGCGGCGCCGGTGATGAAGATGGCGCCCTCGAGCATGTAGGTGACCTCGCCCCCGATGCGCCAGGCGACACCGGTCAACAGGCCCCGCTCGGACGCGGCGGCCTCGGAGCCCGTGTTGAGGAGCATGAACGAGCCCGTGCCGTACGTGTTCTTGGACATCCCGGGGTGCCAGCACCCCTGGCCGAAGAGCGCGGCCTGCTGGTCGCCGCCGATGCCGGTGATGGGTGCGTCGATCCCCAGGAAGGCCTCGGGGTCGGTACGGCCGAAGTCGCCCGAGCTGTCACGTACCTCGGGCAGCACGGACTCGGGGATGTCGAGGACCTCGAGCATCTCCTCCGACCACGCGTCCCCGCGGATGTCCCACAGCATGGTCCGGCAGGCGTTCGACGGCTCGGTGGCGTGCACGCGCCCACCGGTGAGCTTCCAGACGAGCCACGCGTCGATCGTGCCGAAGGCGAGCTGGCCGGCGTCGGCGCGGCCGCGGGCGCCGTCGACGTTGTCGAGCAGCCACTGCAGCTTCGTGCCCGAGAAGTAGGCGTCCACGACGAGCCCGGTGGTGTCCCGGATGAGCTCCTCGCGACCCGCCTCCTTGAGCTCGTCGCAGATGCCGCTGGTCCGCCGGTCCTGCCAGACGATCGCGTTGTGGACCGGGTCGCTCGTGTGCCGGTCCCAGAGGACGACGGTCTCGCGCTGGTTCGTGATGCCGACGCAGGAGACGTCCGCCGGACCGATGCCGGCGACGTCCAGCGCCTCCTTGCACGCGACGAGCGTCGTCGCCCAGATGACGTCCGCGTCGTGCTCGACCCAGCCGGGCCGGGGGAAGACCTGCTCGAACTCCCGGTAGCCGGCGCCGAGCACCTGGCCGTCGTCGCTGACGACGATGCCCCGGACGCCGGTGGTCCCTTCGTCGATGCTCAGGATCGGCACGTTGGCCCCTCGTTGTTACGTCTTCGTGAACGGTCGAGCAGCGTACTCACGGCTTCCCTCGCCCGGCCCTATCATCGGCCGCCGCTCGTGCCATCTCACGCGACGGGAGCTAGATGGTCACCCGCATCGGAGTCCTGACCGGCGGCGGCGACTGCCCCGGCCTGAACGCGGCCATCCGTGGCATCGTCCGCACCGCCGAGCTGTCGAACGTCCAGGTGTTCGGTTTCCGGGGCGGCTGGAAGGGCGTGCTCGACGCCGAGGTCGAACAGCTCACGCTGTCGTCGACCCGCGGACTGCTGCACCGGGGTGGGACGCTGCTGGGGACGTCGCGCGTGGACCCGTACCGCGAGGAGAACGGGATCGAGCGGATCAAGGAGTCCCTCGACATCCACCGCCTCGACGGTCTCATCGTCATCGGGGGGGAGGGGACGCTGTCGGCCGCGACGCGCCTCGTCGAGGACGAGGGCATCCCCATCATCGGCATCCCCAAGACGATCGACAACGACGTCGGCGGGACCGAGCTGACCATCGGGTTCCTGACCGCGGTCGACATCGCGACCGAGGCGGTCGACAGGCTGCACTCCACCGCCGAGTCGCACAACCGGGTGATGGTGCTCGAGGTCATGGGGCGGCACGCCGGCTGGATCGCGACGTACGCCGGGATGGCCGGTGGAGCGGACGCGATCCTCATCCCCGAGCAGCCGTTCGACATCGAACGCGTCGGACGCCACGTCAAGCACCGCGCCGGCATGGGGCGTGACTTCTCCATCATCGTGGTTGCCGAGGGCGCGGTCCCCGTCGAGGGCACGATGCAGCTGCCGGAGCATCCGCTCGACGAGTTCGGGCGGCCGAAGCTCGGGGGCCTGTCGGTGGCGATCGCCCACGAACTCGAGGAGCTGGTGGGTTTCCCGACGCGGTACACGATCCTCGGGCACGTCCAGCGCGGCGGGACCCCGCACCCCGCCGACCGCGTCCTCGCCACCCGGTTCGGGGTGAAGGCGATGCGGCTCGCGCTCGACGAGCAGTGGGGACAGATGACCGCGATCGTCGGGGCCAGCGTGCGTCCCATCCCGCTGGGCCAGGCCACGGCGAAGCTCAAGACGGTGCCCGAGAAGCTCTACAAGGTGGCCGAGGTCTTCTTCGGGTGACCCTCCTCGACCTCGCCACAGAGACCGCCATCGCCGCCGGCCGGCTCCTGCTCGACTACCAGCAGCGGACGCTGACCGTCGAGACGAAGACCTCGGAGACCGATCCCGTGTCCGAGGCCGATCGCGCCGCGGAGCAGCTCATCGCCGAGCGCATCTTCGCGGCACGGCCGGACGACGGGCTCCTGGCCGAGGAGGAGCAGGACAACCGGAGCGGGACGACCGGGCTGCGGTGGGTCGTCGACCCGCTCGACGGGACGGTGAACTACCTGTACGGCATCCCGCAGTGGTGCGTCTCGATCGCGTGCGAGGACGGGTCGGGTGCGCTGGCCGGGGTCGTGCACGACCCCAGCTCGGACACGACCTTCGCCGCGGCCCGCGGCGAGGGCGCCACCCAGAACCGCGCCGAGATCCGCGTCAGCGACCGGCAGGACCTCCGCCGTGCGCTCATCGCGACCGGCTTCGCCTATGACCCCGAGATGCGCGTGTCGCAGGGGCGGGCCTCGAGTGAGCTCCTCGCCGAGGTCCGCGACCTGCGGCGGTTCGGCGCCGCCGCGCTCGACCTCGCGTGGGTCGCCTGTGGCCGCGTCGACGGCTACGTCGAGCACGGCCTGCAGCCCTGGGACTGGTCCGCCGGCGGCCTGATCGTGGCCGAGGCCGGTGGCGTCGTCGAGCGGCGTCGTGACGTGATCGCCGGGCGCGAACGAGACGGGCTGATCGCCGCCGCGCCCGGCATCGCTGCCGCGCTGCGCGACTGGGTGGACGCGGCGTACGCCTAGCCCAGGACGGGCAGGTCCGGGTCCGGGTGCGCGTGTCGTCCGGTCGCGGCGAGGATGAAGGCGATGTCGTCGCGCTCGAGGTCGACCGGCCGCGGCAGGGCGAGGAGTCCGTCGAGCACGAGTGCCGTGACCTCGATCGCGCCAGGGGTCGCGACCTGCTCGAGCCCGAGCGCGCGCCGGAGGTCGAGTCCGTGGACCACGAGCTCCACGACCCGCGTCGTGAGGTAGGCGTCCAGGCGGATGGAACCCAGTGGTGTCGGCAGCGTCCGGTCGCGCGGGGCGTCCAGTGCCGTGCGAGAGGCCTCGCCCACGGCGCGGCTGAAGCGACCCGGGAGGTCGCGGGACGGGATGCGTGATGCGAGCTCTGTCGCCCGCGCGGCGATGGTGTGCGGATCGAGGTCGCTCGCGGCCTGCCAGTAGCTCAGCCAGTCCAGCTCGACGTCGTGGGGCTCCGGCGCGGCGAGGTAGGCCCCGACCCGGGTGACCCCGCGCAGCAGGTGGGCCGCCAGGTCGCGGACCGACCAGGCCGGCAGCCCCGTCGGCGCACCCCAGTCGTCGTCGGCGACGTGGCGCAGGACCTGCTCGATGGCCGCGGCTTCCGCCACCAGTGCGGCGTGGGAGCGCCGCACCGGGATGGGGCACGTCCTGACCGACACGCCGGACCTCCTGGGCGCGACCGACGCTAGTCGCGTCGTGCGCCCGTACGCTGGGCCGTCGCATCGCCTTCTCCCGAGGTCCACCAGATGATCGACCTGCGCTCCGACACGGTCACGCGCCCCAGCGACGGCATGCGCCGCGCCATGGCCGCGGCCGAGGTCGGCGACGACGTCTACCGCGAGGATCCGACCGTCAATCGGCTGCAGGACCGCGTGGCCGAGCTGTTCGACGCGGAGGCCTCGCTGTTCGTCCCGAGCGGCGTGATGGCCAACCAGCTCTGGCTGCGCCTCCTGGCGCGCCCGGCGACCGAGGTCATCCTCGACGGGGACAGCCACATCGTGAACTACGAGGCGGGTGCGGGCGCGGCCCTCGCGGGCGTGCAGTTCCGGACCCTCGTCGGGGACCGCGGGCGGCTGTCGGCCGAGGCCGTCGCCGAGGCGATCCGCCCTGATGCGTTCCACCTGACGCCGACGTCGCTCGTCAGCCTCGAGCAGACGCACAATCGGCACGGTGGCACCGTGTACCGCCTGGAGGAGCTCGCGGCGGTCGCGAGCGTCGCGCGCGGGGCCGGCCTCAACGTCTACATCGACGGTGCGCGCGTCTTCAACGCCCTCGCCGCGTTGGACGCGAAGCCCGGCGACGTGATGGCCCACGCTGATGGGCTCAGCTTCTGCCTCTCGAAGGGGCTCGGGGCGCCGGTCGGGTCGATGATGGTCGGCTCGTCGGCGGCCATCGAGGAGGCGCGGCTCTGGCGGCGCCGCTACGGCGGTGCCCTGCGGCAGGTGGGAGTCCTCGCCGCGGCGGGCCTCCACGCCCTCGACCACAACGTCGAGCGCCTCGCGGTCGACCACGCGAACGCGCGGCTGCTGGCGAGCGAGATCGCGGGCGCCCGGCCCGGCAGCGTCGACCCGGATGACGTGCCCACCAACATCCTGTTCGTCGACACGGGTGGGGTCGACGCGAACGCTGTCGTGGCGCGCCTCGCCGCCGACGGGGTCCTCGCGAATGCGATGGGTCCGTCCGTCGTGCGCTTCGTCACCCACCTCGACGTCGACGCCGACGACTGCCGCCGTGCGGCACGAGCGTTCGTCGACGCGACACGAGGGGGTTGAGGGCGGTGGCGGTCCCGTTCGAGGGCGAGGTGACGGCTGAGGAGCAGCTGCTCGGCGAGCTCCGCGCTGCCCAGGAGGCGCGTGCGGAGGCGGAACGGACGGTCGAACGGCTGCGACGGTCGAACGACGCCCTGCGCACGCAGCTCGCCACCTACGCGAAGCGTGCGTCGCACGACCTGAAGACGCCGCTCACCAGCGTCCGCGGCTTCCTCGAGCTCCTGCAGGCCACGACCGCGGGCGCCCTCACACCGCAGTCGCAGGACCTCCTCGACCGCGCGAACCGCGCCGCCGAGCGGCTGCACGCCATGGTCGAGGCACTCGTCGACAACATGCGGTTCCCGCTGCGCGCGAACTACGTCCGAACCGACGCGCAGCGGGCCATCAAGGACGTGCTCGCGGAGCGTCACGAAGCGCTCGAACGGCGCGAGGTGAATGTCGCGGTCGGGGCCATGCCCGCGATCTGGGCCGACCGGGAGCAGTTCGAGCTCGCCATGGGCAGTCTGATCGACAACGCCGTCGACGCCACACCCGAGGGCGGCAGTGTCGAGGTGGGATCGACGCTCGACGGCGAGTTCCGGCGCTTCACCGTCGTCGACCACGGGCCGGGCATCGAGGAGCAGTACCGCGACGACGCGCTGCGC
>JBFHRB010000047.1:0-15455 GCA_041591915.1 Nitriliruptorales bacterium
CCGACGAGTCGACGAACGGCGTGCGCCACCCCCCGTCCGGCGTGCTCGACGAGCGCCTCGAGCGGCAGGCCGAGCTCGCGCAGCAGCCGGTCGACCTCGGCCATCTGGCCCCGCGTGACGTGGGGCAGCGCCGACTGCAGGACCTCGGGCAGCCCCTCGATGCGCTGACGGCGCGGGACCCGCGGCGCGTCCTCCCACGGGAACACCGCCCGGTCCTCGCCCAGCGTCTCGGGCGTGAGCCCACCGGACCAGTCCTCGACCGCGACCTCGAGGAGGATGGCCATCACGATGGCGGTGGCGCCCCACAGCACGTCGTCGTCGAGCTGCCAGGCCCACGACGACCCGCGATCGGACAGCGGGACGTGCCGGAAGCGGTCCGGCTCGAGCAGCCGCGCGATGGGCACCTCGAGGATCGCGTCGACCTCCCAGGGATTGGGGTCGAGCGCGTGCGGCTCGCGCCACCGCGCGAACACCGGGACCACCCAGAACTTCGACGGCGGGATGAAGAACTTCGGCCCGACACCGAGCAGCTGGGTCGTCGATCGACGCAGCCCGATCTCCTCCTCGGCCTCGCGGAGGGCGGCTTCCTCGATCGTCTCGTCGGCATCGAGCCGCCCGCCCGCGAACGACAGCTGTCCCGGGTGGGACTTCAGGTCGGCCCGGCGACGCGTCAGCACGACTCGGGGTCCGGCCGGCGTGTCCTCGAGCAGCACCAGCACCGCCCCCACTCGCCCGTCCGGCGGCGGCGTCCGCGCGTCCTCCGGAACCTGCGCGAGGGCGCGCTGCAGCCGTGGCCAGAACGTGTCAGGGGCGAGACGCGGGTCCACGTGGCTCCGGGGTGCGACGGCCGGGCGAGGCTACCCACACCCCGGTCCGCGGAGCCCGAGCGACCGGGCGTCGCCCGGTGGCCGGGCCGGCTGGCGGCCGAGGAGGCCGCCAGCCGACCTGGCGATCAGCCTTCGGCCACCCCCAGCTGCTTGAGCAGGCCGAACGTGTCGAAGTACTCGCGCTCGCGGCGGATCTTGCCGTCGACCACCTCGATGATGTTGCACACGACCATGTCCACGACCTTGCCCGTGGCCTGGATGTCCTCGAGCGGGCCCCCGTGCGTGCCGTGGGCCCCGAACTCGATGATCGACACGTCCTCCGCCGGCTCCCAGTGGTGGCGGACCGACAGGCGCAGGTCCGGGAAGGCGGTGGTGTAGCTCTCCGCGACGGCGACACCGGCCTCGGCGCCCTTGTGCTCGACGCCCTCGCTGTCGGTGTAGACGTAGTCGCGGTGGTAGAGGTCACGAAGGGCGTCGAAGTCGCGATCGACGACGACGTCCAGCATCTGGCGATGGATCTTGCCTGCCTTCATGGTGGTTCCCCCGAATTGCGCCGGTGGATCCGGCGCAAGTTCGGACGCTACCCCTGCTGCAGCGGACCGTCGATGGGTCAGGCGAGGAGCCACACGCCATGGCGCGGGCCGTGCGATGGGAGCACGAACCGGCCGCCGTCAGCGCCGACATCCGCGCCGCCGGTGAGTGCCTGGAGATGGACGGCCCCCAACGCGTCGGCCGCCAGCGCGACCGCCGCGTGATCGTCCCGCGCGACCTGGACGAGCAGCCGCTCGGCCCCGTCCTCACGCAGGTAGACGAGCACGTCGTCCTCGACCACGACCCACCGGAAGCCACCGGTTCGCAGGGCGGGATGCGCGCGTCGCAGCCGGATGAGCGCCCGGTAGGCCTCCAGTGTCTCGGTGTCCCAGCGCGCCTCGTCGTCCCACGGGAAAGGCTCGCGACTCGTCAGGTCGTCGTGACCGTCGAGGCCGATCTCGTCGCCCATGAAGACCGATGGCACACCGGGGAAGGTGAACAGCATCGCTGCCCCCACGAGTGCTCGCTCGCGCGAGCCGGCGACGTGGCGCCAGCGGGTCGTGTCGTGCGACCCGAGCAGGTTGAGGCTCGCCACCCGCGCGCGCCAGGGCATGCGGCCGCAGAAGGTGTCGATCGAGGCCACGACCTCCGGGCCGTCGAGTCGCGGCACGTCGATCGGCACGCCCATGAGGGGCACCGTCCGGTCCTCCCGGACGAGCCACTGCCAGATGGGCCGCGCGAACCCCATGTAGTTCATGGTTCCGTCCCAGCCGGCGTGGATCAGGTCCTGGGTCGCGTCGTGGTTGTGCTCGGCGAGCAGGTAGGCGTCGTCGCGCTCCGCGCGCATGGTGTCGCGGATGGCCCGCGCCATCTCGTGGGTCAGGTCCACGTCCGCGTACCTGCCCGCCATGTTGGCGGCGTCGACGCGCCACCCGTCCAGCGAGAAGGGGGGTCGCAGCCACCTGGCGACCACCGAGTCCGGCCCTTCGTAGAGCCGCCGCCGCAGGTCCGGCGAACGGTGGTCGAACTTGGGCAGCGTGCCGACGCCTGACCATGCGACGTACGAGTCCGGGTGATCGATCCAGTGGTAGCGCCCGGCATCCACCGACTCGCGGTCCCCCTGCGCCGCGCGGAACCACGGGTGGTCCGACCCCGAATGGTTCGCCGTCAGGTCGCCGACCAGTCGCATGCCCCGGCGATGCGCTGCCTCGGACAGCTCGACGAGCGCCTCGTCGCCGCCGAGCACCGGGTCGACCTCGTCGAAGCTGGTCGCGCAGTACCGATGGTTCTCCATGGCCGGGAAGATCGGGTTGAGGTACATCCCCGTGGCACCCAGCGACTCGACGTGGTCGAGGTGCTCCGCGACGCCGTGGAGGTCGCCGCCGTACAGCTGGTGCATCGAATCCGGGAACCTGGTCTCCACCTCGTCGGCCCACTCGGCGCGGAGGGCCCAGTCGGGCCAGACGTCGACACGTCCCGAGCGTGCGAAACGGTCCGGGAACACCTGGTACAGGACCGCGTCCGGCACCCATGACGGAGGCGCGGGCGCCGCGAGCACACGGAAGTCCGTGTCGTCGGCCACCTCGTGCCCCACGACGCCGGCGGCCGTCAGCCACCGGACCCGGGTGTCGGACCCCAGCAGCAGGAACCGGTAGTTGGTCACCGGGTTGTGGGCCACGACCTCCGCCTGCCACCACGACTCGACCTCGTCCTCGGACGTCCGTTCGAGGTCCGCGTGCTCGGGCTCGGCATCAGGCGTCGTTCGCACGAGGACGCGCGAGACACCTGCGCCCCGCGGGACCCGGACCCGCACGGTGAACGACGAACCGAGGCCCGGCGCGCTGTCGCTGACGTACAGCGCCGAGCCGTCGTGGTGTGGCAGGTCGAGTCGGTCCCGCACGTCCTGTTCCTCCCGCGCGTGCGCGGCGGAGGGTAGGGACGCGGCCGCTCAGGTCATCCAGAGACTGAAGTTCAGCGCCGCCTGGTCGTTGACGGCCGCCGTCCCGCCGATGACGCGTCCGCGGTCGGCGCGGCTGGCCTTGCCTTCCAGCCACTGACGGGCCTCGGCGTCGTGGCCGGTCGCCTGACCGTCCACCAGCACGAGCGCATCGCCAGCTGACGCCACGACCGGTCCTGCGGTGGCGGCGTCCGGCCAGTTGCGGCCGGTGGCCGCCCAGATCCGGTCTGCCGTGACGAGCCGCCGATCGATCAGGTCCTGCGTCACCGCCGTGGCCGTCCCGTAGCGGGTCTGGCCCCACAGGCGGTCGATGGACCCGACCACCCCGAGCAGGCTCGCCTCGACATCGCCCGACACGGCCGCGACACCACCGATGATCGTGAGGCTGCGCACGCCGTCGAGCGCCGCCTCGGTCACCGACGGCAGGTCATCGGTCGTGGTCAACAGGACCGGCGCGCCCATCGCGGCCCCGTAGTAGGAGGCCATGAGGCTGTCGGGCCACTCGCGGTTCGCGTCGGCGTGCTGGCCCAGGGCCAGGATCGCATCGCGTGCAACGACGTTGCGCACCTCGAACGTGGCGGTGACCGTCTGCACCTCGCCGTCCGTGCGCGTGACCGTCGCGGTCAGCGTGTGGTTGCCGTTGGCGAGCCGGTCCGTGTCGAAGGGCACGGCCGTTCCGTCGCCCGAGGTGCCCTCGAGGTCGAACGGCCAGTTGCCCTCGAAGCGGTGGGGCTCACCCGAGGCCTCGGGGTCGTCGATGTGGAACAGCACGAGGTCGGTGTCGTCGCGGTCGGCCCCGGCCACGGTGACGTACACGTCGCCCGAGATGGCCGCACCGTCCAGCGCGAGCGCGGGGACCCGCGACGACGACGGACTCAGCGAGAGCGCTGGCACCGGATACCCGGCCGGGACCGCGGGCCCGTCGACGCCCTGTGCCCCATCACCGTTGTTCACGTCGAACGTGGCGGAGACGACCGCCTCGGTCGCATCGAGGTAGGTGACGACGGCCGTGATGACGTGCGTGCCGTCGACGAGCGCCGTCGTGTCGTACGCGCTGGCGCGCCCGCCGCCCCCGCCCGTCCCGGCCAGGTCGTACGGCTCGGCCGTCTCGACGTGCTCGGCAGGCCCGAGGCGGTCGACGTCGTCGACCCAGAACGCCACGGTGTCGACGAGCACCGCCTCGGCGCCGCTCAGGAAGACGAAGACCTCACCGTCGACCGTCGCACCCGCGAGCTGGACCGGGTCGCGCCGCCGGTTGTCGCCACTGACGTCGAGCGCCAGACCGCGCGGCTCCGGCAGCTCCAACGCGGGCAGCGGCTCGGCCACGATCGGCGTGGGCAGCGCCTCACCGGCTCCCTGCAGGCGCCACACCTCCTCGGCAACGAGCGCCGCTGTCTCGAAGCGATCGGCGCCCTTGATCCAGTTGATGTGGTCGGCCTCGATACCCGCGGCGAGCAGGTCGTCGCGGTAGGCATCGGGGAGCTCGTGACCGACCAGCGTCACGTGCGTCGCACCGAAGTTCGCGATCTCCGTCAGGACGCGTTCATCGACGTGGTCGGGATCCCATGAGGTGAACACCGGCGCGTGCAGCTCGGCGGCCAGCGGGCCGGAGATGATCGGCTCCGATGGCGTACCGGCCGGCGCGATGATGACGTGCGTCGCGTCGTCGTGGTGGTCGTGGACGAGCTCGATGGCCGTGCCGACACGGTCGGGGCCCGCGAGGCGGTCGAAGGGGTCGTGGAAGACGACGGAACCGTCGGCGACGTCGCCGCGGGCGAGCGCGGCCCGTAGTGACTCGTACGGGTCGATCCGGTTGCTTCCGTACGGGTCGGTGATCCGCGGGTCCTCGATCTCGAAGTGGAGGTGGTCGACCGTGTTCTCGGCGTTGCCCGAGTCACCCATGTAGGCCACGAGCTGTCCTCGGGCGACGCGGACCCCGCCGCGGATCCCGGGCGCGTACGCGTGGGCCGGCCCGCCCATCCCGTCGTCGGTCCCCGGGGTGTCGTTGTTGATGTGGAGGTAGTCGTAGCGGCGCCCGTCGTCCCCACAGATCGTGAGCGAGTACCCCCAGCTGGGCGGGTTGCCGTCGAGGCCGTTGATGTAGCAGATGACCCCATCGACGGTGGCGTAGAGGGGCGAGTGCTTGTCGAAGATGATGTCCGTCGCACGGTGGACGCGCGTGCCGCCGCCCCGTGGCTGGTGGTAGTCGGCACTGAACCGCGCGCGCGGGTCGGCCGGGAACGTCATGTCCACGACTTCCTGGTACGGCTCGAGCGCGAGCGCTGCCACCTGCAGCGCCGGTATCGCGAGCGATGCGAGCGCGAGCAGGGCAGCCACGTACACGCGCCGGACACGGCGCGGAGCGCGGCACGATCCCATGACGTTCACCCCGATGAGCATCCCTTCCATGCCCTTCCGGTCGACATCACCCGACAGGACCTTGAATCGATGGCCCCGAACGCGCCCGACTATGACTCGAAATGACTAGTCACATCGGTACGGTCCGCGACCGCGTGCGCGTCCGGCGGACAGATCCGGCCGATCGGCAACTCGTGTCAACGCAGGCCGTGAGCGAGTCCGTCGAGGATGTCGCTCTCACTGACGAGCAGGTACTCGAACCCGTAGCGCTCCATGACGCCGAGGACGATCGCAGCCCCGCCCACGATCACGTCCTCGCGGCCGGGCTGGATGGCTCCGATCTCCCCGCGCTGGCTCGCTGACAGGCGGGCCAGGCGCGCGAACTGTGACCGCAGCGTGGCGACGGCGATCCGCTGGCCGTGCACGGCCCCCTCGACGTAGCTGTCGAGCCCCAGCGCCACGGCGGCCAGGGTCGTGGCCGTGCCGGCCACCCCGACCAGCGTCTCGCACTCATCGACGCGGACCGGCAGTTCGTCGTCGGCCTCGTCGAGCCGCTGCTGCACGACCGACGCCGCCGACACGAGCTGATCCGGTGTCGGTGGGTCGTCGTGGAGCCGCTGCTCGGTCAGGCGGACGGATCCCAACTGCAGCGAGCACGCCCCGAGCACGTCGCCGCTGGCCGGATCGCCGACGATCAGCTCGGTCGAGCCCCCACCGACGTCGAGGACGGCGATCCTGCCGCTGACGTCGAGCCCCGAGGCGACACCCGCGAATGCCGTGCGCGCCTCCTCCCCACCGCTGAGGACCTGCGCATCGAGGCCCGTGGCCTGCTTCACACCGGCGAAGAAGCGCTCGCGGTCGGTCGCATCGCGCACGGCGCTCGTCGCGGCGATCCGCACGCGGCCAACACCGACGCCGTGCGACTCCCAGACCGTCCGGTACCGACCGAGCGTGTCGAGCGTGCGGGCGAGCGAGCCGTCATCGAGCCGCCCTGTGGCATCGACGCCCTTGCCGAGCCGGGTGATCGTCAGCTCCCTCGCCAACGGCGCGCCGTCCGCGCCGAGGACCAGGACCCGGACGGAGTTGCTGCCGACGTCGACCGCGGCAACCGGCTCACCCATCGCTCGAGCCCCCGTCGCTCGAGTCCTCCATCGGCGCGTCCGCCCGGCGCCCCTTGCTCCGCCGACGCCGCTTCTTGCCGGGCTTGCGCTCGGGGCGCTCGAGCTCGCCGGCCTCGAGGCGCTCGGTCCACTCCGCGACGTCGTCCTCCGAGACGCACGGACCGTCACACGCGATGGGCAGGAGCTGGCGCAGCGCCCACTCACCGACGACGTTGTCGTTCGTCGCGAGCGTGTGGGCGGCATGGACGTGCAGGCACTTCACGTACAGCGGCGACCCCCCGGCACCGGGCCTGCCCTCCAGCGGCTCGCCGAGCTCGTCACGGAAGTCGATGTACCGCTCGAAGGCCGCCGCGTACGCGCTCCCGATGCCCCCGTCGTCCGAGTCGATCCGCTCGTTGAGGCCGACCATCGACCCCTCGGCCTCGAGGCGCCCGATGCTGGACCTCAACAGCGGACACGCGAGCCAGAACACCGTCGGGAACGGCGTGCCGTCCTCCAGGCGGGGTCCGACCCTGACGACCGTCGGGAGCCCGAACGAACAGCGATGGACGACGGCGTTGTCGCCGCGGGCCGGCCGACCGAGCTGGGCCGACACGATCGCTCGCTCGCGCAGCGTCGTCGGCGAGGCCTGCAGGGCCGTGACGTACGACGCATCGTCGTCGAACGCGATCGCGTCGGACGACGGGGGCGGAATGACCTTCGGGGGCAAGTCCGGCATGGCGGGCCAAGGGTAGGGATGGGGATGACTGCGGGTGGTCGGGAACCGCTCTGCGCGCTCCACGTCGACGGCAGCGCAACCGGCAGGCGGGGGGTGCCGTCCATGTGCTCGGCCCTCCCCGTCGACCGTCCAGCCGGGCACTCAACCGCGCTCGGCGGAGCCGAACCGCGACGGGCGCTGCGGCATCCGCTGGACAGGACCCCGACCGTGTGTTACAAATAGCGAACCTGTGTAACATCCGCCGAGGAGGCGCCCGTGTCGACCCACCGCTACGCCGTCCCGATGGAGACCACGAAGTGGACGCTCCCGAACACGCAGTCGGACGTCGTGTTCAACTGGGACTACGACTCGGGCCGCGAGCGCATGCTCGCGCTGTACGAGAAGGGCAAGGACAAGCAGTGGAACACGTCGACCCGGATCGACTGGTCGCACGAGATCGACGTCGAGGACACGTCCACCGCACCTGACGAGATCCTGCCCATCTACGGGTCGGACACGTGGAACAGGCTCTCCCGGGACGAGAAGAACCAGGTCCGCCACCACTACGTCTCGTGGGTCAACTCGCAGTTCCTGCACGGCGAGCAGGGGGCCCTGGTGTGCTCGGCGAAGATCGTCGAGACCGTCCCGGACATGGACTCCAAGTTCTACGCCGCGACCCAGGTCATGGACGAGGCGCGCCACGTCGAGACCTACGCACGCTTCATCAACACGAAGCTGGAGCTCGCCTACCCGATCAACGAATCGCTCAAGGCACTGCTCGACCAGACGATCAGCGACGACCGTTGGGACTTCACGTACCTCGGCATGCAGGTGCTGATCGAGGGCGTCGCCCTGGCCGCGTTCTCCATGATCCGCGACTTCACCCTGGACCCGCTGGGCAAGTCGATCAACGCCTACGTCATGCAGGACGAGGCACGCCACATCGCCTTCGGCCGACTCGCGCTCAAGGACGCCTACGCCGACCTCACCGAGGCCGAGCGGGCCGAGCGGGAGGAGTTCGTCGTCGAGGGCAGCTACCTGCTGCGCGACCGCTTCCTGGCGCGTGAGGTCTGGGAGAACCTCGGCTTCCCGGCCGACGAGCTGACGGCCTACGTGGACAAGCACCAGATGATGGGCGAGTTCCGCAAGGCGCTCTTCTCGCGCGTCGTGCCGACCGTCAAGGACATCGGCCTGTGGGGCGACAAGGTGCAGAAGGCGTACCTCGACATGGGTGTCCTCGACTTCCAGGACCTCGACCTCGACGAGATGGGCGAGAACGACGAGCGCATCGCCGAGGAGCTCGAGGCCCTGCTCGCTGCCCGCGAAGACGGCGACGACGTCGCCGACGACGGCTCTCGCGCCGCCCAGCTCGCGACCACGATCGCCGCGGGCGAGGCCGGCTGAAGGGCGCCCACGCGCGCGCCACACGCTCAGGCGCAGCCCCCCAAGACGGGACGAACCGCCCGAAGGGGTCGTGTCTGTCGGTCTCGACTGGTCGAGCGAGCCCCAGACGCCTTACGGTGGGTGACGACCCATCACCGCAAGCACTCGGGGGATTCGCGTGCGGTACGCCATGGGCGTCGAGCGGAGCCTCGCTCGCGCCATGTTCTGGCTGCGCTCGTTCATCATCGGGCTCGGCCTCGTGCTCTTCGCCGTCCGCGACCCGTCGTTCGGCGATGGCCTGCTGCTGGGTCGCGGGCTGACCACGGCGCTCGTTCTGAGTCCCCTGGTCGCGGCGAACCTGGTCCACGTGTGGGCGCGGCGACGTCCCGATCACCTCTCCGAGTCTGGCGCCGTCGGGATCGAGCTCGTCCTCGACACCGTGTTCGCACTCGGCATCCAGGCACTGCTCACCCCGGTCATCGGGTTCCAGCGCCTGCCGATCGTGCTCGTGCTGGTGGTCGTCGAAGCCGCGCTGCGCCGACACGACATCGGCGCGCTCCTCGTCGCCATGGGCGGGGGCCTCCCCCTGGCCGCGATGCGCGCGCTGGACATCCCCGACAGCGTCGCGCCGGGCCCGGTCGACCTCCTGGAGCAGATGGCCCTCATCGTGACGCTCCCCGCCATCGGGTTCCTGCTCGGCTGGGCGGCGCGTTCCCGGGACCAGGCGATAATCGCCGCGGAAACGGCGAACCGACGGACCGAGCGTGCGAACCGGCGCCTGACGGCGTTCGCCCACACGGCGGCGCACGAACTGCGCGCCCCGCTGGCCACGACACAGGGCTTCGCGAGCCTGCTGCGCGATCGGCTCGGCCCCGCCGCGATCGACGACCCGATCCTGAAGGAGGCCCTGGACCGCATCGACCAGACCAGCACCCGGATGCGGAGCCTGATCGACGGACTCCTCACGTTCGCGGAGGCCCGCGAGCGCCTGCCCGCACGCGGGGAGGTCGATCTCAACGAGGCCCTCGATGACGCGATCGACAACATCGAGGCCCTGATCACGGGCGCGGACGCCACGGTCGAGCGGGCGGAGCTCCCGACCGTCTCGGGCGATCGCGTGCTCCTCACGACGGCGCTGCAGAACCTCGTGCGCAACGCCATCGACCACGGCCGCCGCGCGAACCTCCACATCAGCGTCCGTGCACACCGTCGTCTCGGGGGGTGGGCCATCGAGGTGGAGGACGACGGCGTCGGGATGGACCCACAGACGCTGGCAGAGGCGCTCGAGCCGCTCCGCCGCGGCCCCGGCAGCAAGGGTTCAGGCCTCGGACTCGCAACCGTGGCGACGATCGCCGAGGTTCACGGCGGTGAGGTGCTGATCGACTCCCGTACCGGCGTCGGCACGCTGATCGCGATCCACCTGCCGCCGGCCGAAGCCCCGGCCGAGCCAGAGACCGGGCGACTCGTGTCAGCGCTGCTGCACTGACCGCGGTCGAGCCCGGTCAGCCGAAGATCCCCGTCGCCGCGTCCCACCACCGCCGGTACCAGGGCGCCTCGGGCGGGGCGACCTCTCGCGGCGGGGCGATCTGCGGGCGGTCGACCGGCGGCGGCACGATCGCGTAGGGCACCTCGCCGGGCCGGATCATGCCGAGATGCTCACGAGCACGCAGTTCGATCGCCTCGGGGTCGTGCAGCTCGGAGGCGGCACTCGCCAGCTCCTCGTTCTCCGCGGTGAGGGCATCCAGCTGGGCCTCGAGGAGCTGGACGCGCTCACGCCCGTCGAGGAAGGTCCGCGTGGGCCCGACCAGCATGAGGCCGCCCGCGACGAGGAGGGCGATCAGCGCAACGACGTACGGGCGATCGCCGGACACGGCGGCGACTCCGACGTCGCGCACCGTCCCGGCCGTGTCCGCGACACCACGAGCGAACCGCTGCACCGGCACCGGCCCGCGGCCCGCGCCACCCCGGCGACGGGCACGCGAGGCTTGCCGCACGTGGCGGCGCTGGTCGCGAACGGCCGGCACGGGAGCTCCTCGTCAGTCGGTCGGGCGGCTGCGCGGGAACGCGTCCCAGCCGGCGTAACGGGCTTCGTCGCCGAGCTGCTCCTCGATGCGGAGCAGGGCGTTGTACTTCGCGACGCGGTCGGAGCGGGCCGGCGCGCCGGTCTTGATCTGGCCGGCGTTCGTCGCGACCGCCAGGTGGCTGATGAAGGAGTCCTCGGTCTCGCCGGAGCGATGGCTCACCATGCACGTGAAGCCCGCCCGGTGCGCCATGTCCATCGTGAGGAGCGTCTCGGTGAGGGAGCCGATCTGGTTCACCTTGACGAGGATGGAGTTGGCGATGCCCTCGTCGATGCCACGACCGAGGCGCTCGACGTTGGTGACGAAGAGATCGTCCCCGACGAGCTGGCACTTGGCACCCGCGAGGTCGGTCAGCTGCTTCCAGCCGTCCCAGTCCTCCTCGTTCATGCCGTCCTCGACGCTCACGATCGGGAAGTCATCGACCAGCGAGGCGATCCACTCAGCGTGCTCGGCGGGCGACAGCTTCCGGCCCTCGCCAGCGAGGTCGTAGACCCCGTCCGAGAAGTACTCGGACGACGCGACGTCGAGCGCGAGCACGATGTCGCGGCCGGCGGCGTACCCGGCCGCCTCGATGGCCTCGACGATGAGCTCCAGCGCCGCCCGGTTCTCCGGGAGGTTCGGCGCGAAGCCGCCCTCGTCACCGAGGCCGGTCGACAGTCCCTTGTCCTTCAGCACCTTCTTCAGGTGGTGGTAGACCTCCGCCCCCGTCCGCAACGCCTCGCGGAAGCTCGGGGCGCCGACGGGCGCGATCATGAACTCCTGGACGTCGACGTTGGAGTCGGCGTGCGATCCGCCATTGAGGATGTTCATCATCGGGACCGGCATGACGTGCGCGGACGGCCCGCCCAGATAGCGGTAGAGCGGCTGTGCAGCGCTCGCCGCAGCCGCCCTGGCCACCGCGAGCGAGACGCCGAGGATGGCGTTGGCGCCGAGCTTGCCCTTGTCGTCGGTGCCGTCGAGGTCGAGCAGCACGCGGTCGAGGGCGCGCTGGTCCTTGGCGTCCATCCCGAGGATGGCCGGGGCCATGACCTCGTTGACGTTGGCGACGGCCTTCGCGACCCCCTTGCCGAGGTAGCGGTCGCCGCCGTCACGGAGCTCGACGGCCTCGAACTCCCCGGTCGAGGCGCCCGACGGGACGGCCGCGCGGCCGAACGATCCGTCGACGAGCGTGACGTCGACCTCGACGGTGGGGTTGCCGCGACTGTCGAGGATCTCTCGACCGGTCACGAACTCGATGCTTGAGAACTCCACGGGTGGCTCCTCCGGGTCCCGCACGCCCGGCTCGCAGCTCGGAGCCACGGTACGTCACAGGCATGCAATCTGGCAACAGTTAGCACGATGTCAACATCTGCCACACAGGCAACAGGTGCAACAGGGGGTCGGGTCAGGCGCGGTTGCGCAGCTGCGTCGCGGCCTGGGCAGCCCCGGCCGCAGTGACGGCACCGACGGCCGCGCCGAGGCCACGTCGACGGCTCACGAGCGAGCCGAGGAGCGCTCCGGCCGCAGCCGCCGCGGCGGTCACCACCACCGGCGAGTCGAACGGCCCCGCGCTTCGCCGGAAGTCGTCGAGGTCGACGACGTTGCCGCCGGTCTGCCATCCCCCCAGCGGATCGTCCGGCGTGCCCTCGAGCGGGGGACGTCCCCCCGCGTCGGCGCGGACGGCGGCCGGCTCGAGGTCCGGCGGGCGGACCGACGTGCGGTCGGGTGCCGTCGAGGTCTCGGCCACGGGCTCCGCGGCGTCCGACTCCTCGTCCGCCACCGCCGGGGCCGTGGTGGTGTCGGCTTCGGGTTCACCGCCGAACTGGCTCGCGCCGAGCAGCGTCTCGCACTTGGGGCACGGCTGCTCCCCGTCGTCGAGCGAGGCCACGAAGGCCTTGCTCAGGAAGCGTGCGCACTCGGGACACTGTGCTGGAGGCACGGCCCGGATCCTCTCGAACGACTGCCGCGCGAGCCTAGCCACCACGCGCGCTCCGGCTCACGGGGGATCAGGAGCCCGTGGTCGCGCACCTCACTTGGCCGCGTTCCAGCGGTCGATCCACTCGTCGAGGGCGAGCTGGCCCGGCTCCCGGCCATCGCGCTCGATGCCTGCCAGGACCCGCTCGAGACGGCCCCGGAACGCGGTCGTCGCGTGGCGCAACGCCTCCTCGGCATCGACGCCGTGCTTCCGCGCAACGCCGACCGCAGCGAAGAGCAGGTCCCCGATCTCGTCGCGGACCTCGTCGGCGCCCGCGGCGGCGACCTCGGCGAGCTCCTCGGCGACCTTGGCCATCGGCCCGTCCGTGTCCGGCCAGTCGAACCCGAGCTTGGCGGCACGCCGCTGGAACTTCTCGGCCAGCAGCGCCGCCGGCAGCGCCGTCGGGATGCCGTCGAACGGGCCCTCGCGCTCGGGCTTCTCCTGCTTCTTGAGCTCGTCCCAGTTGGCCTGAACCTCTTCCGGGGTCGCGGCGTCGCCGTCGGCGAAGACGTGGGGGTGGCGACGGATGAGCTTGTCGGCGATGCCCTTGCTGACGTCGTCGATCGTGAACGCCCCCCGGTCGCTGGCCACCTGCGCGTGGAAGAGCACCTGGAGCAGCAGGTCGCCCAGCTCCTCCTCTATGTGGGGATCCCACTCCCCCTCGACGGCCTCGATGAACTCGTACGCCTCCTCGATCAGGTAGTGCAGGAGCGAACGGTGGTCCTGCTCGAGGTCCCACGGGCAGCCGTTGTCGGGGTCGCGGAGCCTCGCCATCACCTCGACCATGCGCAGCAGCTCCGCCCCTCGGGGCTGCTGGGCGAAGAACACGATCTCGACCTCGGCGTCGTACCGCGGGGACGCGACCGAGACGATCGGCACGAAGCGCTCGTCCTCGGGACCGAGGAGGAACGTCGCGGTGCCGGCCTCCGCTGCTCGCTCGAGCAGGGCCTTGGCCAGCCGCCGGTCCTCCGGGGAGCCCGGCTGGGTCAGGTCCATCTCGGCCGCAGCCAGCCGGGCCGGCTCGAGACGCTCCACGTCGACACCGGCGAAGTAGAGGTGCTGGTGGGCCGGGTGGCGCTCGGGATCGCGCGCGTAGACGACGTCAGCCGCGGCGAGCGCGTCCCACGACTGGAACGGGAGCAGGCCGGGCAGCGCCTCGCTCGTCTCGACGAGGACGACGCGGGGCGACGTGCTCATCCCGTCGGGTCGCCCGTCAGCACGTCGGTCGACACGACCTCGCCGCGGAGCGGGTCGAACACGCCGTAGCGCGAGTCGACCTCGACGACGGCCTCGTCGTTGATGCGCTGGAAGAAGTCCTGCTGGGCGGCCTGGGCCTCCTCGCGGACGACCTCGTCGCGGAGGCTGTCCCGCGCGTCGGCGAACGACGTGGTCTGGAACTCGTCGACCCGGATGATGTGGAAGCCGAACTGGGTCTCGACCGGCCCGATGAGCTCGCCGACGTCGGCGTTCCACACCGCGTCGTCGAACTCGGGGACGAACTGCCCCCGGGCGTTGAAGCCGAGGTCGCCACCCTGCTCGCCGCTGAAGGTGTCCACGGACCGCTCGATCGCGAGCTCGGCGAAGTCGGCGCCGCCCTCGAGGAGGCCGAGGATCTCGTTGGCCTCCTCCTCGGTCTCGACGAGGATGTGGGCCGACTTCGCCGTGCGGTAGTTGCTGTCCAGGCGCTGGTCGTACAACTCCCGCAGCCGGCCATCGGAGACGTCGATCTCGGCGGAGAACTGCTCGACGAGCTTGTCCTGCAGGACGATGGCCCGCAGCTGGTCGTAGGCCTCGTCGACCGTGAACCCGAGGTCGGCGATGGTCTGCAGCAGCGCCTCCTCGCTCCCGGCGAAGATGGTCTCCTGCTCCCAGCGCTCGTCGAGCTCCTCGTCGGTGACGTCGAGGCCGAGGTCCGCGGCACCCTGGCGCACGATCTCGGTGCGGATCATCTGCGTGAGGACCTGGCGCTGGAGGTCCGCGACCTGCTCGGGCTCGACCGACGTCCCCCCTGCGGTCGCCGTGTTCACCTGCGCTCGCACGAGCCGCTCGAACAGCTCGGCGTCGATCGGCAGGCCGTTCACGGTCGCCGCGGCGCCCGCGGGCACCGCGGACGTGCAGGCGGTCAGCACGAGTGCGAGGACGGCCACCAGGAGGCCGAGGGAGGACTTGCGCAAGGCGACACCGATCCGGGACGGGTGCGGTTGATCGGCCACGTCGGGCCGGCGCGGAGTGTACCGGTGGGGCCCGGGCGGCCCGGGGTCGCGCGCGCTCGCGACCCGGGAGCCGGCTCAGCGCGCCGGCTTGCCCAGTAACTCGCGCGCGAGGGCAGGTCAGCGCGTCGGCTTGCCCAGTACCTCGCGCAGGGTCTTCGCCGTCCAGGCCACGAGGTCGTCGGCGTCGGCCGGGACGGGCACGAGCAGCTCGCGCGTCCCGGACCGCCACTCGGCGTTGCGGCGGTGGTGGCGGTAGAGCCGGACCTGCTGCGACTCGCTGAGGTCGACGGGTCGGACGCGCAGGGTCGTCCGCGGCCTGTTCTTCAGCGTGAC
>JBFHRB010000048.1:0-15446 GCA_041591915.1 Nitriliruptorales bacterium
GCGATGGGCGCCGCGTCGATCGTGGCGGACATCACCGCCAGATGGAGATCGGGGCGCAGGGCCTCGCGCGTCTCGAGCGAGAAGGCGAGGCTCAGGTCGCCGACGAGGTTGCGTTCGTGGAACTCGTCGAAGATCACGACGTCGGTGCCGGCGAGGCTCGGGTCGCGCTGGAGGCGCCGCACGAGGATCCCCTCGGTCACGACCTCGATCCGGGTACCGCGGCTCACCTTGCGGTCGTCCCTGGTCGAGTAGCCCACCGTCCCCCCGACCCGCTCACCGACCAGCGCCGCCATGCGCGACGCCGCCGCGCGGGCGGCCACCCGCCGTGGCTCGAGGACGACGATGCGGCCGTCGACCACGTCCGCGAGGGCGAGCGGGACGAGCGTCGTCTTGCCGGCGCCCGGCGGCGCGACCAGGACCAGCAGTCCACGGTCACGCACCGCGGCGACGACGTCATCGAGGACGTCTTCGACCGGGAGGCGCTCGGTGGTCACCGGGCGGCGCGGACCAGCGCCACCATCGCACCGCGGGCCTCGTCCGCAGCGTCGAGGACGTCCGGGAACCCCAGGCGCCCGAAGGCCACGCCGGGAGCTCCGCCCGCGTCCCCGGGGGCGAGGGCCAGCTGCACCTCGAAGCCGTAGCGGTCACAGGCCAGCATCGTCACGCCGGTCACCTCGCCCTCGACGTCGAGGTAGTGCTCGACCATCGTGACGAGGCTGTCGGCGTGGTCGTCGTTCATGTGCTCGACGATCCCGGCCTCCGCGGGCGCGACCGGATCTGGCTGGGCCCCGCGGTAGCCATCGGCATCGACCCAGCTCATCTCGCCGAACCCGCGCACGTACCGGATCGACGACACGGCGAGGCGGTGGACCGCGAAATCCGGGAACCGCGCCCAGAAGGCCCCGGGATGAGCTGCGAGGTAGGCCTCGGTGGCGTCGTCCTGCTCCGCCTCGTCGACGCGGACCATGTCGCCCACGAGCGTCGCGCGTGCGACCGCGAGGCGGCCGGCGCCCGAGCCCTCTGGCGCGGTGACCAGCAGCGAGCAGCGCGCATCGGATGCGAGGTTCTTGGCGTGCTCGGCGAGGGTGCTCATGAGGATGAGCGGCTCGCCTGCGTGGTCGAGCGCGAACGTGACGACGGAGCCGAAGGGGTACCCGGCCGGTTCGAGCGCGATGGTGCTGAGCGTCCCGCTGTCGGCGCCCGCCAGCAGCGTGCGCGTGCGCTCCGCGTGGGTGGGGGCGCGCGCCCCCGGCTGGACGTAGGTGGGAGGGCCGCCGCGGGAGTGCGGATCGTCGGTCATCCGGTGGGCTCTTCCTTCGCGGGTGGACGCCAGAAGGTAACGAGGAGGCCGGCCGCCCCGCCGAACCCGGCGATCAGCGCGATCCAGAGGCCGGTCCAGCCCGCGAGCTCGGTGAGCGGATCGCCGACGACACCGTCGATCGACCAGCCGCCTCCTCCGAGGAGCGCGAGCGCGAACGCGGCGAACGTGAGGGTCATCACGTACTCGTAGCCCTCCGTCGGCCGGTTGAAGACCCAGAAGCCCTTGTCGCGGTGGTTGGTGACCCACGCGACGACCATCACCCCGATCATCCCGGCGGCCGCGAACGGCGTACCGAGGCCAAGGATGAGCAGGCCACCGACGCCGAGTTCGGTGATGCTCGCCGTCCACGCGTGGAGCTTGCCCGGCTTCATCCCGAGGGACTCGAACCAGCGGGCGGTCCCCTCGATCCTGCCGCCGCCCCAGATGTGGTTGTAGCCGTGGGCCAGCATCACGATGCCCAGCACCACGCGCAGTACGAGCAGGGCGAGGTCCGTCGCTTGCGTGTCCATCCCGTTCCTCCGGTCGAGTCCGTCCGGGTCAGCGCAGCGTCAGACGCCATCCTTCCCGGTCGCAGCCACGGAGTGGCGCAGGCCGCGCGTCCGGGAACGTCCAGCCGCCCTGTGGTGTTCACCGTCTCCCACGCCCCGACCGCGTGACTCGAGGTGCGCCGCCATGCCGAGCCCGACGACCAACGCCCTCCGGGTCGAGCCGACCGCCAAGCGTGTCCGTGCCGTCTACGCCGGCGACACCGTTGCGGACTCGACCGACGTGAAGCTGGTCTGGGAGAAGCCGTACTACCCCACGTACTACTTCCCGGCCTCCGACGTCGACCTCGACGCGATCCCGGGCCGCTTCGTCCGTGAGCACCGGGAGGTGCCCGGCCACGTACGCCTCCGCTGGGGCGAGATGGACGCGTGGTTCGAAGAGGACGAAGAGGTCTTCGTCCACGCGAAGGACCCGTACAAGCGCATCGACATCCTGCGCAGCTCGCGCCACGTCCGCGTCGAGGTCGACGGAGTGACGATCGCCGACAGCCGCCAGCCGACGCTGCTGTTCGAGACCGGCCTGCCGGTGCGCTACTACCTGCCGAAGACCGACGTCCGCATGGACCTGCTCGTCCCGACCGACACCGAGACGCGGTGCCCGTACAAGGGCACGGCGAGCTACTACGCCGTCGAGGTCGACGGGCGCCGCCACGACGATCTCGTCTGGTGGTACCCGACCACCGTGCACGAGAGCGCGCGCATCGCGGGCCTCGTCTGCTTCTACAACGAGAAGGTCGACCTGTACGTCGACGAGGTGCTGCAGGGCCGACCCGACTCGCCGTTCGCCTGACCCACGGACGGGCGTACGCTCGTCCGCAACGCCCCCATGGAGGGACGCCCGTGTTCTTCAACCGCATCAAGGACCGACTCCCCAGCGAGGAGGAGGCACTGCCCGGACGCGACGAGGCGATGCCCGTGCCTGACGAGCACCACGCGCTCGCCGGCCGCCCGCTCGTCGGCCCGTGGCCGGCCGGCCTCGAGGTCGCGTTCTTCGGCATGGGCTGCTTCTGGGGCGCGGAGCGGATCTTCTGGCGTCTCGACGGCGTCTACTCGACCTTCGTCGGCTACCAGGGAGGCATCACGCCGAACCCGACCTACGAGGAGACGTGCACGGGGCGGACCGGCCACACCGAGGCCGTCGGGGTCGTCTACGACCCGACGAAGGTCCGCTACGACGAGCTGCTCAAGGCCTTCTGGGAGAACCACGACCCGACGACCCCGAACCGCCAGGGCAACGACGTGGGCACCCAGTACCGGTCGGCCGTCTACTGGACGACCGAGGCGCAGCGGATGGCGGCCGAGGCCTCGCGCGACCGCTACCAGGCCGCGCTGCGCGACGCGGGCTTCGGCGAGATCTCCACGGAGTTCGCCCCGGCCGGCGAGTTCTACTACGCCGAGCCGTACCACCAGCAGTACCTGTCCAAGAACCCGGGTGGCTACTGCAACCACGGCTTCTGCCAGGTCAGCTACGACCTCGAGGCCCACGGCCAGGACGCTGCGCGGGTCGAGCTCCCGGAGGCCTGACGCATGAGGACGGCCACGGGCGCGAGCGGTCCGCCGCTACTGCTGGTCCACGGCGCATGGCACGGCGCCTGGTCCTGGGAGCAGTGGGTCGGCCCGCTCTCCGGCCAGGGCCACGACGTGATCACGATCGACCTGCCGGGCCACGGCGGCGAGGTGGTGCCGTCGCTCAACCGGCTGGGCCTCGACGACTACGCCGATGCGCTCGCCGCCGAGGTCGCCTCGCTGAACGCCCCGCCGGTCCTGATCGCCCACTCCATGGGCGGAGCGGTCGTGCAGCGCCTGTTGACGCGGCGACCGACGCTGCGCCTGGCCGGGGTGGCGCTCCTGGCATCGGTTCCGCCGAGCGGAGTCCTGCGAACGACGGGCGCCATCGCTCGCCGCCACCCGCGGGCGTTCGCCGCGCCGACCGCGACGCTCGACCTCGGCCGACTCGTCGCCGACCCCGACCGGGCGTGCGACCTGTTCTTCTCGCACGGCTTCGACGGCGATGACCTGCTGCGCCACTGTGCGCGGCTGCAGTCGGAGTCCTACCGCGCGTTCCTCGGGATGCTCGCGCTCCCCAGGCTCGTGAAGCCCCGGGATGTGGGGGTTCCGGTGTTGGTGCTCGGTGCCCGGGACGACCGCATCTTCACCGTGGCAGAGGTCGAGCGCACCGCGATCGCGTGGCGCGCCGACCGGGTCGAGGTCCTCGACGACCTCGCGCACGACGTGATGCTCGACACGAACCACGAGAAGGCCCTCGGCGTCGTGCAGGAGTTCCTCGACGGCCTGCGATGACCTCCTCCCCGGCGTGCCGGCGTCTCGGCGCGCGGCGCCCCGTCAGCCGGTGGGCGACTCGAGGTGGTGGAGCCGGGTGAAGCGCGAGCGGTGGGTGAGGACGGCGGGCGCCACGGCTGCGGGGTCCTCCGCCACGGCCCGCGCGACGAGTTCGGTGAGCTCGCCCACGTCGTCGACACCGACGCCGAAGCGCACGAGCTCGTTCACGCCGACGCGCAGGCCCGGGGCGATCGCGCGATCGTGCTCGACGGGGAGGCCGATGCTGCTGGCCAGGAGGTTGGCGCGCCTGAGGCGGTGGGCGAGCGCGTCACCGCCGCCCAGCTCGCGGGCGTCGAGCGCGAACGCGTGGCCCGCGGTGTGCCCCTCGTCGGTGCGGTGGACCGGCACGCCGGCAGCGGCGAGCCCGGCCGCGAACGCGCTGCCGACGGCGACCATCTCCGTGGCGTAGGCCGCACCGCTCGAGCGCCAACCGGCGAGCGTGTGCGCCAGCGCCGCGACGCGCCCCACGTCGAAGTTCGCGGTCAGCGCCGGGTAGGCCAGGCCCTCGATCCGTTCGGCCAGGGCGGCGTCGTTCGTCACGATGAGCCCGCCGGGCGGGCCGGCGAGCGACTTGTACGTGCTCATCGACATGACGTGCGCACCCTCGTGCAGCGGGTTGGGCCAGGCGCCGCCCGCGATCAGTCCGGCGACGTGCGCCGCGTCGAAGACGAGCGTCGCCCCCACGGCGTCGGCGATCTCGCGCATCGCCGACACCGGATGCGGCAGGAGGTTCAGGCTCGTCCCGACGGTGATGATCGTCGGCCGGACCTCGCGCGCGATCCGGGCGAGCTGGTCGACGTCGACGGTGTGCCGACCCGGCGCCACCGGCGCCGCGACCGTGACGAAGCCGGCTCGTCCGGCGGCGCCGGCCGCGTGGTGGGTGACGTGGCCGCCGATGCTGGGGGGCGGGCTGACCAGCACGTCGCCGGGGCGGGCGGCCGCGAGGAACACCGCGAGGTTGCTCGTGGCTCCTGAGGGAAGCCGGACCTCGGCGTAGGACGCGGCGAAGACCTCGCGGGCGAGCGCCGCTGCCGCCACCTCGACCTGCTCGATCTCCTCGAGGCCGGTCTCGTACTTCTCCCCCGGGTGCCCGAGGGACGGCCGCGTCCCGGCCCCCGCGGCCAGCAGCGCCTCGGCACGCGGGTCGAGCACGTTCGCGGCCGGGTTGAGGTTCCAGCAGGCCCGCTCGTGCAGCCGGCGACTCTCCTCGACACGGTCGGTGATCCAGTCCCGCAGTCGCGAGGTGCCGAGGCCTCCGATGGCCCGCAGGACCTCGAGCTCCCGTCGTCGCGCCGGCTCCGACAGCCACGGCCGGTCGCCCGCGCGACCGGCGTCGGACCCCTGCGTCGCCATGAGCTGCTCCTCAGCGACCCGTGAACCGCGCCTGGCCCGGCCCCTTCTCGAGCAGGCTCTGGATGCCGATCCCCACGTCCTCGGTGACCAGCACCCGCGGTCCCTCGCCGGCGAGGACGCGGTCGGCAGCCTCGATGCCGCCCGCCGCCCAGGCGTTGAGCGTCGCGGAGGTGGCCGCATGTGCGCGGGTCGGACCGGCGGCGAGCATGGCCGCGAGCTGGCGCGTCTTCTCGAGGAGCTGGTCGGCCGGCACGATCCGCTGCACGACACCCCAGTCCAGCATCTTCTGCGCCGGGTAGATCCGCGCCCCGTACACGGCCTCGGCGGCGCGGCCCAGCCCGCACCGAGCGGCCAGACGCGCCGCGCCGCCCCCGAACGGCGTGACGCCGATGAGCGCCTCGACGAGGCCCATCTGCGCGTCGTCGGCGGCCCAGATGATCTCGGCTCCGAGGGCCACCTCGAAGCCCGCAGCCAGGCACAGCCCGTTGACGGCTGCGACCTTGGGCACCGGCCAGCTCGCGAACTCCTGCGTGCGGTGCAGGAAGGGATGCAGCATGGCCCGCGCCGAGTCGAGGTCGTGGTCGGCGAAGATCGACACGTCCGCGCCAGCGGAGAACGCGTCGCCCTCCGCGTGGATCAGCAGCGCCCGGGGCGCGTCGGCGCGCGCCGCGTCGAGGGCGGCGAACAGGTCCGCGATGAGCTCGCGACTGAACAGGTTGAGCGGCGGATCGGCCAGGACGAGCTCGCCGACGTCACCGTTGCGTTCGTAGCGGACGCGCATGGATCTCCCCGTTGGAGTCGCGATCGTTCGGAGCGGCCAGTTGTAGCCGACGTGTCCGACCCTGGGGCGCCGACCTGCCACACTCCCCCGCCATGAGCGCGCCGATCGAACTCACCTTCGTCACCTCCGCCCCGACGGTCGAGGACCTCCCGCCGAGCCGCGCGGAGGTCGCGATCATCGGCCGGTCGAACGTGGGCAAGTCGTCGCTCCTCAACGCGCTCGCCAACCGCAAGGGCCTCGCCAAGGTGTCGAGCACACCCGGTCGGACGCAGCTCCTGAACTTCTTCCAGGTCGACGGCACCGACGCCAGCGTCGTCGACCTGCCCGGCTTCGGCTACGCGAAGACGTCCGCGTCGAACCGGCAGGCATGGCTCGACCGGATGGGCGACTACCTGCTCGACCGAGAGCCACTCGTCGTGGCGCTGCTGCTCGTCGACGGCGAGATCGGGCCGGCGAAGCTCGACCTGCAGATGCTCGAGTGGCTGCGCGAGTGCGACATCCCGTTCCAGGTGGTGGCCACGAAGCACGACAAGGTGAAGTCGTCGAAGCGGCAGCGTCGCAAGCGCGACCTCGCCGAGGGCTGTGCCGTTGCTCCCAACGAGGTCATCTGGACGAGCGCCGAGAAGAAGGTCGGACTCGAGCGGCTGCGGGCCTACGTGCGGGAGGCGCTGGGGGTCGCCTAGCGCGTACCTTGGGGCTCCCGCCACCTCCCGCCTCGGAGACATCGCATGTCCTGGTCGACCGCCGACATCCCCGACCAGTCGGGCCGCGTGGCCGTGGTCACGGGCGCCAACGGCGGCCTCGGGCTCGAGACGGCGAAGCCGCTCGCCGCGACGGGCGCGCACGTCGTCATGGCCGCCCGGAACCAGGCGAAGGCGCAGGCGGCCCACGACGAGATCCTGGCCGCCGCGCCGGGTGCGTCCCTCGAGATCGTGCCGCTCGACCTCGCCTCGCTCGCCTCGGTGCGCGAGGCGGCCCACGCGATCCTGGCCGGGCACGAGCGGGTGGACCTCCTCGTCAACAACGCCGGGGTCATGGCCCTCCCCGAGAAGCAGACCGAGGACGGGTTCGAGTTCCAGTTCGGCGTCGACCACCTCGGCCACTGGGCGTTCACGGCGCACCTGCTCCCGGCGATCCTGCGAGCCGAGGGCGCACGCGTCGTCACGGTCACGTCGACAGCCCACCACATGGGCCGCCGGGTCGACCCCGACAACCCCCACATGCGCGGCAACTACGGCCCCTGGAAGATGTACGGACAGGCCAAGCTGGCGAACTGGCACTTCGCACTCGGCCTGCAGCAGCAGTTCGAGCGAGCACGCGTCAGCGCCGAGAGCCTCGTGGCCCACCCCGGCCTGTCGCACACCGACCTCCAGGTCGTGACCGCGGAGGAACAGGGCGGCGTCCAGGCGAGGTTCTGGCGATTCATGGCGGCCCGGACCGGGATGAACGCGGCCGACGGGGCGCTCTCCCAACTGCGCGCGGCGACGGACCCGCAGGCGCGGGGCGGCGAGTTCTACGGGCCGCTGTTCGGCAACAACGGGCCGCCCGTGAGGAAGCCGATCCTCCGCCGGGTCGGGCTGCAGCGGTCGATCGACGTCCTGTGGGAGGTGTCCGAGCGCGAGACCGGCATCCCGCTCGACGTGGCCCGGGCCGCGGCCGCGACCGAGGCGGCTGCGCACGAGCCCGGTGCCTGATGCCGGACTACGCCGAGGTCGGTCCGGACTTCTTCGCGTCTGCGCGGCACCGCATGGTCCTGCACCAGGACATCCCCGCCAGCCCGATGGCCCTCTTCCGATGTCTCGAGGACCCCGATGCGTGGAATCGCTGGCTCGGCCTCGATGACGTGACCTGGACGTCGCCGCTGGGCCCGGGCGCGACGCGGACGATCCGCAACGGCCCGCTCACGATCGACGAGGAGTTCTTCGCCTGGGAGCCGGGCGTGGTGATGAGCTTCCGGTTCTCGCGGGCGGCGGTGCCACTGCGCGCGTTCGCCGAGGAGTACCGGATCCTCGAGGCGGGCGACGGCACCTCCCAGCTGCAGTGGACGGCGGCCGCCGACGGGCCGTGGCCGATCGCCAGGGCGTTCGTGAAGGGGCTCGAGCGGCTCGGCCGCAAGTCGCTGCCCCGGCTCGCGGCGCTCATGCGCGAGGACGGCGCGAGGTACGAGGAGGGCTGAGGACTCAGCCGCCCATGGCGCTCGTGGCCGGGGCGAGGCCGGTCAGCCACCCGGTCAGCACCAGCGCCACGACGATGCCCGTGACCTCCAGCCGCACCGTGCGGGACAGCAGCTGCCAGGCGCGGTCGTCCGCGTTGGAGGTCAGCGGGAGGTCGATGTCCCCGGTTCCGACGTCGAGCGTGTCGACCACACCACCAGCGGGGACGGCGACGACGGCCCTCTGCACTCGCGGTACGAGCCACCGGCGGTTGTAGCCGCCCAGCAGGGCGACGAGCAGCACGACGACGGACTTCGCCAGCAGGACGCGCCCGTAGGGCGTCGTGAACAGCGCGCTGGGCGTCCCGACCAGCGTCCGTGCCATCACCAGGCCCGCAGCCGTGAGCCCGACGAGGGCGGCGGCGGCGATGCCCGAGAACGCCGCGATGACCTCCGCTGCCCCGCGGGCGTCCCGGTCGAGCCGCTGGTGCCGGAAGACCGCCAGGAGGGCAACGAGGCCCCCGAACCACACGGCCCCGGCAGCCAGGTGCGCGAGGTCAGCCGTGAACATCACGGGCAACGAGCCCTGCGAGACGCTGTGGCCGTCCAGGGCGAGGCTGACGAGCCCCGCCCCCGCGAGCACGGCGACCGACGCGCCCGAGGCGTCGACGCGCTGGACCGCGAGCGGTCCGAGCGCGATCAGCCTCACGAGCGCCGCGACGCCGAAGGGCGAGACGAGCACGCGCAGGAACGCCTCGCCGGTGACCGCCTCGAGGACGGACGTGCCGGCGACCGCCGCCGCCTGCGCGGGTAGCGAGACGAGCGTCGCGAGGAAGCCGAGCCGGGCACCGCGCCGGATCCAGCGGCGCACCGCCGACTGCTCCAGCCACCGGTCCGGGCGGCGGCGCTGGACGAGCACGAGGAACGCGGCGGCACCTGCCGCGAGCAGGGTGCCGAGGCCGACGGCCACGCGCGCGGCCAGTGACACGCCCTCGACGAAGGCCGAGGGGCCGGCCTCGGCGGTCGCCAGGGAGACGAGCGCGTCGAGCTCGACGGCTGTTGCAGCGCCTGCGCCGGGCGGCGGGGCCATGGCGGCGACCGGGCCGATCGCGAAGGTGAACGACCCGATCACGGTGTGCCCGTCGTAGCTGACGGCCCGCCAGATGACGACGTACGCGCCGGGCTCGACATCAGAGCGGAGGTCCGCGACGACCGTCCGCTCGTCAGCAGGATCGAAGTAGGCCGGCTCGAGGTCCACGCGGCTCGACGTCCGGTCGTAGACCTTGATCTCGGCGATGGGCGTCTCGACCTCTCCACCGAACGTCACGCTCACCCGGGCAGGCACCTCGGCCAGCACGGCACCGTCAGCCGGCGAGCTCGTCGTGGCCTCCGTGTGCGCGAGCGCGGAGGCGGCCATCGCCATGAGGGCCACGACGAGCACGAGGACGGAGGCAGCGCGCGAGCGCCAGCGGGCGGTCAAGTGGGGACTCGGCGGGATCGGGTGCACGGTCGGTTCGTGGCGGCCCATCCTGCGGCTTGGCGGTGCCATCGACACGGGCCCAAGGGCACCTGCGAAGGGGGCCGGTCGGTCCCGAGCAGCGGGGCCCAACGGCCGGCGACCCCAGCGCCAGCGGCCCGTAGGTTCCGGCGCGTCTCGCCGCACGCTCGTTCGCCCGCGGCCCATCACCTCCACCCACCCAAGAGGTCCCACGTGGAAACGACCCCTACCCGCACGCCGTCACTCGCCGTCGGCGTTGCCCTCGCCGCCGCCCTCGTCGCGGTCTTCCTGTCGATCCTGGCCCTCGGCCGCGCCCTGGCGAGCGGGACGGTCACGGTCAGCGAAGGCGGTGCTGGGGGCGGCGCCCCGGTCCCGGTCAGCCTGACCGAGTTCGCCATCGCACCTTCGACCATCAGCGTCGCCGAGGGCGGGTCCCTGTCCGTCACCAACGACGGCGCCGCGGAGCACAACCTGGCCGTGCGCGACGAGGACCTCACCACGCCTGACCTCGCGTCCGGCGGCACCGCATCCCTGTCCGTGACGTCCCTGTCCGCGGGCACCTACGAGCTGCTGTGCACCATCCCCGGCCACGAGGCCGCCGGCATGGTGGGCACGCTCGTGGTCGGCGGCGAGGGCACCACCTCCGACCCCGGCTCCGTGGGCGAGGAGCTCACCGGCGCAGCGCGCGCCGAGTGGCTGCGCGCCAACTACGAGGCGAGCGTCTCGGCCTTCCCGGCCGAGACCGAGGGCCTCGGCAACCAGTGGTACGACGGGGAGCTGCAGCCCGACGGCACGAAGCTGTTCGAACTGACGCTGGACGAGATCGACTGGGAGGTCGCCCCCGGGCAGTTCGTGCACGCCGTCGGCTACAACGGCCAGGTCCCCGGCCCCGCCCTGCGGATGGACGTTGGCGACACCGTCACGATCCGCATCCACAACGAGCTCGACGACCAGGCCACGACGCTCCACCCGCACGGCGTCTTCATGCACCCGTTCGAGGTCGATGGCGTGGGCTACGTGTCCCACGACCCGACCCTGCCGGGCGAGGTCTACGAGGTCACCTTCACGACGAAGGAGCCGTCGGTCGGCATGTACCACGGCCACGACAACGGCGTGGAGCAGGTCGTCAACGGCGCCTTCGGCGCCTGGATCGTCGGCTCGATGCCGCTGCCGCCCGAGGCGGACAACGTCGTCGACGAGCGGATCATGATCCTCAACGACGCGGGCAACATCGGCCTGACCCTCAACGGCAAGTCCTTCCCGGCCACGGAGCCGTACGTGCTGAAGAAGGGCGAGCAGATGGTCATGCACTACTACAACGAGGGCCTGACGCCGCACCCGATGCACCTGCACAACAACGCGCAGCTCGTGATCGCGAAGGACGGCTACCCGCTCGCCCAGCCCTACTTCGTGGACACGATCAACGTCGCACCGGGTGAGCGCTACACGGTCGTCATCTTCGCCGAGGTGCCGGGCGTGTGGGTCTACCACTGCCACATCCTGACGCACGTCGAGAAGAGCGACGGCTCGGTGTTCGGGATGTTCACGGCGCTCATCGTCGAGGACAGCGGTGACCCCGAGCTCGACGCCGACACCGGGCGTGACGCCGGCGAGGGCCGCAACGGCACGCCGTCCAGCGACGACGGCGGCGAGTCCGACGACAGCTCCAGCACCTAGCGGGCAACGGGGACGCGAGGCCCGGTCGCTGCGGCGGCCGGGCCTCGTCGTGCGCTACAACCTCGATCGGGAGCCGAGGTGAGGACGGTCATTGGAGGGCGGACCCGCGATCGAGATCGGCCTGCCGATCGCGATCGGGATCATCATGGTCGCGATGGGCATGGCCCTGACCGTCGCGGACTTCAAGCGCATCCTGTCGGCGCCGGCCCCGGTCATCGCCGGGGTGCTGGCCCAGCTCGTCGGCCTGCCGCTGTTGGCCTTCGGCGTGGCGTCGGTCTTCGACCTCGCGCCGATCTTCGCCGTCAGCGTGATCCTCATCGGTGCCTGTCCCGGTGGAACCACGTCGAACCTCATCACGCACTTCTCGAGCGGTGACCGGGCGCTCTCGGTGACGCTGACCGCCATCAGCAACACCGTCGTGTTCGTCACGCTGCCGCTGATCCTGCAGTGGGGCTTCGACCGCTTCGCGGGCGAGGCCGAGGAGGTGTCGCTGCCGGGGCTGCAGCTCGTCGGGCAGCTCTTCGTGCTGACCCTGCTGCCGCTGTTGATCGGCATGGCCGTACGGGCGCGGCGGCCAGACGTCGCGGACCGGCTCCAGGAGCCCTCGAAGACGTTCGCGGCCGTGCTCATGGCCGTGCTCGTGGCCGGCATCGTCGCGGTGAACACCGAGCAGATCGCCACGGAGGCACCGCGGTTCGGGCCCGCGTTCATCACCCTGAACCTGCTGGCGCTGGCGATGGGGTTCGGCGTCGCCAGGATCGCACGGCAGCGGTTCCGCCAGGCCTACACGATCGCGCTCGAAGCGGGCCTGCAGAACTCGACGCTCGCGATCTTCGTGGCGCTGACCGTCGTGGGCAACGACGACCTCGCGATCGTGCCGGCGCTGTACGGGGCGTGGATGCTCATCACGGGCTTCGCCCTGGCGATGTTCCTCCGGCCGCGCCTGCGGGTCGCCGAAGCCGCCGACATCGAGGCGGCGCTGGAGGCCGCGTGATGTTCGGTGCCGGTTCGGCCGTGCGGGTGTTCCGCGCATCGCCTGACGACTGGGCACGCGTGCGTGCGCTTCGCCTGGCGGCGCTCGCGGACACGCCGGATGCGTTCTGGAGCCACTACGACGACGAGGTCGAGCAGCCGGAGGCGTTCTGGCGGGAACGGCTCGAGCAGTCGGACGCGGACACGCTGATCGCGGTCGTCGAGGGAACCCACGGGCACGCGGACGTCGCCCTCCTCACGCTCGTGCCTCCCCGCGCCGTCGAGGCGGACGCGGACGCTGACGACGCCCTGTGGGTCGTGTCCGTCTGGGTCGCACCACAGGGTCGCGGGCGCGGCGTGGGCGACGCCCTGCTCGACGCCGCCGCCGATCACGCGCGCCGGCGCGGCATCGCGCGGCTCGTCCTGGACGTCGGCGACCACAACGAGGCGGCGATCCGCCTCTACCAACGCCACGGCTACGAGCCGACCGGCGAGGCGTTCACCTTCCCCGAGCCACGCCAGCACATCACGGAGCACCGTCGGCAGAAGCTGCTCTAGCGACCTCAGGGGTGGGGCGGCTCGGTCACCAGCGGCTCGGCGAGCGACCCCCGGGCCGGCCGGCTCGCGGCGATCGCGCTCGCGACGACCACCGCAGCGCCGGCCAGGGCGAGCGGGGCGAGCCGCTCGCCGAGGAACGCCGCCGCCATGAGGAGGGCCGCCACCGGCTCGATCGTCGCGAGGACCGCAGCGCGGGCGGCCGGGAGGCGCCGCAGGCCCGTGTAGTACGCGAGGACGGGGAGGTAGGTCGAGACGACTCCCAGGGCCAGGAGCAGGAGCCACACGGTGGCGTCAGCGCCGGGCCACTGGGCGAACGGTAGGAGGACGAGCGCGCCGACGGGCAGCGCCAGGGCCGCCGTCGCGACCGGCGAGGTCCCCGCACGCTGGCTCACGAGGTACCAGCTGGCGTAGGTCAGTCCGGCGGTCGCGCCCCAGGCGAGCGACGCCGGGGTGATCACGACGCCGTCGCCACCGCCGATCGCGACGAGCGCGGCGCCCGCCACCGTGGCCACGACGAGCAGGACCGTGCGGCGGTCGGAGGGCTCGGCGAGGATCCGCGGCGCCGCCAGCGCCACCCAGGCGGGTGCCGTGTACAGCAGCAGCCAGGCGAGGCTCACGCCGCCCGTGTCGATGGCGGCCGGCAGGGACACGTAGAACAGCCCCACGCCGAGGACACCGAAGCCGATCAGCAGACCGCGCCCCTGGCGGGCCAGATCGCGGGTCGCCAGCCCGTGTGCGACGAAGACGGACCCGCCGATGGCCGCCCGCCAGAACGCGATCGCCGCAGGCGTGAACCCGCGATCGAGCAGCGGCGTGGCCAGCATCCCGATGAGGGCCCACAAGAGCGCCGCGGTGACGACCAGGAGCGCGCCGAGGCTCGCGCCGTCGCGCGCGGTGCCGGCTCGTCTGGCGTCCATCGCTGTCCTCGATGTGGGGCGCGGAGCCTAGGAGGCGTAGCGTCCGGGCCGTGAGGGGAGGGTGCTCGTGACGCAGCCGAGTCTGGACTTCGCCGGGGGCGCCCGGCGCCTGCGGACGCTGGCCGAAGGCTTCGCGAGGATGGCGGCGTCGGTGTCCGACGAGCACCGGACTCGGTTCCTGCCGGCGACGCCGGAGTGGACGCCGCACGACCTGCTCGCGCACGTCGCCGACCTGACCCATCGCTACGCCGCGGGCTACCGCAACGAGGACCGGTTCGCTCCGTCCTTCGACGTGCTCTCGGAGTGGACGGGCGAGGCCGCCGCCCCCTACCGGGAGCGTTCCTACGACGACCTGGTCTCGCTGATCGCGAGCGTGGCCGAGCCGCTGGAGGGCGCTGCGCTGGACGCGGGCCCGGACCACCTCTTCGACTGGCACGCCGACGCCCCGGTCCCCGTGCGCGGCGGGGTCGGGATAGCCATCAACGAGTTGTTGGTCCACGGCTGGGACCTGGCGAGCGGCACGGGCAAGGCGTGGCCGCTGACCCCCGACGACGTGAGCGCCGGCATGGGGCTCGCGCTGCACGGCCTCGAGCCCGTCATCGCGCCCTCGGCGGCCGGACACACGGCGACGTACGAGCTCCGGATCCGGGGCGGCGACCGGATGGTGCTGATCCTCGAGAACGGCGAGCCACGGGTCGGTACGCCGGACCAGGACCCCACCGACGTGGTGCTCGCCGCGCCGGCCGCCACGCTGCTTCTCACGATGTACCGCCGCAAGCCACTGTGGTGGACGGTGACGGTGGGTCAGGCCCTCGCCTGGGGGCGCAAGCCGTGGCTCGCGCTGTCGCTGACGGAGAAGTTCCGGCCCTTCTGACTCCGGGTCAGTCGGGCCACGGGGTCTGGGCGCGCAGCTCGCTGATGGGCGCCGTGCCCGAGTCCAGCTCGCCTCCGGCGGCGTCGACGATGCGCCAGCGGTGCTCCTGGCGATGTGCGGGCTGGGACTCGACGAGGACCGCGATGCAGTCCCCGGGCTCGAAGCCGCACGCGTCCTGCACGACGGCGAGGAGCTGCTCGTGGTGGAGGTGGCCGTCGCCGAAGTTCCAGCCGAGCACCATGCCGGCCACGAGCTCGCCCTCGCGGATCTCGTAGTCGTCGGGGTCCCGCACGGCTCGGACGATGAGGCGCTGCACGAGGCGGCCGTGCAGGTGCATCGCGCGGAAGGCCGCGACACGGCCGAGGCTGACCTGGTTCACCTCCGGCTCGAAGAAGCGGTCGAGCTGCTTCATCACCTCGGGCGCCGCCTTGGTGATGCGCTCGTCGAACCGCTCGAGC
>JBFHRB010000049.1:0-15269 GCA_041591915.1 Nitriliruptorales bacterium
CGACGGACTCGGCGACGGGCTCGGCGACGGGCTCGGCGACAGGCTGGGCGACGGGCTGGGCGACGGGCTGGGCGACGGCGGGACCTCCGTAGGCTCGGGCGACGGCGCAGCGGCCGTGATGGCGACCGTCCGGCCGGGACCGAGGATCCCGGTCGCGCCGAGCGCGACGCCGCCGAGGATGCCGATCGCGAGTCCGGCGACGACCGGCTGCAGCGGCCAGGCCGCGGTCGCGGATCGGTGCTCGGAGCTGGCGCCGGACACCTCCCGCAGCGTCTGCAGGGACACCTCGAGGAAACGTCGGACCGCCGCCGGCTCGTACCTGCTGCCGGAGTGCAGGATCAGCTCCTGCCGTGCCGCACCGACGGCGAGGGGGTCCTTGGTCTCGGCGGCGGTGAGGCCCTCGAAGGTCACGAGGATCGCGAGCGTCCGCGCGCTCGGCGCGATGTCCTCCCCCGCGAGTCGCTGGGGCCCGGCCCCGTCCCACCGCTCCTCGAGCTGCGAGAGTGCCTCCGGCGACAGGCCCATCCACGCCTGGAGGTCGGGCCCGGGCGGCTCGGCGGCGACCAGCGACACGGCTGCCCAGACCAGAGCGACCGCGCCTTCACCGCCGGCGTCCTCCGCAGCCGCCAACGCGGCGTACCGGGGCAGTCGATGGAGGCGGCCGCGCACCCTGGCCGAGCGACGTGCCGCGACCGCAGCCGTGCTCAGGAGCACCTCCGCCTGGTGCTGCGCGGGATCGACGTCCCCGCTCGGCGGGTGCCGGCCCGTCCGGCCGAGGGCGATGGACAGGCGCGTCGGCGCCCGTCCCGGGAAGGTGAGGTCGAGATCCTCGAGCACGGCGAGTACGAGCGGCACCTGGGCGACGACGAGCAGCGCCGCCCAGACCGTCAGCGCGGTCCCGACCACCCCGAGCACCCACGCGATCCACCCCTCGATGCCGCTGGGGTCGGGCAGCGCGCGCCCGACGATGGCTGCGGCGACCAATGCCAGCACGGCCGGCGCCACGGCTGCGGCGATCCGGTACGTGCGTGCAACGCCGGGCCTGGCGGCCCAGCGATCCTGAGAGGGCTGTTCCACGCTTCGAGCCTACGCGGGCCGCAACCCGAAGGTGGACGGGGCCGGCACTGGACCTTCGTCCCCCGTGCGGCCTCCGGGTGGCCGCACGGAGGTAGCCGGCGCGCCTGCTGCCCCGAGGCGACCGCGACCATGCTCCCATGCCCACGACCACGCCCAACCCTGTCCGCGACGACGCGCCGCCGCGCGCTCCGCGGGCACGCCCCCGCTGGCGGGGCCCTGTCGCGCTCGCCCTGTTGGTGCCTGCCGCGATGCTCGCGTGCGCCCTCCTCCTCGCCGGCCTGTACGCGCTCAGCGCCATCCCCCTGCCTGGCGACATCACCGCGGCGGAGTCCGTCGTCTACGACCACGAGGGCAACGAGGTCGGGTCGCTGAGCCCACGGGCGGCCCGGCAGGACGTCACCCTGTCCGCTCTGCCGGCGCACGTGCCGGCCGCCGTGATGGCGGCCGAGGACCGCGGCTTCTACCGGCACGACGGCATCTCACTGACTGGGGTCGCGCGCGCGATCTTCGTCAACGCCACCGCCGGCGAGATCCGCCAGGGCGGCTCGACCATCACCCAGCAGTACGTCAAGAACGCCATCGTCGGCAGCGAGCGGTCCCTCGTCCGCAAGGCCAAGGAGGCAGTGCTGGCCATGAAGATCGAGCGCCAGCTGTCCAAGGACCAGATCCTCGAGCACTACCTGAACACCATCTACTGGGGCCGTGGGGCCTACGGCATCGAGGCCGCCGCGCAGACCTACTACGGGCTCTCGGCCACGGACCTGTCGCTCAACCAGGCCGCCACGCTCGCCGGCATGATCCAGG
This sequence comes from Nitriliruptorales bacterium, assembly GCA_041591915.1. Lineage (GTDB taxonomy): Bacteria > Actinomycetota > Nitriliruptoria > Nitriliruptorales > Nitriliruptoraceae > JBFHRB01. The sequence goes on from JBFHRB010000049.1 coordinate 1,882, forward strand.
CTCCCGAGAACCTCGATCCTCGCGAGGCACCGGAGGCGGCCGACGATCGCCGGCGCTACGTCCTCGACGGGATGGTCGAGGGTGGCTGGCTCGAGCCGACTCTGCACCGCGAGGTCGTCGCCGCTGGGCTCCCGGACGTCTCCGAGCGGGCGACCGCGGACCATGGCCCGGCTGCCTACTTCATCGACGCCGTGCGTCGTGACCTGATCGCGCGGTTGGGAGGCGAGCGTGGCGCGTACTCCGGCCTGCGCGTTCACACCACCCTCGACGTGCGGGCCCAGGAGATCGCCCAGCGGGCCCTCACGGACGGACTCGGCGGCGCGGCGACGTCCGGTGCGGTCGTCACGATCGACCCGGCGACAGGTGCCATCGTGGCACTCGTCGGAGGGCCGGACTTCGCCGCGCAGCAGGTCAACACGGCGATCCGGACGACGAACACCCCGGGGCGCCAGCCGGGGTCGTCCTTCAAGCCCTTCACGCTCACGGCACTCGTCGCCGGCGGCGTGTCGCCGGAGTCCCGGTTCGAGGCACCGGCCGAGCTCCAGGTGGAGTCGGCGGGCGGGCCGACGACGGTCGGCAACTACGGCGGCCATGACCATGGGGTGCAGACCGTGCGCGAAGCCACGTGGACCTCGACGAACACGGTCTACATGCAGCTCATCGACCTCGTCGGGGCCGAGCGGGTCGCCGAGACGGCCCGAGCCCTCGGACTCGGCGACGCCCCGGAGCTGCCGGCCGTGCCGTCCCTCACGCTCGGAACGGCGTCGGTGACCCCCGTCGAGATGGCCAGCGCGTACGCCACCCTCGCGGCCGGAGGGCTTCGCACGCCCGCGGCGCTCATCACGCGCATCGAGTCCGCAGAGGGCGAGGTCCTGTTCGAGGCGGACGTCGAGCAGACGCAGGTGCTTCCGGCGAACGATGCGGCGATCGTCACCGACGTGCTTCGCGGCGTCATCGCGCACGGCACGGGTCGAGGCGCCGACATCGGTCGTCCGGCCGCCGGCAAGACCGGGACGACCGACGACTACCGCGACGCGTGGTTCGTGGGCTTCACGCCCCAGTACGCGACCGCCGTCTGGGTCGGCAACCTCGACAACTCGCCCATGGCCGAGGTGACGGGTGGCAGCGTTCCGGCGAACATCTGGAGCAGCTACATGGCCGCCCTGCACGACGGCCTCGAGGTCCTCGACTTCCCCCCGCCCGACCTGTCCGGCAAGGACGTCCTGAACCCGGCGCCCGAGCCGGGCGCAACACCGGGCCCCTCCGCCTCACCGACCGAGTGCCCGGACGACGAGGACTCCGAGGCCACGGGGGCCGTGCCGGCCGTGCTCGAGGCCGGCGAGGACGATCGGACGCGCACCTGCGAGCCTGCAGGTGGGCCGTCGCCGAGTGCGTCGCCCTCGCCTGCGTCCTCGCCGGAGCCGACCCGGGAACCGACCTCCGAGCCGTCGCCCCAACCGGAACCCTCGCCCGAGCCCTCGCCGACGACCGAGGACGGCTAGGCGACCGTCCCGGCCTCACGCAGCGCGACGAGCTCGGCCTCGTCGAAGCCCGCGGCCGCCAGCACGTCGTCGGTGTGGGCTCCGTAGCCCGGCGCGCCGGATCGGACCTCGCCGGGCGTCCGCGACAGCCGTGGCGCCGGAGCAGGCTGCGGGAAGCCGTCGACCTCCACGAACACCCCGCGCTCCCGGTTCTCGGGGGCCGACGGTGCCTCCGAGAGCGTCAGGACCGGGGTGACGCAGGCATCCGTCCCGGCGAAGTGCTCGCCCCACTCGTCGCGGGTCCGTGTCCTGAAGACGGTGCGCAGCTCCTCCTTGAGCGCCGACGGGTCGGCCATGCGCGCCCACCAGTCCTCGGCCGAGAAGCCGAGGCCCTCGGCGAGCGCCATCTGGAACTGGGGCTCGATGGCACCGACGGCGACGTAGCGGCCGTCGGCGGTCTCGTAGCAGTCGTAGATCGGCGAGCCACCGTCGAGCAGGTTCGCCTCGCGATCGTCACGCCACATGCCCAGGTGCGAGAGCCCGTGGAAGAACGCCGTGAGTGACGCCGCACCGTCGACCATCGCCGCGTCGACGACCTGCCCCCGACCCGATCCCGCCCGCTCCACCAGGGCGGCAAGGATCCCGAGCGCGAGGTAGGCCCCGCCCCCACCGAAGTCGGCCAGGTAGTTGAGCGGTGGTGGCGGCGGCGTGTCCCGTCGACCGACCGGATGGAGGGCGCCGGCGAGGGCGGCGTAGTTGATGTCGTGGCCGGCCGTCTGGGAGAGCGGGCCGGTCTGTCCCCACCCGGTCATGCGGCCGTAGACCACGCGCGGGTTGCGGTCGAGCACGGTGTCGGGGCCGAGTCCCAGCCGCTCCACGACCCCGGGCCGGAAGCCTTCGACGAAGACGTCCGCGCCGTCGACGAGCCGCAGCACCACGTCGCGGCCGGCCTCGGACTTGAGGTCCACGGCGATCGAACGGCGGCCCCGGGACAGCCCGAACATGGAGGCCTCGGTCCCCGGGTTGCCCTTCGCGGCAGCGACCCGGTCGATGCGGACCACGTCCGCCCCGAGGTCGGCCAGCAGCATGACGCCGAAGGGCACCGGCCCGATGGCGGAGAGCTCGATGATCGTGATGCCGTCGAGTGGTCCAGGCAAGGTGGCCTCCTGCGGGTCAGACGAGGATGCCGGGGTTGAGGATCCCGGCGGGGTCGAGGGCGGCCTTCGCCGCGCGCAGCGCAACGGCGAAGGGCTCCGGGCGCTGCCGGTCGTACCAGGGCCGGTGGTCGCGGCCGACGGCGTGGTGGTGGGTGATCGTCGCACCGGCCTGCTCGATGACCTCCGAGACGGCGGCCTTGATCGTGTCCCACTGCCGGACGCGGTCGGCCGCGGAGGCGCCACCGCGTGCGAGCACCGTGAAGTAGGGCGCCGCACCGTCCGGGTAGGCGTGGGTGATCCTCACGGTGACGATCCCGGGGCCGCAGACCTCCTCGACGACCTCGGCCGCGCGTGACCGCACGGCCTCGACCGTCGCACCGAGGCGCTCCCACGTCGTCGCCGTCTCGAACGTCTCGACGACCACACCCAGCTCGATGAGGGCGTCCCGGATGTAGGGGGCACGCAGGAAGCTGCGACGCCAGGCCGCCGCCCCGCCGGCGGACGCGCCGGTGCGGTCGCCCTCCAGCAGCGTGGCGGGCTCGTGGACCCCGCCGTGGTCACGACACAGCTCGAGTGCGCGTTCGACCCACGGGCCGAGCGCGTGGTCATCGGACTCGAAGGCGAGGGGCATGACCGCCGCCGTGCCGTCACCGGCGCGATTCAGGAACGCCTCGACCGGGTCGAGCAGCCGGCAGTTCGCCGGGTACAGGCCCGACTGGGCGAGCGCGCGGACCGCGGCGGCGCCGGCGGCGAAGTCCGGGAAGCGCACCGTTGCGTTCGCCCGGTGCACCGGCCGCCGCTGGACGCGGAGCCAGGCGTCCGTGATCACCGCGAGCGAGCCCTCTGAGCCGAGGAGGAGCCGATCGGGTGACGGACCTGCGCCACTGCCCGGGAGCCGCCGCGACGACCACCGTCCAGTCGGTGTCACGGCCGAGATGGCCTGGGTGAGGTCGTCGATGTGGGTCGCCTGGGTGGCGTAGTGGCCGCCAGCGCGAGTCGCGAGCCACCCACCGAGGCTCGAGAACTCCCACGACTGCGGGAAGTGGCGCAGCGTGAACCCGTGCGGGCGGAGCTGGTCCTCGATCTGTGGCCCGAGCGCGCCGGCCTGGATCCGCGCGCTCCGGGAGGCCTCGTCCACGTCGAGCAGCGCCGCCATCCGATCGAGGTCGAGCGACACCACCGGGCGCTCGCCGGTCGGCGCGCGCACGCCACCGACCACGCTGGTCCCGCCGCCGAAGGGCACGACCACCACGTCGGCGTCGCTGGCCCAGTCGAGGACGCGAGCCACGTCCTCGGCGCCGCCGGGCCTGACCACGAGGTCGGGCACGCGTCCGAAGTCACCGGCGTGCGCGGCGACGACGTCGCGGAAGGCGTTGCCACGCGCGTGCAGGAGCCGGTCCGCCGGGTCCCGGGAGCCCAGGGCTGCCAGGGAGCCCGGCAGGGCGATGGCCGGCGGGGCGACGTCGACCTCGTCCAGGGTGACGGCGGCGTGGCGCTCGACCTCCCCGAGCGCCCCCCGGACCCGCTCGCGGATGTCGGCTCGCTCTTCATCGGTCAACGCGGCATCGGTCCGCCCCCAGCCCCACAGGCTCCGACCCGTCGGCCTCACGCGACGGCCTCCACGAAGTCGACCAGCAGCTCGCGGTACCGGCCGAAGGCCTGCTCGGGGAAGCCGTGGCTGACCCGGCGCAGGGCCTCGAAGCGGGCGCCCGGGATGCGCCGCGCCAGCTCGCGCGCGCCGGCCGGGCGGGTCAGGGGATCCGCGTCACCCACCAGCACCATCGTGGGCGCCTCGATCCTGTCGACGACCGTGGTCGCATCGTGGCCGCGGCACGCCGCCGACAGCGCGAGGTGGCGGGCGACGAGCTCGGCGGGTGGCTCGTGCACCGGCGACAGGCGCAGGACGATCCGACGACGGAGGAGGTCGCTGCCCGTGTACGCGGCGTCCAGGGCGTCGCGATGGAAACCGCCCCAGTCGCCGGCCTCGAGGAAGGACTCCCAGCGCCGGAGCCGGGCTCGGAACGCCTCGTCCGCACACGGCAGCGTCGACGACAGGATCAGCCCGCGGACGAGCTCGGGATGCGCCGCCGCGAGGTGCTGCGCGACCATGCCTCCCATCGAGTGCCCGGCGATGATCGCCGGACGGTCGACCGTCGCGCGCAGGAACGCGGCGAGGTCGCCGGCGAGCGCCTCGGTGGTCGTCGGGTCCGGTAGCGGGACGGGGTAGGACGCGACCAGCACGCGGAACCCGCCGAAGTCCGGCGGTGGCGGTCGCATCGCGGTCCGCGTCGACTCGAGCGTCACGGGTGCGAGGCCATCCACCAGGCCCGGCAGGGCCACGAGCGGCGTGGCGTGCGGCTCAGCCGCCGGCACGAGGTCGAGGTAGGGGACCATCCGCCCGTCCCGCGACGGGCCATGCGAGACGGCCGGAGCCAGCAACCGCACCCTCCTCTCCCTCGAACGCGCGGGGACCGTAGCGGGTGCGTCGGCGACCCCAGGCGCCGGTACCATCCGAGGCCGCTTTGAACCACGGGACCACGTGACGCCCGACGACTTCGACTACTTCGCGCAGCCGGTCACTCCGCAGGACCCGACCGAGCCACCCGCGCAGGCCCCGTCGCCACTGCCAGCGCCCTCGCCGGGAGCGTCACTGACGGTGCTCCAGTTGGTCGGGATCCTCGGCGGGGTGGTCCTGCTCGTCGCGGTCGTCGCGGTCGCGGCCACGACGTTCCTGCGCGGCGACGCAGGCCTCGACCCCGGCTCGGCGTCGCCCGACCCCGACCCGGTGGCGACCGCGACGTCCAACGCCTCGGGCGACCCGATCGAGGACGGCTTCGGGTATCGCGTCTGGGTACGCGACGAGGAGGGACGCGCCGTCCGCTGGAACCCGTGCGAGCCGATCCACTGGGTGTTCCACGCGGGCGGCGATGCGCCGGCGGGTGGCATCGGTGACCTCCAGGCGGCCATCGCCCAGGTCGGTTCGATCACCGGTATCGAGTTCGTGTACGACGGACCAACCGACGAGGTCCCGTCCCGGGCGCGCGACCCGTACCAACCCGACCGGTACGGCGACCGGTGGGCGCCCGTCCTGATGGCGTGGGCCGACCCCGCCGAGATCAGCATCCCGGTCGGCGCCCACGATCGCGGCGTGTCCGTGCCCATCGCGGTCAAGCCCAGCAGCGGGCCGCAGGTGTTCGTGTCGGGCCAGATCGTCCTCAACAGCACGCGGACCGACATCCGAACGGGCGCGGGCGACCGCACCGACACGTGGATCGCCACCATCCTGCACGAGCTCGGCCACCTCATCGGGCTCGACCACGTCGAGGACCCGAACCAGCTGATGTTCACACGGCCCGGTGACGGTCCCGCCTCGTTCGGCCCCGGCGACCTGGCCGGGCTGCGAGCCCTCGGCGCCGCCAGCGGGTGCCTGCAGACTCCTCCCGCGCAGTCGCTCGAGGTCTCCGTCCCCTAGGGCTCAGGACGAGCTCAGGAGCCGGTGACGGCCGCCGGGCGTTGGGCCGGCGCGGCGGGCAGCGGGAACCGGAACGACGCGCCGCCACCCGACGCCTCGCCGATGGTGATGGTCCCGCCGTGCCGCTCGACGACCCGCGCGCAGATGGCGAGGCCCAGGCCGGTTCCCTCGTACTCGCCGCGGGTGTGCAGGCGCTGGAACACCTCGAACACCCCCGCGCGCTGGTCCTCTGGGATGCCGATGCCGTTGTCGTCGACTCGCAGCACCCAGGTCGAGCCCCGCTGCTCCGCGCCGATGCGCACGATCGGTGCGACACCCGGACGCGTGAACTTGAGCGCGTTCGAGAGGAGGTTGTGGAACAACTGGCGGAGCTGCCCGGCGTCACCGAGGACGGTCGGCAGCGGCTCCACGTCGACCGTCGCGCGCGCGGCCTCGATCGTGCCGGCCAGCCCGTCCAGCACGACGACGAGCACGTCGTCCAGCACGACCGGGGCGAGCGGGTCGTCCTGCTGCTGACGTGATGCGTAGGCGAGGACGTCATCGATCAGCTCGTCCATCCGCAACGTGCCGCCGAGCGCACGGTTCAACAGCTGGCGCTCGAGGTCGTCCAGGCGGTCGTCTGCACGCGACAGCACGGTGCGGACGAAGCCCTGCACCGTCTGGATCGGCGACTTGAGGTCGTGCGCGGCGATGTGGGCGAAGTTCTCGAGGTCCCGGTTGGAACGCTCTAGCTCGGAGAGGACCTCGGCCAGGCGCTGGTCGGCCAGCTTGCGCTCGGTGATGTCCTCGACCTGGAAGACGTAGTGCACGGGAGCCCCGATCGCGTCGCGGACCAGGGATGCGCTGAGCATGGTCCACACCAGCTCGCCGTCACCGGCGAGCAGCCGGACCTCGTCGCGGTACGAGCGCACCCCGCCACTGCGGAGCTGGCGTGCCGCGGACCGGTCGACCTCGAGCTCGCTCGGGTCGATCAGCTCCGTGAAGTCGCGCGCGAGCAGCTGGCTGTCCGTCTGTCGGAGGATGGCCGTGAGGGCACGGTTCACCTTCAGGATGATGCCGTTCGGGGCAACGAGTGCCATCCCGATCGGCGCGCTGTCGAAGGCGTCCCGGAACTGCCCCTCGGCCGCGACCAGGGCCGACTCGGCATCACGTCGATCGGTGACGTCGTGGGCGGTGCAGAGCGTGCCGACCCGGGCACCGTCGTCGTTCCGGACGCCGGACGCGTTGAGGACGACCCAGGTGAGGTGCCCGGCCCGGTGCACGAGCGCGAGCTCGGCCGAGCCGTCCCGCCGTTGCGGCGAGCAGAGCTCGTCGTACCGGGCCGCGTCCTGTCGGCGGACGCGGCCCCGTAGCGGCCGTGCCACGAGCTCGATCGCGTCCCAGCCGAGCAGCTGCTCGAACGCCTGGTTCACCCAGACGAGCCGACCGGCGTCGTCCAGGACCGCCATCGGCGTCGGGCTGGCCGCAAGTGCCCGCGTCGGCCCGAGGGCCGCGAGCACGGCTTCGTTGCGGTCGACCATGCGAGCCTCGACGTGACGATCCAGACCCCGGCCAGGGCCTTCGGATCCCGTCGGCCGGCGCAGTCCCCGTACAAGCCTCCACGGCAAAGAGAACGGGCCGCCCGACGGCGGCCCGTTCCCATCCCGAGGAGAGAGGGTCTTGGGGTCTAGGCGACCTGCGCGCTCGCGAGGTCGACGGTGCGGTCGGCGAGGAGCGACTCGATGTGCTGCTCGCGCTCGCGCTTGAGGCTGGCGGCCAGGTCGCGGTTGCTCAGGGCCGACGAGACCTCGGGGGCGAGGCGGCTCGCGAGCTTCGAGCGGTCGATCGCGGTGCGGGCACCGGCGTCGACGGCGACCTGCGTGTGCTCGGACGTGACGTCATCGGTGACGATCATGAAGGGCACCTCGGTGCCACCCCAACCGGCACTGCGGAGCTGCTGGATGACGCCGGCGCCGCCAGTGATGTCGGTGAAGAGGTCGAGGACGACGACCTCGGGGCGGAGGGTGAGGTAGTCGCGGATCAGGCCATCCGTGCCGATGCGGACGTCGACGTTGTCGTAGCCGGCCTCGGCGAGCAGCTGCTCGGCAGCGAGGGCGTCGGCCTCGAGGTCGGCGACGACGAGGACGTGTGCGTCGCGGCGGGTCATGGTGGTGCTCCTCGGGGGGGTGTCTCTCTGGGGACAAGTGAGGTATCGGCCACCGTGCGTCACAACTTGCTAGTCGGAGCGGACTAGAAATCAGGTTGACAGCATGACTAGTCACGCGTTCGATCCGCCTGGAACTGCCGTGGAACGCGGTGGAACGCCGTGGAAGGCCGTCCCCTAGGCCACGGCCTCGATCCGGCGCGCGAGCTCGATGTCGTTGCCCGTGACGCGGTTGCCCGCGTCGTGGGTCGTCAGTCGGACGCCGACACGGTTGTAGACGTTGGTCAGCTCCGGGTGGTGGTTGACCGCCTCGGCCTCGAACCCGATCCGGACGATCAGGGCAACAGCGGCGCGGAAGTTCGCCACCGTGAACTCCTTGACGAGCGCATCGCCCTCGTGCGACCAGCCGTCCAGGGTCGCAAGGGCCTCGTCGATCTCGTGCGGGGTCGCTGGCTCCATGCCGGCCAGTCCAGCACGTGCGGCGCACCGAAGCAACGGCGTACCGTGGATCGGGTGATGGACGTGCGTGAGCTGCCGATGTTCCCGTTGGGCAGCGCCCTGCTCCCGCACGTCGTCCTGCCGCTGCACGTGTTCGAGCCGCGCTACCGCGTGCTCGTGCACGACATCCTCGGTGCCGATGGCGACGGGGAGTTCGGCGTCGTCCTCATCGAGCGGGGTCACGAGGTCGGGGGCGGCGAGGCCCGGTTCACCGTCGGTTGTGTCGCCAGGGTGCTGCAGGCTGCCGAGCTCGACGACGGCCGCTGGGCGCTGGTGACCGTGGGGACCGAGCGCATCGAGATCGTGGAGTGGCTCGACGACGACCCCTATCCGCGGGCCCGCGTCCGAGCGCTCCCGGACACGGGAGACCCGGATCCCGGGATCGACATCGACGACCTCGAGGACCGTCTCCACCGCGTGTGGGGGCTGCGGTCGGAGCTCGGCGAGGCGGCACCCGAGGAGCTGCCGGCGCTGCCCGACGACCCGGAGATCGCGGTCTGGGCCGTGACGGCCCTCAGCGCCCTCGGCCCGCTCGACACGTACGACGTGCTCGTCGAGCGCGATCTCGGACGGCGCGCGCGCGTGCTGGCCGACCGCCTGGACGGCACGATCGACCAGTTGGCGTTCCTGCTCCCCTGACCGCTTCGGGGCGGCGTGGGGGTCTGGGCTAGCGTCCGCCGGGAGCCACCCCGGAGCCCGCGATGCTGCCGACGTCACCGTTCACCGAGGAGCACGAGGCCCTGCGCGCCTCGCTGCGGAGCTTCATCGAGTCGGAGCTCGCCCCCCACGCCGACGAGTGGGAGGAGGCCGGGTACTTCCCGGACGACGTCTTCCGGCGGTTCGGCGAGCTCGGATTCCTCGGGCTGTCGATGCCGACGGAGTACGGCGGCGGGGGCGGCGACTACTGGGCAACGGTCGTCATGGCCGAGGAGCTGCCGCGCTCGGCCTGCGGCTCGATCCCGATGGCGATCGGCGTCCAGACCGACATGGCCACGCCGCCGATCCTGAAGTTCGGGACCGAGGAGCAGAAGCAGGCCTACCTCGTCCCGGCCCTGCGCGGCGAGAGGATCGCGTGCATCGGCATCACCGAGCCCGAGGCCGGCAGTGACGTCGCCGCGATCCGCACGCATGCCCGTCGCGACGGCTCCGACTGGGTCATCAACGGCTCGAAGGTCTACATCACCAACGGCGTACGCGGGGACTTCGTGACCATGGTCGTCCGCACGGGCGAGCGCGACCCCGACGACCTGTGGGGTGGGATCTCGCTCTTCCTCGTCGACACCGACCTGCCGGGCTTCCACGTCGAGAAGAAGCTCGACAAGGTCGGGATGCGGTCGTCCGACACGGCGCTGATCCACCTCGACGACGTCCGGGTCCCGGGCGAGGCACTCCTCGGGGTGGAGGGCGAGGGCTTCAAGCAGATCATGTGGGAGCTGCAGGGCGAGCGCCTGATCGCCGCCATCTCCGCCGTCAGCGGGTCCCAGCTCAACTTCGAGCGGGCGAAGGAGTACGCGACGCAGCGGCGCGCGTTCGGGCGCCCGATCGCCTCCTTCCAGGTGCAGAAGCACCGCCTCGTCGACATGGCCACGCGGATCGAGGGGGTCCGTCGGCTGCTGTACGACTGCTGCGACAAGTGGAACCGCGGGGTCTACGCCACCACCGAGATCGCGATGGTCAAGCTGGCCGCGGCGCAGCTGGGCTTCTGGGTCGCCGACGAGGCCATGCAGATCTTCGGCGGCTACGGCTACTCGCGGGAGTTCCCGATCGAGCGGGCGTGGCGCGATTCACGCCTGAACCGGATCGGCGGCGGGACGGACGAGGTCCAGCGCGAGATCATCTCCAAGCTGATGGGGGTGTGACGATGGGCGTCGACCTCTCCCCCATCACGGCCGAGTCCAGCTCCGCGCTGCCCCTCTACGCCCCGGAGCACGACACGTTCCGCGAGTCGGCCCGCCGGTTCGTCGAACGCGAGATCGCCCCGCACGTCGACGAGTGGGAGGCGGCCGAGGACTTCCCCAGGGAGCTGTTCCGGACCGTCGGCGAGGCCGGCTTCTTCGGGATGAAGTTCGCCGAGCGCTGGGGCGGGTCGGGCCCCGACCACCTCGCGCAGGCCATCTGGATCGAGGAGCTCGCTCGGGCGGGCACCGGCGGCGTCGCGGCCGACCTCGGCGCCCACTCGGACCTCGCCTGCCTCTACGTCAGCAACTTCGGCACGGACGACCAGCTCGAGCGCTGGCTCGTCCCGGCCCTGCGGGGGGAGATCATCGGGGCGCTCGGCGTGACCGAGCCGGGCGCCGGCTCCGACGTCGCGGGGCTGCAGACCCGCGCGGTACAGGAGGCCAACGGGGACTGGGTGATCGACGGGGCCAAGGTCTTCATCACCAACGGCTCGTGGGCCGACTTCTACGTGATCGCCGCGAAGGTCGACACGGGGGCCGAACGCGAGCACGACAAGCTGACCCTCTTCATCGTCGACGCCGATGCGCCGGGCTTCGAGCGCAAGCGCATGAAGATGCTCGGGTGGCGCACCTCGCACACCGGCGAGCTGACGTTCAACAGCGTGCGCATCCCCGACGAGCAGCGGCTCGGGGGTGTGGGCCGAGGCTTCTACGCCATCATGCAGAACTTCGCCTGGGAGCGGCAGTCGATGGCGCTCGGCGCCGTGGTCGCGGCGGAGAAGGCCCTCGAGCTCGCCATCGCCTACGCGAAGGAGCGTGAGGCGTTCGGCCGCCCCATCGCCAAGTTCCAGGTGTGGCGTCACCGGTTCGCGGACATGAACACGCAGATCGCCGTGGGGCGTGCCATCACCGAGCACGCGCTCCGCATGTTCTGTGCCGGCGGCGTCGACGGCTCGGCTCCCCACCCGGACACGCTGCGAGAGGTGGCGATGGCCAAGCTCATCACCCAGCGACTCGCGTTCGACGTCGCTGACGAGTGCGTGCAGATCCACGGCGGCGCGGGCTACATGATGGAGTACGCCGCCCAGCGGATCTGGCGTGACGCGCGGCTGGGCCCCATCGGGGGTGGGACGGACGAGATCATGCGCGAGATCATCGCCAAGACCTACGGCCTGTGAGCGACCGGGTTCCCTCGCTCGACGGCCGCGTCTTCGCGGCCATCGAGAACTCTGCCGACGGCCAGGTCGACGGCAGCACGCGCTTCCACTACCGCGAGAGCGCGGGCGTGGTGTCCGCCGTGTACGCCGGCGGCAACATCGTGCATGGTCGGCTGGTCGGCACGCGTGAGGAGGACCGGTTGTCGTTCCGCTACGTCCAGCTCGACGTCAACGGGGCGACCTCGTCGGGGCGCTGCACGTCACAGCTCACGGTCCTCGCGGACGGGCGGATCCGCGCCGACGAGACCTGGGCCTGGGAGTCGGGATCCGGCGCGGGGTCGTCGGTGGTCGAGGAGGTCCCCGACGGCGCGGCTCCCCCGCGGGTGGTCGCCGTCGGGGTCGATGCCGGCATCGCGGGGGGGCACCACGTCCGGCTGCTGTCCCTCGAGATCTGGCCCGAGCGCTGGGACCTGCGGTTCGCGCGGACGGCCGTCGACCCGGACGCGCCACTCCCCCGCCGCATCCCGCCCGCCGACGCGTGGTCGGTCGTCGACGACGCCGGTACGACCTACGAGGTGCTCGACGTCAACGGCCGCGGCGACCGCGACCGATCGACGGGCGAGGTACAGCTCGCACCACGGCTGTCACCCGAGGCGTCGCGGCTCGCCGTCCGCGTCCACGTGGTTGCAGGGACAGAGCCGCTCACCGCGACCGTCGACCTGCGTCAGTGACACTGCAGGATCGTCCACGTCGCCTCGAACCGCCCGGCCTGGAGGTCCTGGTCGCGGATCCACACGTAGAGCATCCCCGCGTCGCCCCACATGAACCCGGCCTCGGTGTCCGTGTCGATCTGGAGCAGTAGCCGCCAGTCACTGGCTCCGGCGGCCAGCTTCCTGGCCTGCCGGCTCCGGTATCCCTTGGGTCCCCCGACGTTGATGCCGTTGCTCGCGAGCTGGCACTCGAGCTCCATCGGGCCCTGCACGGGCTGGGGCCACCCGAGCAGCTGGTGGCTCGAGGACGGGTCGTACTCGGACTCCGCGACGACGTCCCAGTAGAGATCGCGGTCGCGGCCGGACAGTGCCTGGGCGACGGCTTCGGACCCGGGGTCGGGCCAGGAGGCCAAGGGCTCGGGTCGGAGCGCGACCGGCGCGAACCGCTCGTGCACCTCGAGGTCGGTCGGGAACTCCCGCGGCGAGACCGGCTGCGAAGCCGGCATGTGGACGATCCGGGCCGCACCCCGGTCACCGGGGTCGAAGCCCCAGGCCTGCTGTGTCGGCTCGTAGAAGAAGGCGAGGCGACCGGTCGACGGCAGGGGCGCGATGTCGGCCACGTGGGCCAACTCCGCGAGGTCGAGCAGGCAGATGAAGGTGAGTGGGCGATCGCCCCACGCCGGCCACGTCACGTCGTCGGGGAGGAGCGGCACTCCCCCGAGGCGTGAGCCCGACGAATCCGGTGGGGCGGCCCCATCCGTCCGTAGGGCGAGCGCGGGACGGACGAGTTGCTGGAGCGACTGCAGGGCAGCCTCGCCGAGCCCTGCGTCCCGCAGGCGCCGTTGCAGCGCGTCGTCGTCCATCGGCGCGAC
>JBFHRB010000050.1:0-15227 GCA_041591915.1 Nitriliruptorales bacterium
CGTCACCTTCGACGGGCAGGACATCACCAACAGCTCGCCCGAGGTCCTGGTCCCGCAGGGCCTGGTCCTGTGCCCCGAGGGCCGCGGGATGCTGAAGGACCTGACGGTCCGCCAGAACCTCGAGCTCGGCGCCTACGTCGTCGAGGATCGGAGCCTGATCGAGCAGCGGCTCGAGCAGGCCTTCTCGGTCTACCCGATCCTCAAGGAGCGCGAGAAGCAGCTCGCCGGCACGCTCTCGGGCGGCCAGCAGCAGATGCTCGCGATCGTCCGAGCGACCATGTCCGGCCCGCGGCTGCTGCTCATCGACGAGGCCTCGCTCGGCCTCTCGCCCATCATGGCCGAGGACACGTTCGACCTCATCGGGCGCCTCAACGAGCAGCAGGGAGTCGCCGTGCTGATCGTCGAGCAGAACGTGCTCGCGCTCGACCTCGCCCACCGGGCCTACGTGCTCGAGAAGGGCGAGATCAGCCAGCACGCCGAGGGCCACGAGCTCGACGACCTCAAGGAAGAACTGCGCGAGATCTACCTCGGCAAGGGACACTGAACCGATGACCGCTCGGCGCGTGCTGCTGCTGGCCACCCTGGTGGTCGGGATGCTGCTCGCGCTCGGCGTGGGGTCCGCGTGGGCGCAGCTGCCACCGCCGCCCATCGATCCGCCTCCCACCGAGCCGCCGCCTCCGCCCCCACCGCCAGTTCCGACCGAGGACCCGGAACCGGAGCCGACCGAGGAGCCGCCGCCCCCGCCGCCGCAGGAGCCCGAGCCGGAACCGACGCGGACGACGCCGCCGCCACGCGAACCCGAGGTGGCGCCACCGTCGCCCACCCCGAGCCCCTCGCCCTCGCCGACCGAACAGGTCCCGACCGGCGGCGTCGGTGTCGTCCCGGGGTTCCAGGTCATCGTCCCGCCATCGGAGGGCGGCAGCGGGATCCTCGACCCGGTCGTCGCGCCGCCGCAGCCCGCGCCCTCCCCGCAGCCGGCCCCGATCTACTACGGCGATGGCCTGCGTGAGGTCAGCCGGATCGGCACGGCCGGCGTCGCGCCGCTTGCCGCCGTGATGCCCGGCACCTTCGGCATCGGCCTCGCGGCCATCATCGTCGCGGTCCTCACCTTCATGGGGGCCCAGTCACTGCTCCGACGAGGCTTCCTCGTCAAGCGAACCTCACAAGGAGAGATCGACGTGGAACGCACCCGTCGCTGGCGGTCGGCCGCCGGACTCGTCCTGCTCGCCCTCGCCGGCCTCATCGGGGTCGTCGGCTACCTACGGATCTCGCTCGAGACGCTCGTGCCGGTCCAGGTCGTCTACATGGCGTCAGCAGGCTTCGCCGTGATCGTCTTCGCGGTCGCCGGTGGCGCGCTGCTCGTCGCCGAGCAGTTGCGCGCGGACGAGAAGCGCATCTCGGAGATCGAGGGCGCGCTCACGTCGATCGCTGCGGCGCTCCGGCCGGCCGTGCAGGAGGCCCCGAGGCTGCTCGACCGCAGCGGGGGCAGCGACGCCGACGAGGATGAAGCCGACGACGTCGTGGTCGAAGACGAACCCGCCGAGGTCGCGTCGGCCGGCGGTGGCGGGACGGCCACGGCGACGAAGACGCGCACCACCAGGACGGCGACGACGCGCAAGCCGGCGTCCGGGAAGGCCGCGGCGAAGAAGACGACCGCCAAGAAGGCCCCGGCCAAGAAGACGACGGCGAAGAAGAGTGCCGCCAAGAAGAAGTAGGCAGCCCCATGCAGTGGCAGATCGCCGCCGTGGCCAACGGCGTCATCATGGTGGCGTACTTCGCCATCTCGTTCACGATCTTCAACGCGCTGCGCCGTGAGGGGCAGCTGCGCACCAACAAGCTGGGCCTGGCCACGGCGATGATCTTCTTCAGCTGCGGGGCCGGGCACGGCGAACACCTGCTCCACCTCGGCCTGCCGGCCCTTATCGACTACCCCGAGGGCCTGAGCGCCCGCGGTGCCTACGACTGGCACCTCATGGCCGTCGACGTCGTCACCGCATGCGTCGGCGTCTACTACTGGTCCATCCGGTCGACCTACCGCGCCGTGCTGCACGGCCCGAAGCTGTTCGAGGACCAGCGCGAGCGGCAGCGCCAGGCGCTCGAGCTGAACGACCGTGTCGTGCAGGGCCTCACCGCCGCCCAGTACGCCATCGAGGTCGGGGACTCCGAGCGCGCGCAGGCCTCCTTGACCGCGACCCTCGCCTCGGCGCGCGGGATCATCAGCGACCTGCTCGACGACGCGACCGCGAAGGACTTCCGCCCGGGCGACCTGGTCCGCAACCAGGCCGCGGCCATCCACCCCGACGCGTCGGCCGGCTGAGCGCGAACCGGCGCGCGAGCACCCACGGGTACGCTCCCTCGGGTGCCCGGTCCATCCCACGCCGCGTCGGCGACCACCTCCCACGAGCCCGCGATCTCGATCCGCGGGCTCGTCAAGCGCTACGGCCGGGTCACCGCCGTGGCGGGCCTCGACCTCGACGTGGCGCCGGGGGAGACGCTGGCCCTGCTGGGCCCCAACGGTGCGGGCAAGACGACCACCATCGAGTGCTGCGAGGGCTACCGGCGCCCGGACGAGGGCACGGTGCGCGTGCTGGGCCTCGACCCGGAGCGTGACTCGTCACAACTGCGTCCTCGAGTCGGCCTGATGCTCCAGGAGGGCGGCGTCTACCCGCTCGCCCGCCCTGCGGAGGTGCTGCACCTCTTCGCGGCCTTCTACGCCGACCCGCTGGACCCGGACGAGCTCCTGCGCGACGTCGGCCTCGAGGACGCGCGCCGGACGAAGTACCGCGACCTGAGCGGGGGCCAGAAGCAGAGGCTGTCCCTCGCGCTGGCCCTCGTGGGCCGTCCCGAGGTGGTCTTCCTCGACGAGCCCACGGCCGGGCTGGACCCGCAGGCGCGGCGCCGAACGTGGCAGCACGTGCGAGCGCTCAAGGAGCGCGGCACCACCGTGGTGCTGACGACGCACCTGCTCGACGAGGCGGAGGAGCTCGCGGATCGGGTGGCCATCGTCGACGGTGGCGAGCTCGTCGCGCTCGGGACCCCCAACGAGCTGACGCACGACCACGTGCCGGCCGACGTCCGCTTCACCGCGGAACCGGGCCTCGACGTGCTCGCGCTCGGACGCCACCTCGGGGTCGTCGTCGACGAACAGCGTGGGGGCTCCTACCTCGTGCACGCCCCGGCCACCCCGAAGCTTCTGGCCGACCTGACGGCGTGGCTGGCCGAGCGCGACGTGACCCTCGGTGAGCTCCAGGCCCGCAAGCGCAGCCTCGAGGACGTGTTCCTGAGGCTCACCGCCGAGCCGAGCAGCGCGGCGGTCCGGCCATGAACGCGGCGACCCTCCCGGCCCCGGCAGCTGGACCTCGCTGGCGCGCGATCGCGGCGCAGGCGCGGATCGAGCTCGTGCTGATGGTGCGGTCGGCCGAGAGCCTCGTGGTCACGCTCGGGATCCCGCTGGGGCTGCTGGTGTTCTTCTCGGTGGTGGACGTCCTGCCGACCGGAGACCGCTCGGCGGTCGAGTTCCTCGTCCCGGGCGTGCTGGCCATCTCCGCCATGTCCACCGGACTGGTCGCGGTGGCGATCCAGACGGCCTTCGAGCGGAAGTACGCGGTCCTGAAACGACTGGGCGGCACGCCGCTGACCCGGGGTGGGTTCGTCACGGCCAAGGTCCTGGCGATGCTCGTGGTGCTGGGCATCCAGGCCTCCGCCGTCCTCGCGATCGCCAGCGCCGGCCTCGGCTGGGAGACCCGGTGGCGCGCCGTGCCGCTGGTCCTGGTCGCCCTCCTCGTGGGAGCGGCGACCTTCACCAGCATCGGGCTGCTCATGGCCGGTGCGCTGCGGGCCGAGCTCACCCTCGCCCTGTCGAACGCCGTGTTCCTGCTGCTCCTCCTCGTCAGCGGGCTGGCGTTCGACCTGCAGGCGCTGCCCGGCCCCCTCGCGTCCCTCGGTCTCGCGCTGCCGTCCGGCGCGCTGGGGCAGCTGCTCCGAGCCGCCGTCGACGGGTCGTTCGACGCCGGGTCGTTCATCGTGGTCGGGGTCTGGGGCGTGCTCGCCGCCGGCGCCGCCGTGCGCACCTTCCGCTGGGAGCCATGAGCCCGACGGGCGCTCTCCGCGACGCCGATGCACCGGGATTCCGACGTGCCGTGCCTCGGCGGCTAGGCTCTGCGCCGTTCCGGTGCGAGATGGACGCGTGTCGGGACACCTCGTGGTTCGACGCGAACCGTGGCGGTGCAGGCCCGACGCCTGCAGCGACCCGGAGCCGGCCGAACCGCACCCTGGGGACCCGGTTGCAGACGTGCCCGCCGCACGTCGGTCGGGGTGGGGCGCACCCTCCACGACCGGACGACAGGCGTGCCCATCCGCCACCGGGCCACCCGAAACCGATGTCCGACGGACGACAAGGGGACGTGACGGTGCGTACCGCCCGGACGCGACAGCGCTGGCTCAAGGCAGCCGCGGTGCTCGCGCTCTCCCTCATCCTCAGCGCGTGTGGCAACGCCCCACAGAGCGCGATCGACCCGCAGGGGCCGTTCGCCCAGAAGCCCGACGACCTGTTCCGGATCGTGTTCGCGATCGCCGTCGTCGTGTTCGTGCTCGTGCAGGGCCTCATCATCTACACGATGGTCAAGTTCCGCCAGAAGCCGGACGATGACGGGACCCTGCCCCCCCAGACGCACGGCAACACCAAGCTCGAGATCCTGTGGACGGCCATCCCCGCGCTGATCCTGGCCGTGATCGCCGTCCCCACCGTGCAGATGATCTTCGAGCTCGACGCGGAGCCGGAGGGTGCCGTCCAGGTCGAGGTCATCGGCCACCGCTGGTGGTGGGAGTACCGCTACGACTTCGGGGGCGAGACCGTCTACACCGCCAACGAGCTGGCGATCCCGGCCGGCGTCCCCGTCCGGCTCTCGATGCGTTCCGAGGAGAACAACTCGGTCGAGAACGCCGTCATCCACTCGTTCTGGATCCCGCCGCTCGCCGGCAAGATGGACGTCGTCCCCGGTCGCGTGACGACCCTCAACATCATGGCCGACGAGCCCGGCTACTACCTCGGGCAATGCGCCGAGTACTGCGGCCTCAGCCACGCGAACATGCGCCTGCGGGTCAACGCGCTGAGCGCCAGTGACTGGCAGGCCTGGGTCGACAACCAGCTCGCGCCGGCCAACGTCCCGACCGACGGCACGCTCGAGGCGCGCGGGCGCGAGGTCTTCTACCAGGGCGCCTGCGTCGGCTGCCACGCGATCAACGACGGCGAGCCGTTCCTCCGTGCTGACGGCTCCGAGGTCGTCGCGGCCGGCCGCACCGGACCCGACCTCACGCACCTCGCCAGCCGCCAGGAGTTCGCCGGGGCCATCTTCGAGCTCAACGCCGAGACCCTGGCCGCGTGGCTCGAGAACCCGCCAGCGATGAAGCCGATGCGGCCGAACGAGTCGCCCGCCATCGGCATGCCGAACCTGAACCTCACGCCTGACGAGGTCGAGGCCCTGGTGGCCTACCTCCTCAGCCTCACGTGACCCTGACCGACCACGACCTCGCCTGACCGGGGAGGAACCTCCATGGCAAGCGCCTCCGTCGCGAGCGGCAGCATCTTCCGGCGCCCGACCGCCGAGACCGGCTTCGCGAGCTGGCTGACGACCGTCGATCACAAGAAGATCGGCATCATGTACGGCGTCACCAGCTTCATCTTCTTCATCATCGGTGGCCTCGAGGCCATGCTGGTGCGCCTCCAGCTGGCACAGGCCGAGGGCACGGTCCTGTCGGCCGAGGCCTACAACCAGATGTTCACGATGCACGGCATCACGATGGTCTTCCTCGTCGTGATGCCCGTGGCCGCCGCGTTCTTCAACTACCTGATCCCGCTGCAGATCGGCGCCCGCGACGTCGCCTTCCCGCGGCTGAACGCGTTCAGCTACTGGGTCTACCTGTTCGGTGGCCTGTTCCTGTACAGCTCGTTCTTCTTCGGGGCCGCCCCGAACGGCTCGTGGGTCGGCTACGCGCCGCTCTCCGTCGCCGCCCCCGGCAACAACATGGCGTTCTACGCCATCGGGCTGCAGATCCTTGGCCTTGGCTCGCTCGCCGCGTCGGTCAACTTCATCACCACCATCCTGAACATGCGCGCGCCGGGCCTGACGTTCATGCGCATGCCGATGTTCATCTGGATGGCGCTGGTCGTGAACTTCCTGCTGCTCTTCGCGATGCCGGTCATCGCGGTGGCGCTGTTCCAGCTCACCTTCGACAACGTCTTCGCGACGAACTTCTTCAACGCTGCGGCGGGCGCGGATCCGCTGCTGTGGCAGCACCTCTTCTGGATCTTCGGCCACCCCGAGGTCTACATCCTGATCCTGCCTGCCATGGGCATCGTCAGCGAGGTCCTGCCGGTCTTCTCCAGGAAGCCGCTGTTCGGCTACGCGGCCGTCGCCTTCGCCGGCGCGGCCATCGGCTTCATCGGCTGGGGCGTGTGGGCCCACCACATGTTCACCTCGGGCCTCGGCCCGGTCGCGACCTCCGCCTTCGGCCTCTCGACGATGTTCATCGCCGTGCCGACCGGCATCAAGATCTTCAACTGGGTCTTCACGATGTGGGGCGGCAAGCTCCGCCTCACGACGCCGATGCTGTTCTCGATCGGCTTCGTGGCGATGTTCACCATCGGCGGGCTCAGTGGCGTCACCCACGCCATCGTCCCGTCCGACGCCCAGCAGCACGACACCTACTACGTGGTGGCGCACTTCCACTACGTGCTCTTCGGTGGTGCCCTGTTCGGGATCATGAGCGGCATCTACTTCTGGTGGCCCAAGGTCACCGGGAAGCTGATCGACGAGACCTGGGGCAAGCTCCACTTCTGGACGTGGCTGATCGGCTTCAACCTCACGTTCGGGCCGATGCACTTCTCCGGGCTCCTCGGCCAGCCGCGACGCACCTACGTCCTGCCGGACGAGCTGGGACCGACGGTCGAGTTCTGGAACCTGTTGTCCACGATCGGTGTGTTCATCATCGCCATCAGCACCGTGATCTTCTTCATCGCGATGCTGAAGACCCGCAACGGTGAGGACGCACCGCCCGACCCGTGGGACGCGCGCACGATCGAGTGGCTGACGACGTCGCCGCCGAAGCCGCACAACTTCGACAAGATCCCGGTCATCACCGCTCGCGACGAGTTCTGGCACCGCAAGTACGCCGAGGACGACGCCGGCCACGCCGTGCCCGTCCCGGCTGGTGGCCAGGTCGACGCTCCGCCGGAGGCCGGCACCGAGGTCGACGAGGACATCCACATGCCGAGCCCGTCGTACTGGCCGCTCGTCATGACGCTGGGCCTGCCCGTCGTCGGCTACGGCGTGATCTTCAAGAGCCTGACCGTCGCCCTCGTGGGCGGTCTCGTGCTGCTGTTCGGGATGTACGCCTGGCAGCTCGAGCCCCTCGCTGAAGACGACCACCACTGACCACACGCGCGCACCGCGCTGACCTCACACGGAAGGACGACACGTGAGTGTCCCCGTTGAAGAGACCTCGCTCGGTCTCGACAACCGCAAGCTCGCGATGTGGGCGTTCCTGGGCTCGGAGTTCCTGTTCTTCGGCGCCTTCATCTCGACGTACCTGCTGTACCTCGACGACTTCAACAACGCCGTCAACGGGATCGAGCTCTTCGACATCCCGTACACGAGCGTCTCGTCGTTCGTACTGCTGATGTCGTCGCTGACGATGGTGCTCGCCCACGCTGCCCACACCAAGGGCGACATGCGGCGCGCCCGCCTGTGGCTGTTGGCGACCGCCTTCCAGGGCATGGTCTTCATCGGCGGCCAGGTCTTCGAGTTCACGGCGTTCGTCAAGGAGGGCATGGGCCTGACGACGTCGCCGTTCTCGTCGTCGTTCTTCGTGCTGACCGGCTTCCACGGCGCGCACGTGACGGTCGGGATCATCATGCTCCTGAGCCTGTGGACCATGATGAAGATGGGCCGCATCGGCCCCGGCGAGGACCTCAAGACCGAGATGATCGGCCTCTACTGGCACTTCGTCGACATCATCTGGATCATCATCTTCACCGTCGTCTACCTCATCCCCGCAGGTTGATCGGTCCCGGTCGACCGACCTTCTCGGAGCAGGAGCAGCAGCCGTGAGCACCGACACCAAGGGCGAGCAGGACCTCGGGACGCACGACGAGCACCACCCGACCGAGCGTCTCTACGTCAAGATCGCGATCATCCTCGCGATCCTGACGGCGATGGAGGTCAGCCTCTTCTACATCGCCATCCCCGCTCCGGCGGTCTGGCTGACGTCGCTCGCGGTGATCAAGTTCGTGATGGTCGTCGGCTACTTCATGCACCTGAAGTACGACACCCGACTCTTCACCCAACTGATGCTCACGGGTCTCATCACCGCCCTGGCGGTCTACGGCGTGGCGCTGGCGACCTTCCTGGGCACGACGCGTCCGTAGCGGCATCGCGAGGCCTGGCCGACCATGACTCCCAACCCGTGGGCTCTCGAGTTCCACCCCGAGGCGTGGGCGCTCTCGATCGGCCTGCTCGTCCTCTACTTCTGGACGCTGCGAACCCACGGACCGACCTACCACCCGCGCCCTGACGACCCCCCGGCGACCACACGCCAGAAGGCCGCGTTCGTGGCCGGGGTCGCCGTGCTGTGGTTCTCGGCTGCCGGTCCGATCCACGACATCGGCGAGCACTACCTCTTCAGCGCGCACATGCTCCAGCACCTCCTCGAGGTCCTGGTCGTCCCGCCGCTGCTGCTGGTCGGCACGCCGGCCTGGATGTTCCGACTGCTCATCCGCAACGACCGCGTCCGCAAGTTCGTGGGCCGCGCGTCTCGCCCACTCGTCGCGACGCTCGTCTTCAACGGCGCCCTCATGGCGCTGCACATCCCGGCCCTCATGACGGCCTCGATCGGCAACGAGCCACTCCACCTCGGGGTCCACGTCGTGCTCGTGGCCACCGCGATCTTCATGTGGATGCCCGTGATGTCCCCGGTCGACGAGATCCCGCGCCTGTCGCCGCTCGCCCAGCTCGGCTACCTCTTCATCCAGACGATCCTGCCGACCGTCCCGGCGTCCGCGCTCACGTTCGGCAACGGCGTGCTCTACCCCGTCTACGAGACCTTCCCGCGCCTCTGGGGGATCTCCGCGGCCGACGACATGCGCTTCAGCGGCCTCATCATGAAGACCGTGGCCGGCTTCTACCTCTGGGGCATCATCACCGTGAAGTTCTTCCGCTGGGCCAACGGCGAGGAGCGGCGCGAACGCGCCGAGCGCCAGCCGCGTCCCATCCCGACCGTCACCACAGGGAGCTGATCCCGATGCAGCAGCAGACCAATGACTTCCGCGAGCGGGTCATCACGCCGCTCCTGATGCCCCTCGGCATCCTCGCCGTGATCGCCGTCACGGTCGGGTTCTTCGCATGGATGCTGCTCTGGTCCACGAAGTTCCTGGCGCTGATCCTCGCGATCGTCGCTGCATCGGTGATCCTCGCGGCGATCTCGCTCGTCTCGTCACAGGAGAAGCTCGACGCGCCGAAGAAGGCGGTCGTGGGCGGGTTCGTGGCGATCCCGATGCTCATCGGCGCGCTGTTTGCGGGTGGCGTCATCGGTGACGTCGACGCCGCGGACCTCAACATCAACCGCCAACCGCACGAGCCGACGATCGCGGCCCCCGAGGGCGCCCCCGTCGTCGTCGCCGAGGACTCGGTCGAGTTCGTCACCAAGTCGTTCGAGCTCCCGGCCGAGGGGCTCGTGGCCTTCACGTTCGACAACGAGCAGAGCGGTGTCGTCCACAACGTCTGGATCTTCGAGGGTCCGACGACGGAGGACCCCCTGTTCTTCCAGGGCGAGAACATCACCGGACCCGCCTCGATCGACTACGGCTTCGAGGCGCCGGGCGAAGAGGGCACGTGGCTGTACTTCTGCTCCATCCACCCCAACATGCAGGGCGAGGTCACGTTCAGCTTCGACGCGACCGCCGGGCTCATCGGCTGATCAGTTCAGCACCGCGTCCACCGCCGGCGCGGCGGTGGCCCGTCAGGCGATGACCGCATCCACCGCCGCGGCGATGAAGATGACAGCGAGGTAGGTCGTCGAGTAGTGGAAGAGCCGCATGGCGGCCTTCACGGTCTTCTCGCGGAAGAGGTGGTGGGCGAGCACCAGCCACGCCCCGGTCAGTCCGAGCGAGACGCTGACGAAGAGCCATCCCGCGCGGGCGCCGGCGATGTACATGAGGACCACGGCGAGCAGCAGATAGCTGTAGAGCAGGATGTGTCGGGTGGTCTCGTCGTTGCCGTGGGTCACGGTGAGCATCGGCAGGCCGGCGGCCGCGTAGTCGTCGCGGTACTTCATGGCGAGGGCCCAGAAGTGCGGGGGCGTCCACCAGAAGATGATCGCGAACAGCAGCCACGGCACGGGGTCGGCGAGGGTGGTCCCCGGAACGGCCGCCCAGCCGGTCAGCACGGGGACGCAGCCGGCTGCGCCGCCGATCACGACCGCCTGGTTGGTCCGCCGCTTCATGCCGAGCGTGTAGACGAACACGTAGAAGAAGATCGCGGAGGTCGCGAGGAGCGCCGCCACCACGTTCACGAACAGCGTCAGCCAGGCGAACCCGGCGATGCCGAGCACGATGCCGAAGCCGATGGCCCCACGTGGGGTGATCTCGTCCCGGGCGGTCGGACGGCCGCGGGTGCGCCGCATGAGCCGGTCGATGTCGCGGTCGAGGTAGTTGTTGATCGTGTTCGCGGAGGCCGCACTGAGCGTCCCGCCGATCAGCGTGGCGAGGACGAGCCAGGTGCCCGGCCAGCCACGGTCGGCGATGACCATGGCCGGGACGGTCGTGATCAGCAGCAGCTCGATGATGCGCGGCTTCGTCAGCCAGAAGTAGGCGGCAAGGGTCCGCTTCCACGACCCGGCATCCGGCGCCATGTCCTCCGCCGCCCCGGCGAGGTCCCCGACCGCATCCACCGGCTGGGTCACGCCGAGACCTCGGCGGGTGCCCCCGGCGTCGGCAGCGCGAGCTCGTCGTCCGTCGCACGCCGCGCGAACGCCCAGGCAGCGACGAGGCACGTCCACACCGAGGCAGCGAGCCCGAGGTGCGCCACGATCGTGACGGTGGACGAGACCGCGGTGAAGACGTGCACGGCGCCCAGTCCGACATTGGCCGTGAAGAGCGCCGCCGCCCCGTGGACGAGCATCGTCTCGCGGCGGGGCCGCTCGCGTCGGATCACCTGCCACGCGACGTAGCCGAGGTAGACCCAGACGACCGCGGCGGCGATGCGGTGCAGGTAGTGCAGGAGCTGTTTCTGGGTGCCGAACTCGGGGACGATCTGGCCCGCAGGGAGCGGCCAGCCGTCGAACGCGTGGAAGTTGTGGACGCTCGAGCCGAGGACGAGCGTGGCGACCACGCCCACTCCAGCCGCAAGCAGCAGCACTTCCCACCCGCGGTCACGGCGCCCCGTCGGGGGCTCGTCGAGCGTCAGGGCGTTGACCGTGACGTAGGTGACGAGTGCGAGCAGCGTCGTGGCACCGATCAGGTGGACCGTGACGAGGTCGGCATCGAGGTCGGAGATGACCACGGCAGCGCCCAGCGCCGACTGGCCGAGGACGACGACGACGGCCGCGATGGCCGGCCACACGAGCCGGGTGTGTGCGCGGTACCGGCGCCACGCGTGGACCGCGACCCAGACGAGCAGGACGACGACGACGGAGGCGATCCATCGGTGCATCCACTCGACGACCATCTCGAACTCCCAGCGGGGCAGGAGTCCACCGAGGTCGCCGACCTGCAGGACGCCGCCCTCGCACAGTGGCCACCGGTCCTTGCAGCCGTAGCCACTGCCCGATCCGCGCGTGAACGCCCCCCACGCCACCTGCAGCAGCGTGAGGGCCAGTGACGCCAGGCTGAGCCGCTGGAGCCGGGTCATGCCGCGGGCCCGTCGAGGGAGTCCCGGCGCATCCTCCAGGCGATGGCGGCGACGACGCCGGTGACCGCGAGGGCGGCGAAGGACAGGGCGAGGTGGACCAGCGTGAACGCCAACGTCCGCTCCTCGCCGGTCGTGAAGAAGTTGTAGATCCGGGTGCCCCACACCCAGACGTTGAACGCCACGACCGCGAACAGGGCGGTCGAGCGTCGACGGTTCCGTCGGAGGAGCTCGGCGAGCCGCTCGTCGGTCGACGGTCCCGGCAGGAGAACGTCCGAGGACATGGAAGGGCCCTTCGGGGGCGACGGGATGGTGGGGATGGTACGGCGGGCGGAGGAGGGCTGACCAACCCGCAGCGGCAGGAGTGCCCCTTGCGCGCGGGCGCTACCGTCCGCGGCCATGGGAGCCGCTCGGGATTCCGGCGACGACGGGCCACTTCGCCTCGTCGTGCTCGGCGATTCGACGGCGTTCACCGACGACGTCGGGCCCCAGCTCCCCTGGGTCGACCACCTCTACCCCAACGTCGTGGCGCGGCGGCTGGAGGCGGAGCTCGCCCGCGAGGTCGCGGTCCAGGTCGTGGCGCGGCCGGGCTGGCTCGTGCGAGACGCGCTGCGTGCCCTGCAGAAGGACCGGCACGTGCAGTTCGAGGTGCTCCACGGGGCCGACGCGGTGGTCGTCGGCCTCGGCAGCTTCGACAACGCACCGGGCGGCATCCCGGCAGCGGTCGACGCCCTCGTTCCCTACGTCCGTCCGGCCCCGGTGCGCCGACGGCTCCGTCGAGCCCTCACCGCGGCGTACCCCCTGGCCGTGCGCGCAACCGCGGGGCGTCGGCGCCGTACGCCCCCGCGTGAGTTCGAGCGGCTGTTCGACCAGCTCCTGGTGCAGGTCCGCGGCCTGACGCAGGGTGTCCCCGGCGTGGTCGTCGGGCCGACGTCGCACCGCTCGGACTTCTACGCGCACGTCCACCCTCGACACCGAGAGGCCGAGGCACACCAGTTCGAGATCGCCACCAGACACGGCTTCGCGACCGTGTCCTGCTGGGACCACGCCGAGCCGATGGCCGACCGCCTCAACCCCGACGGGATCCACTGGCCGCCCGCAGTGCACGCGGCGATCGGCGAGGAGGTGGCAGCCGGGTTGCTGGCCCAGCTCACCGGGCAGGCACCGCCGCCGGGCGTGCCGTGGTGACGGCTGGATGCACGGTGGCGGGCGGTCCCGCTGGATAAGGTGTCGCGAAACCGAGGGGGTGTGATGAAGGTCTTCCGTCGCCAGCGTGACGAGGCTGGCTTCTCGCTGGTCGAGCTCCTCGTCTCGGTGATCATCCTCGGGATCCTGTCCACCATCGCCATCTCGACCTACATCGAGCAGCGCCAGAAGGCGCAACGAAGCGCCGCCATCGCGGGTCTGCGCAACGTGCTCGGTGTGGCGGAGCTGGTGCGGTCCGACCGCGCCGACGGCACGTACTCCGCCGATCCGGCCGACTACGAGGAGCCCGGCGCATTCACCTATCTGCCCGGCAACGTCGAGGTCGACGAGCGCAACGAGGTGTCGATCGCGCCAGGCCCCGACGGGCGGACGCTGGGTGCCGTCACCTGGGGTGGCGAGAACTGCTACTTCCTGTTCATCGACGAGGGCGAACAGGTCCGCAAGCACGTGGAGTCCTTCGCGACGCTCACGACTCCATGCACGGGAGAAGAGGCGCTCGGCATCCCGAACTCCGGCTGGGACCTCTAGCCGAGGCGTCCCGCCCCCCAGGGTCCTTCTCGTCCAGCCCTTGACCTGACCGGCCCCGGTCGGCTGGTATGGCGCATCCATGCGGGAGGGAGACGCAGCGTGTCGCAATTGGACAAGGACCGAGCACGCATCGAGGCCGCCGCGGTCGGTCGGACGGCGTGCCAACAGTTCCAGGAGACGGCGGAGGCCAACGCGTCGCTGCCAGCGCTCAGCATCAAGGAGGGTGACGCCTGGCGGACGCTCACGTGGGCCGACTACCGCCAGCAGGTCATGGAGGTGGCCACCGGACTGATCGGGCTCGGTGTCGAGCACGGCGACTACATCGCGCTGCTCCTGAAGAACCGCCCCGAGCACGTGATCGCCGACGTGGCAGCCCTGCACTCCGGCGGCGTCCCGTGCTCGCTGTACTACACGCTGCAGCCGGAGCAGCTCGCGTACATCCTCAGCAACTGCGGCGCGAAGGTGATCGTGGTCGACGATGCCGAGTCGCACGCCCGCATCGAAGGGATCCGCGACCAGCTCCCCGCGCTCGAGCACGTCATCGTCGTCAACGATGCCGAGAAGCTCAGCGACGTGACCTCCTGGGAGGAGCTGAGGCGCCAGGGCCGCACGCAGCTCGCCGAGGACGGTGGGGGAGCCTTCGAGAACGCCTGGCGGGCCGTCAACCCCGACGACCCGGTCACCCTGATCTACACCTCGGGGACGACCGGCCACCCCAAGGGCGTCGTGCTCACCCACCACAACCTGATGTGGCTGGCGGAGTCGCTCACCGACCTGGTCACGTTCGACGCCAACCCGCGCCTCATCTCGTACCTGCCGCTCGCGCACATCGCGGAGCGGGCGTTCTCGCACTACACGGCGGTCCGCTACGGGGCGCACGTCCACTTCTCGTCCGAGATCGAGGGGATGCTCGAGACGGTGCAGAAGGCCCGCCCCTACGCCTTCCTCGGCGTTCCGCGCGTGTGGGAGAAGGTCCAGGCGGCGCTGACCGCCGGGGTCCAGGCGGAGGAGGACGAGCGTCGGCGCAAGCTCGCACTCAAGGCGCTCGAGGTCGGTCAGGAGGTCGTTCGGATCAAGCAGCGCGGAGACGCCGTGCCGCTGAAGCTGAAGGCGCAGCACGCCCTGTTCGAGAAGCTCGTGTTCTCGAAGATCCGCGAGAAGATCGGGCTCGATCAGTGCCGGATCCCCGTGTCCGGCGCGGCTCCCATCTCCGAGGGGGCACTGACGTTCTTCGCGGGCATCGGCCTCGAGATCTGCGAGGCCTACGGCATGACCGAGACGACGGCGGTCCTCAGCTTCAACCCGCCGGGCCAGCAGCGCATCGGGACGGTTGGCAAGGTGCTCCCGGGGATCGAGCTGCGCATCGCCGACGATGGCGAGGTCATCGCGCGGGGCCCGTCGATGACACCCGGTTACCTGAAGCGGCCGGAGGCGACCGCCGAGCTCCTCGACGAGGACGGGTGGCTGCACACCGGTGACCTCGGCAGCCTCTCCGACGACGGCTACCTCAAGATCATCGGGCGCAAGAAGGAGCTCATCATCACGGCGGGCGGCAAGAACATCTCGCCGAACAACATCGAGGAGCTGATCAAG
>JBFHRB010000051.1:0-15119 GCA_041591915.1 Nitriliruptorales bacterium
ACGTCGTCGACGAGCAGGACGGCCGACCGGATCGCGGCCCCCGGGGCGACCCACGCGCCGACCGGCGTGGTCGTCGCGAACACGAGCGACCCGGGTGCGGGGGCAGGGGTGTGGATGGGCGCCGCCGCGGTCGCTGCGGCAGCGACCCGTGAGGCCTGGCCTGCGTCCTCGGCCGCTGCGGACGCACCGGTGAGCGGTGTCAGCCCGGCGAGCAGCAGGGCGGCCGCGAGGAGCATCCGCTGTCGTGGCCGCTGCGACACCCCGGCCCCCCTCGTCATCCCGGACCCCGAGCCGTCATCGGTGGTCGAAGGGTGCCACGTCGGGGCGTCCGGCCAGCGCTGCCTCCACGATGTCGTTCAGCCCGTCGAGGTGGCTGCCACCCCAGTACACGCGGTGGCAGCCGTCGCAGCGGTGGAACCGGTCGTGCTCGACTCGGGTGCGTGGTGGCAGCTCCTCCAGCACGTCCGCCTTGTCGACGTGCACGAGCCGGCCGTTGCACCGGATGCAGCGGGTCAGCGGCGCGATGTCGGGTGCGAGGTCGAAGCGCGCGATCACCTCCCGGAGCTGGTCGCCGGGGTCGTCGGATCGGGGGAGGTGGCCGAACGCGACCGACCGCCGCATGAGGAGCCCACGGTCGCGGGTGAGCAGCACCCGCTCCTCGTCGCGGGCCCTGGCGGCGAGGTCGGGGTCGTCCGCGTCGCGGTCCCACCACGTGTCGAACCCCAGCGTGCGGAGGCGGCGGGCGAGGGTGCCGAGGTGGACGTCGGCGACGAACCTCACGGGACGCGGAGGCCGAGGCCCGAAGGCCACGTCCGGGTCGGGTGCCAGCACGCCGAACCACGGGTAGGCCGCGACCCGCTCGCCGCCGGTGACCAGGCGATCGGGGGCGACGGCCTCGTCGTCGACCAGCACCAGTGCCAGCTCGGTGTGGGGCACGCCCAGCGACTCGATGAGGTCCTTGACGGAGCGGCCGCCGTTGGCCGGGACCGCGTGGTCGCGGCCGCCCGCGAGGTCGGCGAGGTCGGCGTACAACCGAACCGTGACGTCCATGCCGCCACCGTACGGCACGGGGCGGGGAGGAGCGGCCGGTGCCGTCGTCGAAACCCTCGTGACCACCCCGTCCTCCCGGAGCCAGCCATGCGCCGCCACCTGCGCCCGCTCGCGATGGCCACCATCGCCGCCACCCTGTCGCTGCCGGCCAGCCACGCCGGTGCCGACACGACCCACGCCCGGTCGACCGCGACGTCGACGGCCGCCCCGGCACCGGCCGAGGTGGTCGCCGCGCGCCAGTACTTCTTCGGCGCCGAGAACGTCGACCCGATCACGGGGGTGGTCCGTCCGGGCGAGGTGCACCTGTCGTGGGTCTCGGTGGCGACGTTCGCCGCGGCGGTCGACGGGCACGTCGTGCTGTTCGACGCCTACATCCACAAGCAGGAGGACCGGCCGAACTACGTGCCGGCGACGACGCAGGACCTCGTCGACCTCGCGCCCGAGGCGATCTTCGTCGGCCACGCCCACTTCGACCACGCGCTCGACTCCGGCCCGATCGCCGCGGCGACCGGCGCGGTGGTCGTGGGGACCCAGAGCCACTGCGACCAGGCCCGCGCCAGCGGCGGCGACGCCGTCCGTTGCGAGGTCGTCTTCAGCGACCTCGACGACTTCGGGGCGGTGCGCGAGTTCGACGTCTTCGACGACGTCTGCACCTCGGCGGTCCTGCACGTCCACTCCGCAGCGGAGCCGCCCGACCCCGACCACGACCACACCAGCAACCCCGTCCCGATCCCGGACGCCGGCACGGTGCTGCTGCACCCGCCGGGCCCGGGCTTCATGTTCGACGCCGCGGGCGACGAGGGCGGCACGGTCCTCTACCAGCTCCGGATCGGCGACTTCGCGCTCACCTACCACGACTCGTCCGGTCCGCTGAAGGAGCAGGCACCGCAGGTGTTCGACGTCCTGCGCGGCCTGCCGCAGACCGACGTGCAGGTCGGCGCGATCCTCGGGTTCAACCAGCCGTTCAACGGCCTCCGTGACCCGGCCATGTACATCGAGGCGCTCCGCCCGACGGTGTTCGTGCCCAACCACCACGACTTCGTGACCGAGTACGGCTCGTCCGACGACTTCGAACCGGTCCTGCTCGGCGACCTCGAGGCGATGGGCGTGGAGACCGAGGTGCGGTTCCTGTACGACCCCTTCGACTACGTCCGGCCCAACCTCCTGAGCTACCGCATCGACGACGCCCGCTGGGACCGCGGCCTCGCCTCCGATGCCTGCCCCAAGCCGCGCACGGCGGCGAGCCTCGGCGCCGCACCGATCGCTGCCGCCCCGGCCGCCAACGCGGCGCTGCCGGCCACCGGTGGCGGGCTGGGCTTCCTGGCCATGGCGCTCGCCGGGTTCCTCGCCGGTCGCGGCCGCAGCCGCCCCGGCCCGCAGCTCTGACCCCGCCCGCCCCACGCGCGTAGCGTGCGGGGCGATGGAGACCCTGACCGGCTGGCTGTCGGCGCCTGACCTCTGGGCCGCCCGGCTGATCCTGCAGCGCGGGCTCGGCCTGCTGTACCTCGTCGCCTTCCTCAACGTGGTCAACCAGTGGGTCCCGCTCCTCGGCGAGCGGGGGCTGCTGCCCACACCCCGCCATCTGGCAGGCGCCGAGCCGCGGGAGGCGCCGAGCCTGTTCCATCGTGCGTACTCGGACCGGCTGGCGCTCGGGCTGGGCTGGGTCGGGGTCGCACTGAGCGCACTGGTCGTCGTCGGCGTGGTCGAGCGGCTGCCGGCGCCGCTGGTCATCGGGGTCTGGGCGGCGCTGTGGGCGCTGTACCTCAGCTACGTCAACATCGGCCAGATCTTCTACGCGTTCGGCTGGGAGTCGCTGCTGCTCGAGGCCGGCTTCCTGGCCATCTGGCTCGGCCCGCGCAACACGGCCCCGCCGCTGCTCGTCCTCTGGCTCTTCCGATGGCTGCTCTTCCGGGTCGAGTTCGGCGCCGGCCTCATCAAGGTCCGCGGGGACCGTTGCTGGCGCGACCTGACCTGCCTGAGGTTCCACCACGAGACCCAGCCCATCCCGGGTCCGCTGAGCTGGTGGTTCCACCACCTCCCGATGCCCCTGCACCGGGTCGAGGTCGCCGCCAACCACGTCACCCAGCTCGTCGTGCCCTTCCTGCTGCTCGCCCCGCAGCCGGTCGCCTCGGTCGCCGCAGCGATCGTCGTCACGACGCAGGGCTGGCTCGTCGTCAGTGGCAACTTCGCCTGGCTCAACGCGACCACCATGGTCATCGCGGCGGCGGCGCTCTCGGGCGAGGTCCTCGGCTGGGTCGTGCCGGACGCCTGGGTGACACCGCCGGACGACCTCGCGGCCCTGCCGGCCTGGCACGCCATCGCCTCGATCGCGCTCGCGGCGCTCGTCACCTGGCTGAGCGTGCCGGTCGTGCGCAACCTCGTCTCACGCAAGCAGCGGATGAACGCGAGCTTCACGAGCCTGCGCCTCGTGAACACGTACGGGGCGTTCGGGTCGATCTCGAAGGAGCGGTACGAGGTCGTGATCGAGGGCACGCTCGCCCGCGACCCGCGCGATCCCGAGGCCGAGTGGCGCGAGTACCAGTTCCGCGGCAAGCCCGGTGAGCCCGGACGCCGACCGCCCCAGGTCGCGCCCTACCACCTGCGCATCGACTGGCTGCTCTGGTTCGTGCCGCTGTCCTCCGCCTACCGCGGCACGTGGTTCCGGGCGCTCCTCGAGCACCTCGCGAGCGGCGATCCGGCGGTGCGGCGCCTCGTGCGCGTCGACCCGTTCGACGGCGAGGCGCCCGCGTGGGTCCGGGCCCGCCGGTTCCGCTACCGCTACACGACGCGGGCGGAGCGCCGGGAGACCGGGGACTGGTGGGTCCGTAGCAGCGCCGGTGAGTTCGCGGGACCCGTGCGCGGCGCGGCGCTGGATGCCGGCCCCTGACACCCGTACGTTGGGAGCAGGCGGACGGAAGGGCAGCCATGCAGCTCGACCTCAACCAGGAGGAGTCGCTGCTCCTCGAGCGGGTCCTGATGAACCAGTTCGGTGACCTGCGCATGCAGATCTCCGACGCCGACAACTCGCGCTTCAAGGAGGGGCTGCGCCACGAGAAGGACGTGGTCCAGCACATCCTCGACAAGCTCGAGACGGCGGCGCGCGAGCTCGCCGGGGCGGCCGGCAGGTAGACGAGAGGCACAGGCCCACGCCGGGCACCGGCCCGGTCCTAGGCTGACGCGACGAGACCGGGGGCACGGGCGTGGGCTTCTTCGACTACGGCGTCGGCGAGGAGGCCCCGACCGACGTCGAGTTCCTCACCGGGTGGTCGCACGACGACCTGCGGGCCCTGCTCGCCTCGACGACACCGCGCCGCCTGCATGCGGGCGAGGCGCTGCTGCGCGAGGGCCAGGCGTCGACCGCGCTGTACGTCGTCGCCGCGGGCACGCTGGCCGCCTACGCCGGCGCCGGTCGCCGACGGCGCCTCCTGCGGACCATGGGGGAGGGCTCGGTCGTCGGCGAGGTGACGTTCGTCGACGGCGGGGGTGCGTCGGCGGACGTCCTCGCCGACGGCGACGCCGAGGTGCTGATGCTCACGCGCGAGCGGTTCGACGCGTGGGCGGCGGCCCACCCCGACCTCGCCCGCGCCTTCCTGTTCGAGCTCGGCCGGGTGCTCGCGCACCGGCTCCGAACGCTCACGCGCGCGGTCACGAAGTGACCGGGCAGCGGCCGCTGCCGGTCTTCCCCAACTACACGCAGGTCCCGCGTCGTGTCCCGCTCGGTGCGTGGGACGTGGTCCGTGGGGTCGTGCTGCTGTTGTTCCTCGCCGAGATCGCGCTCCTGGGGTTCGCGCCCGACGTCGGGCTGCCGCTGTTCTGGAAGCTCACCGTCCCGGTGCTGCCCGCGGTCTGGCTGCTCGCGCCGGGGCTGTGGCGCAACGCCTGCCCGCTCGCGGCGTCCAACCAGCTCCCGCGGCGGTTCGAGCTCAGCCGGGCGCTGCCCCAGCCCGAGTGGCTGCGACGCCACGCCCACCTGATCGGGATCGCGGCCGTCCTGACGTTGGTCCCGCTGCGCCGGGTCGTCTTCAACCACAGCGGCCCGGCGACGGCCGCGCTGCTGCTGGCCGTCGCCACCCTCGCGTTCGCGGGCGGCCTCGTGTTCAAGGGCAAGTCGGGGTGGTGCTCGAGCGTGTGCCCGCTGCTGCCGGTGCAGCGGCTGTACGGCCAGGCACCGGCCGTGCTCGTGCCCAACAGCCACTGCCAGCCCTGCGTCGGGTGCACGAAGAACTGCTACGACTTCAACCCGGGCGTCGCGCACTTCGCCGACCACGACGACGATGACGAGCAGTACGCGGGGTACCGGCGCTTCTTCGCCGGGGTCTTCCCGGGACTCGTGGTCGCGTTCTTCACCCTCGAGGACCCGGCGTCGACGGGGGTCGGGGCGTTCCTCGCCGCCTACGGCCTCGCGCTGCTCGTGAGCCTCGGCAGCTACTACGCGATCGTGTCGATCGTGCCGCTCCGGCGCGCGCGGGTCACGGCCGCGTACGGCGCCGCCGGCTTCTCGCTGTTCTACTGGTTCGGTGCACCCGTCGTCGCGAGCGGCGTCGAGGACCTGTTCGGCTGGACGCCGCCGGATGCCGTGGTCACGGTGGTCAGGGTCGCGGCGATCGTCGCCGCGGTGGCCTTCGTCGTGCGGGCCTGGCGACGCGATGCGGACTACCTCGTCGAGGTCGGTGGCGGGACGGCGGTCCGCGTGGCGGCGACCGAGGTCCTGCGCGAGCGGGCCGCCAGCGACGCCGACGCCGCCGAGGTGACCTTCGAGGACGAGTTCCACGTCGCCGCGCAGGACGGGCAGTCGCTGCTCGAGCTCGCGGAGGCGCTCGACCTCGCGATCGAGCCCGGCTGCCGGATGGGGGTCTGCGGTGCCGACCCGGTCGCGATCCTCGACGGCCTCGACGCCCTCAGTGAGGTCGGCGACGACGAGGCGTCCACGCTCGACCGGCTCGGGTTCGCCCCGAACACGCGCATGGCGTGCATGGCACGGGTCCGCGGCGACGTCGCCGTCGGCCTGCAACCGCAGCCGCGCGACGCCGCGGCCGAGGCGCCGACCGACGGGTTCGACCGCAGCGTCGAGCAGGTCGTGATCCTCGGCAACGGCATCGCCGGGATCACGGTCGCCGACCACGTCCGGCGCCGCCATCCCGACTGCGAGATCCACGTCGTGAGCCGCGAGCCCCACCACCTCTACAACCGCATGGCGATCTCGCGCCTGATCTACGGCCGCACCGCGCTGCACGGCCTGTTCCTGCAGCCGGACGCCTGGTACGACGAGCACCGCATCACCTGCTGGCTCAACACCGAGGCGACGCGCATCGACCGCGAGCAGCGGGTCGTCACGCTCGCCACGGGGGAGGAGCTGCCGTACGACCGGCTCGTCCTCGCCACCGGCAGCCACAGCTTCGTCCCGCCTGCCCCGGGCACCGACCTGCCGGGCGTCTTCGTCGTCCGCGAGGCCTCGGACGCGGCGGCGATCCGGCGCTACCGACAGGACCACGACGCGGACCGGGTCGTCGTCGTCGGCGGGGGCCTGCTCGGCCTCGAGGTCGCGTACGCCCTGAAGAGGTTCGGCCTGCAGACCACCGTGCTCGAGCGGGGGCCCGGCCTCCTGCGCCGCCAGCTCGACGCCCGCGCCGGGGCACTGCTCGGCGAGCACCTCGCGGGGCTCGGCATCGAGGTCGTCACCGACGCCTCGCTCGCCGAGATCACGGGCACCGACCGGGTCGAGGCCGTGTCCCTCGAGGGCGGGGCGGCACTGGCGGCCGACCTGGTCGTCATGGCCGCCGGGGTCCGGCCCAACGTCGAGCTCGCGGCGGCGGCCGGTCTCGAGGTCGAGCGCGGCGTCGTCGTCGACGACCACCTCCGCACGTCCGACCCCGCGATCTACGCGGTCGGCGACGTGGCCGAGCACGCCGGGCGGGTCTACGGGCTGTGGCCGGCGGCGGTGGACCAGGCCCGGGTCGCGGCCACCAACCTCGTTGCCGAGGGTGAGCCCACGGCGGCCTACGCCGGCACCGTGCCCGCGACGATGCTCAAGGTCGTGGGCGTCGACGTCGCCTCCTACGGGCGCGTCGACCCAGAGGAGGGCGATGAGGTCGTGGTGCTCGACCTGCCTGCCGAGCGGCGCTACGTCCGCCTGCTCGTCAACGGCGGGCGCGCCGTCGGTGCGGTCCTCTACGGCGCCCCGGACCTCGCCGCGGAGGTGGCCGCTGCCGTGAAGGGCAACGGCGACGCGGCCCCGCTCGTGGCCGCGCTCGACGCACAGCGCCCCGTCCCCGCCGGACGCTGATCGCGTACCCGAAGAGGTGCCGGTGGGGCACCGACGTGGGGTGTCGCAGGTGGGCGGTACGGTCCCGATCCACAGGTGTCACGGGGATCGGGATCGTTGGACTCGGCTGAGGTCGGTTCACCACTGCCGGCCGACGGCTCGTCGGAGGGCGGCGGCCCGGACGTGCGCGTCCGGTGGGTCGAGCACGGCCCGGCGGCCACGTCCGCCCTCGTCGAGGAGGTCCGCACCGCCAAGGGCGACGATCGGCTCGCACGCGTGACCGTCGTCGCGCCGACCAAGGTGAGCGGGCTCGGCCTGCGCCGTCACCTGTCCGGGCTCCCGGGTGGCTCGGTCGGGGTCTCCCACCTCGTGCTCGCCCAGCTCGCCGAGCAGCTCGCGGCCCGCCGCCTCGCCGTCGACGGCCGCGAACCCCTCACGCCTGCCGTCCGCGCCGAGCTCGTCCGCGAGGCGCTGCGACGCACGCCCGGCACGCTCGGCGAACTCGCCGGCCACACGGCCACGGCGACGGCCCTGGAGGAGACGGTGGTCGCCATGCGGCAGGCCACCGCGGTCGAGGGCGAGGACGACCTGCTCGCCCGGTTGGAGGAGGAGGGCCCGCTGCGCGCCACCCTCGCCGGGGCGTACCGCACCTACCGCGGGCTCGCCGGCCCGCTCACCTACGACGAGCACGACCTCGCCCTCTCGGCGATCGACGCGGTCGGGCGCGAGCCCGGCCTCCTCGACGAGGTGGGCCCGATCATCGTGCACCTCCCCGCGCGGGCGACGCCTGCGGCCGGCCGTCTCCTGCAGTCCCTCGCGGCCCACGTCCCGGTCACGGTCCTGCTCGGTGCCACGGGCGACCCGCAGGCCGACGGGGTCTCGGCAGCCATCGGTCGGCGGCTGGCTGGCCGGCCGGTGGAGGCACCCCCGCCGCCGGCCGCCGCACGTCCGCCCGTCGAGGTCATCGTCGCGGCCGACGCGGAGGAGGAGGTCCGCGAGGCCGCCCGCCTCGTGGCCCGGGCGCTGCATGCCGGCCACGACCTCGCCCGCGTGGCGGTCCTGTACCGGGCGCAGGAGCCGTACGCGACGCTCGCCCACGAGGTGCTCGACGCGGAGGGCATCCCGCACAACGGTCCGACCGAGCGCCGCCTCGTCCAGACGATGGCCGGCCGGTTCCTGTGGGACCTCTGGCAGTGGTACCTCGACGGACGGCCGCGGACCGGGCTGTTCGACCTGCTCGGCTCGGTCCCCGTCGTGCACGAGGGCGGACGGGTCCCGGCGGAGAGGTGGGACCGCCTGGCCCGTGCGGCCCGTGTCCTCGGTGGCGACCACTGGGACCTCCGGCTCGCGGGCGCGATCGGGGGCAACGAGCAGCGCCTGGCCACCGGCGAGGCACCCGAGTGGCTGCAGCGGAGGCTGGCCACCGAGAACGAGGACCTGGCCGCCCTGCGGTCGTTCGTCCTCGACCTCACCGACGCCCTGCAGCCACCCGACCAGCGGACGTGGGCGGCGTGGGCGGCCTGGGCGACGGGCCTGCTCGACCGCTACCTCGGTGACGCTCGCGGGCGGTGGCCCGAGGTCGACCGCGACGCCGAGCCGCGCGTCCGGGCCGCCGTCGCCGCGCTGGCCCGCCTCGACGACCTCCGGTCCGAGCTCGGGGCCGACGCGCCCGTCGACGAGGCCGAGGTCCGGGCCGCGCTGGCCCTCGCGCTCGACGAGGCCGCCGCGCGCGTCGGCCGCGCCGGCGTCGGCGTCTACGTCGGCCCGATCGGCACGGCCGGCGCCCTCGACGCCGACCACGTCGTCCTGCTCGGCATGGTCGAGGGCCAGTACCCGCCGCGGCCGCGCACGCGCGCCTTCCTGCCCGACGCCGTCGTGGAGGAGCTCCGCGACCCGACCCCGACGACCCCACATGCACGCGCCGCCGCTGCCCTGCCCGTCGCGTCCGACGAGGTCGCGGCCGTCCGCCACGCCCTCGCGCGGGTCCGTGCCGGCAGCGCCCGCGTCACGGCGACCGTCCCGCGCGCCGACCGCCGCGCCCAACGGGCGACGCTGCCGGCACCATGGCTCCTCGACCTCGTCAGCGAGCAGCACGGCAAGCGGGTCAGCGTCGAGGACCTCCTCGCGCCCGACCCGACCGTCACCGGGGTCCGGGCGGTCGCCTCGGCGCGGGCCGGCCTCCTCGACGCCGAGGTCCCGGCTGGCCGCCGCGAGCTGCGCCTGCGGCTCCTCGCCGAGCAGGTCGGCGCCGGTGGCGTGCTGGCGGACGATCCGATCGTGGCGTCCGAGCCGCCGCTGCGACTGGGCGTGCGCGTGCAGGTCGCACGGCGCAGCGACGTCTTCACGCCCTGGGACGGCCACGTCACCGGACAGCAGGAGGCACTCCGTGAGGCCATGGAGCGCACCCGCTCGCCCAACGCCCTCGCCCACTACGGCTCGTGCCCCCGCCGCTTCCTGTTCGCCGAGATCCTCCGCGTCAGCTCGCAGGACGAGCCGCGCCGGTGGCTCGACGTCGACGCGCTCGACCGCGGCAACGCCACCCACGAGACGCTCGAGGACTGGGTTGCCGAGCAGCTGCCAGGTGCCGCCCCGCCCCCCGACGGCGCCGCCGCGGTGGGCAGCGAGGAGCGCCTGGTCGAGCTGCTCGAGGAACGGCTCGCCGTCCTCGAGGCGACCGGCCGCATCGGCCTGCCCGCCCTGTGGCACCAGGAGAAGGAGCGGATGCGCCGCAGGCTGCGGGTCTGGTTCGGCCAGCAGGCGGCCCACCGTTCCGCCCTCGGGGTCGAGCCGATCGCGGTCGAGCAGCCGTTCGGCATGGCCGACGACGGCTCCGCGCTCGAGGTCGAGACCGCCGCCGGGGTGACGCTCCGCTTCCGCGGCTACATCGACCGCGTCGACGCCTCACCGGACGGCAGCACGGTGGTCGTCACCGACTACAAGACGAGCAGGCCCGACACCTACCGGGGTCTCGCCGATGACGTCGCACTCTCCGGCACCGAGCTGCAGCTGCCGGTCTACGGCCTCGCGGCCGCTCGCTCCCACCCTGATGCGGACATCCAGATCGGCTACTGGCACATCCACGACCTGGTGAAGCGCGAGCCCAACCTCGTGGTGTTCGACGAGGGCGCCCGAGCCCGCACCCAGGAGGTCCTCGACACGATCGCCGACGCGGCGTTGGCCGGGGTGTTCCCGGCCGACCCGGGCGCCGAGAAGACGTTCCCACGGACCACCTTCGTCAACTGCCACTGGTGCCCGTTCGACCGCATCTGCCCATCGCACGCGGAGCGCATCCGCGCCGCCGGGCGCGACCTCGACAGCCCCCCGGTCACCCGTCGCCTCCTGCCGCTCGTTCAGTCCGGGCTCGGCGCCGACGACGAGGAGGTGGACCGGTGACGGCACTTCCCGACCAGGCACACCGCGACGCCATCAGCGGTGCCGAGCCGTCCGCGCTCGCCGAGACCGTGTTCGTGGACGCCGGCGCCGGCACCGGCACGACCACCGCGCTGGTCGCCCGGGTGGTCAACCTGTTGCGGGCCGGCGTGCCCGTCCGTGAGATCGCCGCGATCACGTTCACCGAGGCCGCCGCCGCGGAGCTCCGGCACCGGGTGCGCGGGGCCGTCGGCGACGCGCTGGCCGGAACCACGCCGGGCGCCGAAGAGGAGCGCCGACTCGTCGCGGCGCTGGGGGACCTCGACGACGCGGCGTTCACGACGCTGCACGCCTTCGCCTACCGGATCCTGCTCGACCACCCCCTGCAGGCCGACCTCCCGCCGGAGCTGGCGCTGCTCACCGACATCGAGGCCGCGGCCGCGTTCGAGTCCCGCTGGGACGCGTGGCTCGCCGAGTTCGTGTCGCGACCCGGCATCCAGCCCGTGCTCGAGCACCTCGACCTGATGGGCATCAGCATCCAGAAGGTGCACCGGCTCGCGAAGGCGCTCCACGAGGACTACCACCGCATCCCCGCGGGGCTCGCCAGCGAGCCCGCGACCTACGAGCCCCCGCCGCTCGACCTCACCGAGCTCGTGGCCGAGCTCGACGCGCTGGGCCCGCTCGCCGACGAAGCGGCCGACAGCGACCCCGCCGACAAGCTCGTCGCCAGGATCCGCGAGTGGCACGCCGCGGCCGCACCGCTGCGCGCGGCCGTCGCCACCGGCGCGCCACTGGCCGACCAGCTCGACGCGCTCGACGCGCTGCACGGCCTGCAGATCGGCAACGTCGGCGGCAAGCGCGCGTGGGGGAGCAGCGAGCGAGCCAAGGAGGTTCGCGGCCGGCTGATGCGCGTCCGCGACGAGCTCGTCGGCGAGGTCTACGCCGCCCAGTTCGACCATCTGCTCCGCGCGCTGCTCGCCTACACCTCGTGCTTCGTCCTCGACTGGGCGGCCGCCCGCAGGCGCAGCGCCGAGCTCGTCTTCCAGGACCTGCTGGTCCTCGCGCGCGACCTGCTCCGCGACGACGCCGAGGTCCGGTCGCGCGTGCGCGGGCAGTTCCGCCACCTCCTCGTCGACGAGTTCCAGGACACCGACCCGATCCAGATCGAGATCGCCGTGCTCCTCGCCGCGCAGGACGACGCGGCGCTCGCCGCCAGCGCACGGGCGGACGGCTCGGTGGCGTGGCAGGACGCGACGCTCGTGCCCGGCAGGCTCTTCTTCGTCGGTGACCCCAAGCAGTCGATCTACCGGTTCCGCGGCGCCGACATCGGGGTCTACGAGGGCGCCAAGTCCTTCGTCGACGGCACGCCGACCGCGTCGGTGCGCTCCCTCAGCCACTCCTTCCGCTCGGTGCCCGGCGTCCTCGACTGGGTCAACGCCGCCTTCGAGGCACTGCTCGAGGAGCGCGACGGCGCACAGCCCGCGTACCAGCCGCTGACCGGCGAGCGGGCCCCGATCGCCCAGCACGAGGGACCGGCGGTCCGCTGGTTCGGCGGCGAGGGCGGCCGCGCCGAGGACGTGCGCGAGGCCGAGGCCGCCGACGTCGTCCGCGTCGTGCGCCACCTCCTCGCCGAGGCCACGGTCCACGACCGCGAGACCGACCGCCCCCGATCCGCGCGCGAGGACGACATCGCGGTGCTCGTGCGCCGCCACGCCACCGCGCGCCAGCTCGAGCGGACCTTCGAGGACGCGGACCTCCCGCTCGTCGTCGAGTCGCGCTCGCTGATCTTCAACACGGACGAGGTCCGCGACCTCACCACGATCCTCACCGCCATCGAGGACCCCAACGACGAGGTCGCCGTCCTCGGGGCGCTGCGCCATCCCGCCTTCGGGTGCAGCGACGCCGACCTCGTCGACTGGCGCGCACGGGGCGGGCGCTGGTGGTTCCCGCGCACCGACACCGACCCGGACGACCATCCCGTGGCCCGGGCACTGCACCGCCTCGGCATGCTGCGCGAGGCCCGCTGGGCACACTCGGTCGGCGGCTTCGTCGAGCACGTGATCGACGAGACCCGGCTCATGGAGCTCGCGCTCGTGCACCGCCGCCACCGCGACCGGTGGCGCCGCATCCGGTTCGTCGCCGACCAGGCCCACGCGTTCCACGAGGCCGGCGGCCACCTGCGCGGGTTCGTCCGCTGGCTGCGCGACCAGGCCGACGAGGAGGTCCGCCGCGACGAGCACGTCGTCCCCGACGCCGACGACCGCGCCGTCCGCGTCACGACCGTGCATGCCGCCAAGGGCCTCGAGTACCCCATCGTGATCGTGCTCGGGCTCGACACGGCCACGAGGAAGCCCCTCTTCGACCCGGTCGTCATCTTCGAGCCGGACGGCAGCGCGGTCGAGGTCAACCTCGGCA
Organism: Nitriliruptorales bacterium; assembly: GCA_041591915.1. Classification (GTDB taxonomy): domain Bacteria; phylum Actinomycetota; class Nitriliruptoria; order Nitriliruptorales; family Nitriliruptoraceae; genus JBFHRB01. The sequence goes on from JBFHRB010000051.1 coordinate 13,097, forward strand.
GGGAGGCCAAGACGCTCGGCTTCGCCGACCTCAACGACGAGGAGCGGCGACTGCACTTCGAGGAGGAGCAGCGCCTGCTGTACGTCGCGACCACCCGCGCCCGCGACCACCTCGTCATCTCGCGCCACCACGGCCAACAGAACCGCGAGTGCCACGCCCGCACCCTGGCCGAGCACGAGGACCTGCTCGCACCGCACTGGTCCGAGCTCGACCTCGCGGGCATCCCCATCACCGTCGAGCCGGAGTCGGTCGCGCTCGACTTCGCCGCGCCGCGCGACACCCGCGCCGAGCTCGAGGCCTTCACGGCCGAGCGCGACCGGCTGGTTCTCGCGGCGACACGGCCGCGCGTCGTCGCGGCCACCACCATCGCCTCGCTGCTGGCCGACCCGGCCGGGGAGGTCGACCCGCCGGAGGAGGTCGACGGCGACCTCGACGCCGGCGACGACGTCACGGACGAGCCGGTCACGCACCAGCCGTGGCGCAAGGGCCGTGCCGGCACCGCGATCGGGCGGGCCGTCCACGCGGTGCTGCAGAACGTGGACCTCGCCTCCCAGGACGGGCTCGACGAGCTCGCCGCCGCCCAGTGCGCGGCCGAGGGCCTGCCGGACGCCGACGCGGCCACCGTCGCGGCCATGGCGCGCCGGGCGTGCGAGTCCGACATCGTCATCCAGGCGCTGGCGTCCGGCCGCTACTGGCGCGAGCTCCACGTGGGGGCGCCCGTCGCCCTCGCCGACGGGACCGAGATCACGATCGAGGGCTTCGTCGATCTGCTCGTCGAGACCGATGAGGGGCTCGTGGTCGCCGACTACAAGACCGACTCGACGACCGGCCGCACGCCGGAGGAGACGGTCGCCCGGTACCGGCCGCAGGCCGCCACCTACGCGCTCGCGCTCGAGACGGCACTGGGCCGCGAGGTCACCCGGTGCGTCTTCGTGCTGACGGGGGTCGCCGCCTCCGACGGCCGCGAGGTCGAGATCTCGGGCGACGACCTGCGCGCCGCGATCGCCGAGCTCCGGTCGGGGCTGGCAGCGGCGGTCGCCTGAGCCGGGGCGGACCGGCCCCCACGGGTCGGGCCCTTCGGCTGTTCACCGCGCCCGTCGCGGCCGCGACCATCGACCCAGGACCTCGATCCGGAGTCGCTGCCATGACGCGCGAGACGACCAGCCTGCCCATCCACCCGCCGGCGCGTGACCGACCGCGCGTGCTCATCGAGAACGCGCACCCGGACGTCTCGTCGACCCAGGCCGACGCCCTGCGCCACGCGGGCTTCGAGGTCGTGGTGTGCTCGGGGCCGATCGGCGAGTCGCGGGACCGCTGCGAGCTGGTCGAGACCGGTTCGTGCTCACTCGTCGAGACCGCGGACGTCGTGCTGTACGACCTCGACCTCGACGTCGCCCGGGACCGCCACATCCTCGAGACGGCGATCGCGACCTACCCCGAACGTCGGTTCGTCCTCGAGGTCCCGACGGCCGTTGCGCGGCGGCACGCCGAGCTCCTGCAGACCTGTCACGTGATCCCGCCGTTCTCGACCGACGCGCTCGTCGACGCGGTGCGCGAGGAGGCCGCGGTCTGACGCCCTGGTGCTGTCCCGGGTCGCGCCTCAGCGGTGGTAGGTGCTCGAGTAGGACGTGAGCGTGCGCATGTAGTTGGCGCGCTCGTACGCGTCGGGGTCCCCGACGGCGTCGCGCCGGAACGAGCCGCGCAGCTGGACCACCGACTCGTACTCGTGGGCCTCCATCCACGCACGCAGCTCGCGCTCGATCGCGACGAGGTGCTCGGGGCCGTGCCGCAGGAGCGCCGAGGCGAGCATCACCACGTCCGCCCCGGCGAGCAGCAGCTTGGCGGCGTCGGTGCCGGTGTGGACGCCGGTGGTGCCGGCCAGCGACCCCTGCAGCCGGCCGGAGAGGATCGCGATCCAGCGCAGTGGCAGCCGCAGCTCGTCGGAGTGGCTGAGGACGAGCCGCGGGGTCACGGCCCGGCTGTTGAGGTCGATGTCGGGCTGGTAGAAGCGGTTGAACAGCAC
>JBFHRB010000052.1:0-15117 GCA_041591915.1 Nitriliruptorales bacterium
GCGGTACCTCGCCACCGGCGAGGTGCTCGACGAGGGGACCCTCGAAGAACTGCGCGGTTTCGACGCCATCTACCTCGGGGCCGTCGGTACGCCCGACGTCCCGCCTGGTGTGATCGAGCGCGGGCTCCTGCTGAAGATCCGGTTCGCCTTCGACCAGTTCGTCAACCTCCGGCCCGTCAAGCTGTTCCCGGGCGTCGCCTCTCCGGTCGCCGGCCTGACGCCCGAGCGCTGCGACTTCGTCGTCGTCCGCGAGAACACCGAGGGCGTGTACGCCGGCGCCGGTGGAACCCTCTACGAGGGCACGCCGCACGAGGTGGCCACCCAGGAGTCGCTCAACACCCGCCACGGCGTCGAGCGGGTCATCCGCTACGCCTTCGACGTCGCGCGCCGCCGCAAGGCCGATGGCCACGAGGGCAAGCTCACCCTGGTGCACAAGACCAACGTGCTCGTGCACGCGGGCGGCCTGTGGAAGCGGACCTTCGACGAGGTCGGCGAGGCGGACTACCCCGACGTCGTCCGGGACTACGTCCACGTCGACGCCGCGTGCCTGTACTTCGTGACCCAACCCGAACGCTTCGACGTCGTGGTCACCGAGAACCTGTTCGGCGACATCATCACCGACCTCGGCGCGGCGGTGCAGGGAGGGATGGGCCTCGCCACGTCGGGCAACATCGACCCGACGCGTGCTGCGCCCTCGATGTTCGAGCCCGTGCACGGGTCCGCGCCGGACATCGCCGGCCAGAACCGGGCCGATCCGACGGCTGCCGTGATGGCGATCGGGCTGCTGCTCGACTTCCTTGGCGAGGAGGCCGCCGCCGCACGCGTGGAGCGCGCCGTCGGCCGCTGGTTGGCCGAGCGCGAGGCGGATGCGGGATACTCGACGGACGCGGTCGGTGACCGGCTCGTGGAGTTGGTCCAGGAGGACTGATCGACCGGTCGCACCCGCGGCCGAGGAGCGCCACGAGCGCCAGCAACGTGAGGAGACGCGATGCCCTTCCCGAAGGCTGAGTGGATCTGGATGGACGGCGAGTTCGTCCCGTGGGACGAGGCGACCGTCCACGTCCTGACGCCGACGCTGCACTACGGCTACGGCGTGTTCGAGGGCATCCGCGCGTACCCCACCGACAGGGGTCCGGCCGTCTTCCAGCTCCGCCCACACACCGCGCGGATGCTGAAGTCGGCGAAGATCTACCCGCCGCTCGACGAGCTCCCGTTCACGGTCGAGCAGATCGACGAGGCGATCCTCGAGTTGATCCGGCGCAACGGCCACGATGGCTGCTACATCCGGCCGACGATCTACCTCGGCTACGGCGAGATGGGCCTCAACCCGCTGCCGTCCAAGCCGCGCCTCGCCATCGCCACCTGGGAGTGGGGCACCTACCTGGGCGAGGACGCGCTGGTCAACGGCGTCCGGGTGATGATGTCCAGCTTCCGGCGGATCGGCAAGAACACGATCCCGCCGGCTGGCAAGGCCAACGGCCAGTACCTGAACAGCTCGCTCGCCAAGGTCGAGGCGCTGCGTGCCGGCTACGACGAAGCCATCATGCTCAGCGAGGAGGGCTACGTCGCCGAGGGCACGGGCGAGAACATCTTCGTCATCCGCGACGGAGAGATCACGACCCCGCCGCTCAGCGACGGACCGCTCGGCGGGATCACCCGCAAGAGCGTGATGCAGATCGCACAGGACCTCGGGTTCGAAGTGCGCGAGGGCAGCGTCGTCCGGACCGACCTCTACCTGGCGGACGAGATCTTCCTGACCGGGACCGCCGCCGAGCTGACCCCGGTGCGCGAGGTCGACGGCCGGGTCATCGGCACGCGCGGACCCATCACCGAGAAGATCCAGTCGATGTTCATGGACGCGATCCGGGGCAAGGTCGACCAGTACAAGGACTGGCTGACCTACGTCAACGACTGAACGTCACGCCGACGTCGCGCTGCGCGACGCCGGCGGCGGACAGCGCACTAGGTAATCGCGATGGGCGCACGGACACCGGGGCGGTATGCCGGGATCGGTCCGGTCGCGGCCTAGGTTCGTGCTCGGCCGTCGACCGCGCCCTGCGCGTGATCGGGCCGAGACATCGTGACGGAGTGAACGGCATCCCCGGCGCCGCACCGCTCATCATCGGGCGCGACCACGAGTCGCGCCTCATCGACGCTGCGCTCGAGCGTGCGGCCGGGGGCCGGCGCGCCGTCGTGCTCGTCGAGGGCGAGCCGGGGATCGGCACGACGGCCCTGCTGGGCCGCACCGCGGCAGCCGCGGTCGACCGCGGCTTCGACGTCATCGCTGGCGAGGCCGCCGAGCTCGATGCGACCCAGCCGTTCGGTGCGCTCGTCGACATCCTGCACAGCGCGGCCCCCGATCTGCTCGCCTCCATCGCGACCGAGCCGCTCGCACAGCACCAGATGATCGAGCGCTTCGTGGCGGCGATCGAGGCCCGCGCCGACTCGCCCGTGCTGCTGACGCTCGAGGACCTGCACTGGGCCGACGACGCGAGCCTCCATGCGCTGTCCACGCTGGCGTCGCGGCTGTTGTACGTGCCCCTCGCGATCGCGCTCACGCTCCGGCCGACGCCCCGATCGCAGCACCTCAGCCACCTCGTGTACCGCCTGCTGCGTGACGGTGCGGAGCTGGTCTCGCTCGGACCCCTGGCGCCGACCGACGCCGTCGACCTGGCCCGGCGCTACGCGCCGGACCTGCCACCCGAGCGCCTGGCCGGGCAGGTCGCCCCGGCCCAGGGCAACCCGCTGTTCGTGCTCGAGCTCGCCGAGAGCGCCGTCAGCGACGGCGGCCCCCCGACGACGCTGCGGTCCGCACTCCTGCGCCGGACGGCCGGTCTCCCGGAGGCGACCCGCGAGCTGCTGACGGTCGCTGCCGTGCTGGGTGCGACGTTCGAGTTGAGCCACCTCGCGATCGCCCAGGGCGCGTCGGTCGTCGCCGTCATCCGCGACCTCCAGCCCGCGATCGACGCCGCCGTCCTGGTCAGCGACGCCGACGGGTCCGCACTGCGGTTCCGCCACGACCTGATCCACGAATCACTGCTCGGCGAGACGCCGGCGGCCGTCCGTCACGCCCTGCACCGCCACATCGGTGAGCAGTTGGCCGCTGCGGGTGGTCCCGTGCATGCCGTCGCGCACCACCTGAGCGTGGGCGCGTCATCGGGGGACGAGACGGCCCTGTCCTGGCTGGGCCGGGCCCACGAGGCGGTGCGCCTCACGTCGCCGGGCCTCGCGGCCGAGTTGCTGCAGCGCACGCTCGAGGTGTTGCCCGAGCGGGACGATCGGGCGATCGAGGCGGAGGTCGATCTCGCACGGACGCTGGGCGTGCTCGGGCGCGCGGCCGAGGCGGAGCAGCGCGTCCGGGCCCGCCTCGACGGGGCCGACGGGGCCGGCCGCGCCCGATTGCTGCGGGCCCTCGCCGACACCCTCTACGTGCAGGGACGCTGGGCTGAGCAGGTCGAGGTCGTCGAGCGGGCGCTCGCGGTGCCCGAGCTCGAGGAGACGGACCGCGCGCGCCTGCTCGCCGAACGGTGTGCGGCCCGCGTCTTCCTCGCGGACCTGACCGGCTCGATGGCCGACCACGCCGAGGCCATCCGGCTCGGGACCGAGCTCGGCGACGCCGTGGCACCGGTCCACGCGGACGGCGCCCTCGCGGCGGCCAACGTGGCCACCAGGCGCTTCGAGGAGGCGCTCGACATCGGCCAGCGGGCGGTGGCGCGCGCGCTGCAGGACCCCACCGGCGAGTCCCTCCGACTGCAACCACAGAAGACGGTCGTCGCGGCGCTCATCGGGCTCGGCCGCGACGCCGACGCCGAGCACCTGGCGCGTTCGGGCCTGGAGGAGGCCACCCGGCTCGGCCTCGAGTCCGAGCTCCCGATCTACCACGTCTACCTCGGTGACCTCGCCTTCCGGCGGCTGGACTGGGACGTGGCCGAGGCCGAGTACGAGACCGCGCTCGGCGTCCTCGGCGTCCACGGCCGCGAGATCACGAGCGCGTCCGCGCTACTCGCGTTGGCGCGGCTGCACCTCCACCGCGGGGACGGCGCGCGCGCCGGCGAGCTCGTGACCGAGGTCAAGTCGATCACCGAAGAGCACGGGTCGCAGCTCGGGCTCGAACGCCTCCCGGGCGTGCGGGCGACGCAGTACGTCCTCGAAGGCGATCCCGACCGAGCCCTGTCGCTGCTGCTCGCGCGCGGTCCCTGGGAGTCCACCATCGTCGGGCTGGTGGAGCGCCTCGGAGCAACGGACCGCCACGCCGAACTCGCAGCCCGGCTCGCCTCCGCCGAGCCCGTCGGTCGCGTGTCGGCGGCCATCGCGACGGGCGAGCACGCGAGGGTCGTGGCCGAGGTGGCGGGGCTGGGGGCCACGCCCGATCGCGTCAACTGGGCGAACCTCGCAGAAGGAGCCGCCCTGGCCCTGCAACGCCTCGGGCAGCCGTCCGCCGCCGCGGACCTCCTGGCGGGTGCGTACGACGTCTGGGCGGAGGTCGACGCGCGCGTGGACCTCGAGCGCGTGCGGCAGCTCCTCGGCGAGCTCGGGACGGAGGTGGCCCCGCGCCCGACGCGCTCGGGATTCGACACCCTGACGGACATGGAGCGGCGGGTGGTCGGCCTCGTGATGCAGGGCCTCACCCACGTGCAGATCGGGCAGGAGCTCTACATCTCGCACCGGACGGTCGGAACGCACGTCCAGCACGTCTACCGCAAGCTGGGCATCCACTCTCGTGACGAGCTGCGCACCGCGGCGGCGCTTGCGGGCGTGGCATGACGGCGAGCCTGCACGGACGCGAGGCCGAGCTGGCCGCCTGCACGGAGCGGCTGGCCGAGGCGGAGCGAGGTGCCGTCCAGTCCATCGTCATCGAGTCGCCCGCCGGCCTCGGCAAGACGCGGCTGCTGCAGGAGCTCACGGAGACGGCCCGCGAACGAGGGATGCGGTGCATCTGGAGCGAGTCACTCGAGCTCTTCAGCGGCCAGCCGTTCGCGTCCCTGTTCGACCTCGCCCGGGCCATCGCCGAGGACCCGCGGGACATCTTCCCGGACGACGGTGGCGGGGCCGGTGGGGTCAACCGCCTCCTCGAGGCCATCGAACGCGAGGCGCTCGCAAGGCCGCTCCTGCTGGTGTTCGACGACACGCAGTGGGCCGACGATGCCTCGATCCAGGCCCTGTGGGCGCTGTTCCGACGCCTCGTCGACCTCCCCGTGTGCTTCGCCTTCGGCGTGCGCCCCCTCCCGCGATCGCCCCGGCTGGCGGCGCTCCTCGACGGGCTGCGGGGCGGCCTCCGCCTCCAGCTCGAGCCGCTCGACGACGACGCCATACGCGCGATCGCCGCCGAGGAGTTCGGCGGCAGCGTCGACGGAATGGACCGGCTGCTCGAGCAGGCCGGCGGGAACCCGCTGTTCGCCGCCGAGGTCGTCCGGGCCGCGAAGAGCGCTCAGCGGGCCGACCGTCCCATCCGCGACGACCTCGGAGCCGTCGTACTGCGCCGCCTCGACGCCCTGCCGGAGCTGACGCGGGAGCTCGTCACGCTCAGCAGCATCCTCGGCTTCCGGTTCGGGCTGCAGGACGCCGCCGCCCTGCTCGAGCGGCCCCTGCCCGAGGTCCTCGGGGCCGTCCAGCCCGCGCTCGAGGAGGGCGTGCTCGTCGACGACCCGGCATCGGGGAAGCTGCGGTTCGCCCACGCGCTGATCCACGACTCGCTCTACGACAGCCTCCCGGGTGCGGTACGCACCGCGCTCCACCGCGTCACGGCCAGCCGGCTCGCCGCCGCGAAGGCCCCGGCGGCCGAGGTGGCCCACCACTACGTCAGATGCGCCACGCAGGGCGACCGCGAGGCGATCGACTGGTTGGTGCGCGCCGCACGCGAAGCCGTCGAGGACGGGCCTCGCCACGCCGCCGACCTGCTCGCCCAGGCCATCGACCTCCTCCCGCCCGGCGACGCCAAGCGGACCGCCTTCGTGGTGGATCGCCTGGACGCGCTGGTCGCGGCGGCGCTGCCGAACCAGGCCGAGCGGCTCGCGCGAGCCGAGCTCCTGCGCATGCCTTCCGGTCCGGGCGCCGACGAGCTCCGCCGCGTCCTGGCCGAGGCCCTGTACACCGAGGGTCGGTGGGCGGATCACGTCCGTGCGGTCGAGACGTTCGTCGCCGAGGGGGTCGACCCGGCAACGGAGGTCCGACTGCGGAGTTGGGGCGTGTCGGCGCGGGTCTTCCTGTTCGACCTGGCCGGGTCGGCCGAGGACGAGCAGTTCGTCGTCGAGCACGCGCCGGACGGCGACCCCTTCCCCGTCGTCACGGCCCTGGCGGGCGCCGGCCTGCGCCATCTCGTGCTCCGCGACGTCGGGACGGCGGTGTCGAAGGCCATGGAGGCGCACACGCTCGCCAGCCGCGATGGTCGCGCGGCCACGCTGCGCCAGGTCTACGGCATCGTCCCTGCGGCGCTGATCGCCGCGGATCGGCTCGGCGACGCGGAACGCCACTGCCGCGACGCGCTGGCGCTCGCGGACGCGCACGGCGCCGGGTGGTCCGGCAGCACCGCGCGCGCCCTCCTCGGCGACGTGCACTACGCCCGCGGAGACTGGGACCCCGCGGTGGCCGAGTACCAGGTCGCCCTCGAGGACGCCGTGCACGTCACCCTGCCCCAGGAGGCGGCGGCGCGCGCCGGGCTCGCGCGCATCGCCCTGCACCGTGGTGACTTCGCCGGGGCCGACGAGCAGGTCCAGTCGATCCGCGCGATCATCGACGAGCGCGGACCCCAGTGGGGCGCTGAACGGCTCCCCGAGCTCCGTGCCCTGCAGCGGGAGATCAAGGACCCGCCGGAGGCCGTGCTGGAGAAGCTCCTGACGTCCAACCCGTTCTGCCGGCTCGCGCTGCGCCTGGCGCTCACGGCGGCGGACGAGACGGGCCTCGAGGTGCTGGCGAACGTGCACCCGCCGGCGACGCTCGAGGGCCGCGTCCTGCGTGCCCGGGCAGGCGGGGAAGGCGATGACCTCATCGGTGAGCTCCGCGCGCTGGAGGACCGCGTGCGCGCCGTCGAGTTGCGCGAGTGCCTCGGTCTCGCCCTCGTCGACGACGACCAGGGGCGCCAGATCCTCACGGACGTCCACGACACGTGGCTCGAGCTCGGCGCCTCGCACGATGCCGCCCGCGTCGCCGCCACGCTCCGAGAGGTCGGCGTCAAGCTCGGCCCACGCTCGCCCCAGGCTCGGGCCGACCACGGCTGGGAGGCCATCACGCCCACGGAGTGGAAGGTCATCGAACTCGTGGACGAGGGCCTCACCTACGCCGAGATCGGCGAGCGGCTCTACATCTCGCACCGCACGGTCGGCACGCACCTGCAGCACGTGTACCGCAAGCTCGACATCTCCTCGCGGGCGGAGCTCGCGGCGCAGTACCGCCAGCGTCAGGCGTAGGCGGACCACACGGGCGGTCGGCCTACCCTGCGCGCGTCGGACGAGAGGACACGACGTTGTCGACGAGCATCCGGAGCCGGATGGCTCGCCGCTCGGGCGTGGCGTTCCTCAAGTGGATGCGGGGCGCACAGGTGTCCCCGGACATGGACATCGACGACATCGACGTCGCGAGGCTGCGCGCCCAGATCGACAAGCTCGCGTCGCTCGGCCGGCTCCCCAGGGACGTCACGATGACACCCGAGCTGGCGGGGGACGTGCCGGGGGAGTGGGTGGTCTGGGACGGTGCGGACGCCGATCGCGTGGTCCTGTGGATGCACGGCGGCGCGCACTGCCTGTGCTCGCCCGTCACGCACCGAGGGCTCGCGGCGTCCGTCTCACGGGCAGCCCGCGCCCGCGTGTTCGTCCCGGACTACCCCCTCGCCCCCGAGCACCCCTTCCCGGCAGGGCGTGATTCCCTCCTCGGCGTGTGGCGATGGCTCATCGCCGAGCAGGGCTTCGACCCGGCCAAGATGGCCTTCGGCGGGGACTCGTCCGGAGGCGGCATGGTGTTCAGCGTCGCCACCGAGGCCCGCGAGCGTGCCATGCCGCTCCCCGGGGCCATCGTGGCGCTCAGTCCCTGGGTCGACCTGACGCTGTCGGGCGAGTCCTACCGCACGCGCGACTCGATCGACCCCTGGCTCGACGCCTCGCTCGCGGCCCTCCCGGTCGACGCCTACTGTGGCGGCCTGCCGCACGACCACCCGGGCGTGTCGCCGCTGTTCGCCGACCTGACGGGCCTGCCGCCCACGCTCATCCACGTGGGGACGGACGAGATCCTGTTCGACGACGGACGGGCCATGGTCGAGGCGTTGCGCCGAGACGGCGTGAGGGCTGACCTCGGGGTGTTCAAGCGGATGTGGCACGTCTTCCACGCGATCCCCGGGATCCCGGAGGGCAAGCGCGCCCTGCGCGAGGTCGGCGCCTTCGTCCGTCGGCACACGGGCGGGTACCCCCACCCCGTCGCGACGGACGCGGACAGCGAGGCCGGCGCCGCCTGAGCCGCCAGTGGCGTGACCTTGGGCAGGGAGCGTCGTTGCGAGTGTCGAACCCCTCGGTACGACATGCCCTGGAGCATCCCCATGCGTCTCACACGTCGCGACCTCCTGCGTTCGAGCTCGACCGGCGCGGGAGCCTTCCTGCTCGCCCCGGCCATCGGCCGCCTCGGGTCGATACTCGACCGACCGCTCGGCCCCAGCTCCGAGTTCGCCACGTCGCGGGCCTCCCGGCTGTTCCCGGGCACGCGGTTGGTACACGCCGACCTCCACAACCACACGTTGATGTCCGACGGCGATGGCGACCCCGCCGAGGCCTTCGCGTCGATGCGCGAGGCTGGGCTCGACGTCGCGGCCCTGACCGACCACGCGACGCTCAGCAAGTTCCTGCCCGAGTCCGTCTGCGCGGCCATCTTCGAGAGCCTCAACGACGACGCTCACAAGGAGTGCCAGTCGCTCGCCGGCATCGACGAGGGCTCGTGGGCGCGCACCGCCGAGCTCGCGGATGCCGAGAACACGCCCGGGGAGTTCGTGGCGATCCGCGGCTTCGAGTGGTCGTCGCCGACGCTCGGCCACGTCAACGTGTGGTTCAGCTCCGACTGGATCGACCCGGCGCACACCGGCGGGGTCGGGGCCGGCGAGGGGGCCGGGCTCTTCCTGCACGACGAGTCCGATGGCTTCTTCCCCCAGGAGTTGACGACGCTGCTCGACGAGATCAGCCACACCCACGGCCAGCGTCCCGGCATGCAGGGCCTGTACGAGTGGCTCAACCTCCCTCCAGCCACGCCCGGCCTCAGCGGCGGCCTCGACGGCATCGCCGGCTTCAACCACCCGGGCCGCGAGGTGGGGCGCTTCGAGTACTTCAGCTTCGAGCCGCGGGTCCGTGACCGGATCGTCAGCCTCGAGGTCTTCAACCGCCGTGAGGACTACCTCTTCGAGGGCACGAACCTCGGTGAGGGGTCGCCCATCAACCAGTGCCTCAACGCCGGGTGGCGTGTCGGGCTCCTGGGCGTGACGGACGAGCACGGGACCGACTGGGGCCACCCCGACGGGAAGGGCCGTGCCGGCCTCTGGGTCGAGGAGCTCACCCGCGACGGCGTGAAGGCCGCCATGCAGGCTCGGCGCTTCTTCGCGACGAACCTGCGGGGGCTCCGCCTCGATGCGTCCGCCACGAGTGGCGTGGAGGCCGAGGAGGACACACGGGTCCGCATGGGTGGCGAGCTGGTGCATCGCTCGGGCGAGGTCACGTTCGAGCTCGACATCGACCGCGGACCCGACTGGCGCGGCAAGGCGCTGGTCGTGCAGGTGCTGCGACCGGGCCCCGACATGCCCGTCGTGCTGGACGCGGTCCCGGTGACCGTGCCGACCGAGGACGAGGAGGGCGACGACCCCATCTCCTTCACCGTCAGCATCGATCGCGCGGACGGCGACTGGGTCTTCCTGCGCATCTGCGACCCCGAGCGGGCGGTCGACGGCCGTGCCCAGGGCACCTACGCCGCCTCCGGCGGGGCGGTCGCCTACACGAGCCCCTGGTTCCTGACCGACTGAGCGACAGGGACTAGCGTCGCCGGCAGCGCGGAACCGCCGCGCGTGCTGGAGGGCGACAGGTGAGCAACGTCTACAAGAAGGTCGAGCTGGTCGGGTCGAGCCGAGAGTCCGTCGAGGACGCCATCCGACGCGCGGTCCGCAAGGCCTCCGAGTCGATCCGCAACCTCAACTGGTTCGAGGTCGACGAGATCCGGGGCTGGATCAGCGACGGCGACGTCCAGCACTTCCAGGTCACGCTGCGCGTCGGCTTCCGCATCGACGAAGAGGACGAGATCGGCTGAGCCGGTTGGCGCCGCAACAACCTCGGACGTACGCTCGCCAGCGCTCCGGGTGACCGGAGACCAGACGACGGCGGAGACAGCACGTGCCGATGATCCAGCGCCCCCACCCTCGCGCGATCATCATCATCGCCTAGCTCCCCAGCCCAGCGGCGGGCTGCGGGAGCGGCCTGCTGCCACTCCCCGCTCCCGTCGACCGACCACAGGTACGACACATGAGCGACGCACCCCTCGTCCCGGAGGGCATGGCGGCCGGCCTCGTCCTCTACGACACGACCCTGCGCGATGGCACGCAGCAGGAGGGGGTCAACCTCAGCGTCGAGGACAAGATCAAGGTCGCACGTCGGATGGACCTCCTCGGCGTCCACTACATCGAGGGTGGCTGGCCCGGCGCGAACCCGAAGGACACGGAGTTCTTCAAGCGGGTCGCCGAGGGCGAGGTCGAGCTGTCCGCGACGCTGACCGCGTTCGGCATGACCCGCATGGCCGGCAACGACGTGGAGCAGGATCCCCTGCTCGCCGCGCTCGTCGAGGCGCGGACCGACGTGATCTGCCTCGTCGGCAAGTCGTGGGGCTACCACGTGGACGAGGCACTGGGCGTGCCACGCTCCGAGAACCTCGCGATGGTCAGCGAGTCCATCGCCTACCTGCGTTCGCAGGGCCGTCGAGTGATGTTCGATGCCGAGCACTTCTTCGACGGCTTCGCACGTGACGAGGCGTACGCCCGCGAGGTCGTGACCGCCGCAGCCGAGGCCGGCGCCGAGTGCGTCGTGCTCTGCGACACCAACGGCGGCGCGATGCCGTGGCAGGTCGACGAGATCGTCACGGACCTCGTCGCGGCGCTGCCATGCGACGTCGGCCTGCACTTCCACGACGACGGCGGCTGCGCGGTCGCCAACTCGCTCGTCGGCATCAACGCCGGGGCGGTGCACGTGCAAGGGACGGCCAATGGCCTGGGCGAGCGCTGCGGCAACGCGAACCTGTTCACGGTGATCGCCGACCTCCAGCTCAAGCGAGGCCTCGCGCTCGTGCCGCCGGATCGCCTCGAGCGCATGACCGAGGTCGCCCATGCCGTCGCGGAGATCTGCAACCAGACGCCTCCGTCGGCGCAGCCCTACGTCGGCTCCGCCGCCTTCGCCCACAAGGCCGGCCTGCACGCGTCGGCGATGGCCAAGGCGCCGGACATGTACCAGCACGTCGATCCGGGCGAGGTCGGCAACCGCCAGCGGCTCGTGGTCTCCGAGCTCGCGGGCCGCAGCAACATCACGCTCAAGGCCAAGGAGTTCGGGCTGGAGCTCACTCGCGAGCAGTCGGCGAGCATCCTGCAGACCGTCAAGCAGCGCGAGGCCCTCGGCTGGACGTTCGAGGCGGCCGACGCGTCGTTCGAACTGCTGGTCCGGCGGGCCGTGGGAGCGCTCGGCGAGGAGCCGTTCCAGAGCGAGCACTACCGCGTGACCGTCGGTGGCGGTGGCCAGGACGGCCCGGCAGAGGCGATCCTGGCCGTGCTGGTCCACGGTGACCGGCGCCTGGGCGCCGGCGAGGGCAACGGGCCGGTCGATGCCCTCGACCACGCCTTCCGCAACGCCGTGAACGGCACGTGGCCGCAGCTCGACGAGATCCACCTCAACGACTACAAGGTCCGGATCCTCGAGGCCTCGCACGGCACGGACGCCGTCACGCGCGTGCTCGTCCGCAGCACGGACGGGGTCGAGTCCTGGGACACGGTCGGCGTCCACGCCAACGTCGTGGAGGCCTCGTGGCTCGCGCTGAGCGATGCCTACACCTACGCCATCCTCCGATCCACCTGGACGTGACCTCCATCGAGCCCGCGGACCCCGCGGATCCGCTGGACGAGCTGGCACCGCTGCTCAGCAGCGGCAACGAGGCCGCGCTCGCCGGGGTCTATCGCGAGTTCGCGCCCGCGTTGCGCTCGATCCTGCTGCTCGAGACACGCAACGCCGCACTGGCCGACGACCTGCTCGGCGAGACCTTCCTGGAGCTCGTTCGCGACCGCCAACGCCTGGAGTTCGACGGCGAGGCACCCGGTCGACGCCTGCGCGCCTACCTCGTTCGCGCCGCTCGCAACAACCTCATCGACTGGCGGCGCAAGGCGGCTCGTCGCGAGGACAAGGAGCTCACGGACACCGTCCTCGAGGGCCATCTCGACGAGGCCGCCACCCCTGAGGACCTCGCCGTCCTGGGAGCCGAGCTCGCAGCTGCGCTCGAACGCCTGGCCGGGCTCTCCGATCCCCAGCGCGAGGTGCTCGAGCTGCGTTTCATCGCGGGGCTGTCCGTCGCCGAGGTGGCCGAGGCGACGGGCAACACGGTCGGGGCCGTCAAGGCCCTCCAGCACCGGGCAGTGAGACGTCTTGCGCGCCTGTCGCACGCCCAGTCGGACGAGGCGTAACCCACGCGGCGACTGGCCCGCTCCCAGAACGAACCCGCGAACGAGAGATCAGATGACGGCCGAGCGCCCTGCCGACCGCACCGAGGAGCTGCTGCAGCGCCTCGACGGCTCCACCCCGAGCCGGGACGGCGTCTCCTGGGCCGAAGGCCTCGCCGAGGAAGACCGGGCGGTCCTCGAGGCCGCGGCCTCGCTGCGGTCGCTCGCAACGGCCCCCATCCCGGACGAGACCATCGCCGCGCACCTCAGCGCGATGTCCGAGGTGCTCGCCTCGGAGCCCGCGCTGACCCCGGGCGTGTCCTGGGCGTCGGCGCAGCCGCTGACCACGTGGCAGCGGCTGCGGGGTCGCATCGCGGCCGTTGCGGCCACGGCAACGCTGTTCACGGCGGGTGGCGGCGGCGCAGCCGTCGCGGTGGCGCAGGAGGCCAACCCGGGCGATGCCCTGTACGGCCTCAAGCGTGCGTCGGAGCAGGTGCGCCTGGTCGTCTCGTCGGACGACGCACCCATCCACCTCGAGCTCGCGGCCCGTCGCATCGCGGAGGCGCAGGCGGTGCCCGAGGAGGCCGAGGACCTCGGCGACGAGGCGCTCGAGTCGCTCGCCGACGCCGAGGCCGCGGGCGCCGACCCCGAGGCCGTCAACATCGCCAGCGAGAACGCACTCGCGACCATCCCCGAGCTGCTCGACGAGAAGTTGCCCGACACCGCGTCGGACAACGCCCGCGAGGCCCTGACGCGCGTCCAGGAGAAGCTCGCCGCCCGGGTCGAGGCCCGACGCAACGGCGAGAAGCCGACGCCTCCGGGACAGGTCGGGCGCGAGGACCGGCCCACCCCACCCGGCCAGGAGGGTCGCGAGGACGGCCCCGGGGCGCCAGGCCAGGGCAACGGCGAGGGCAACGGCCAGGGGCGGCCCGATGACGCCGGGCCACCCGGGGGCAGCTGACCGCCAGCGGGATCGCCGAGGTCCCTCGGCGTGGCGCCGCGATGTCCGGGGTCTAGCCTCGTGCGCCCCGACCACCCGGAGCGCCAGTGGCACGCATCGTCAGGTTCGCGCGCGAGCACGGCCCCGCCTACGGCGTGATCGACGGGACCGACATCGCCGTCCTCACGCCGCACCCCTTCGCCCCGCACGAGCTCACCGGGGAGCGTGTCCCGATCGAGGGGGCCCGCCTGCTCGCGCCGGTGGTTCCCACGAAGATCGTCTGCGTCGGCAAGAACTACCGCGACCACGCTGCCGAGATGGACAGCGAGGTCCCCGAGGAGCCGCTGCTGTTCCTCAAGCCGTCGAGCACGGTCATCGGGCCCGGCGACCCCATCCGCTACCCGGTGGGCCAGTCCGAGGAGGTCCACCACGAGGCAGAGTTGGCGGTGGTCATCGGGGGCCTGCTGAAGGACGTCTCGCCCGAGCAGGCCATCGGCGGCATCTACGGGTTCACGGCGGCCAACGACGTCACGGCACGGGACCTCCAGCGCAAGGACCGACTCTGGACGCGCGCGAAGGGCTTCGACTCGTTCTGCCCGCTCGGACCCGCGATCTCCACCGACATCGACCCGTCGGACGTCGCCGTGCGGTGCTGGGTGGACGGCGAGCTCCGCCAGGACGGACACACCGGCGATCTCGTCTTCGACGTCCCGACGGTGGTGTCGTACGTCTCGCGGATCATGTCGCTGCTGCCCGGCGACGTCATCCTGACTGGCACGCCGGCGGGGGTCGGACCGGTGCTGCCCGGCCAGACGGTGCGGGTCGAGGTCGAGGGCATCGGCATCCTCGAGAACCCGGTCGTCAGCGGTTCATGACCCAGACCGCGAGGTTGAGCCCCGTCGCGAACAGCACCCACAGCGCGTAGGGCACCAACAGGCCCGCGGCCAGCCGGTCGATGCGGCTGAAGGCCTCGATCGTGCCGGCGATCGCGGCCGCGAGCGCGACGATCACCAGGACCGCGAGCCCGAACGCCTCGACCCCGAAGAAGACGGGCGACCACGCGGCGTTGAGGACGAGCTGCGCGCCGTAGAGCTGCCATGCCGGGCGATCGCCGAACCCGCCGGCCCGGAGCCACGCCCGCCATCCGGCGACCCCGATCAGCACGTAGAGCACCGACCAGACCGGGCCGACCCCCGCCGGCGTGCCGGTGAGGATGACGTCGCCGGGCAGCAGCGACATGATCCGCGAGACGTACGACACCACCGTCGGGACGTCGAACACGAGATCGCCGGTGTGGCCGTCCTGGCGGAGCTCGCCGTCCACCCAGCACCGCACGGCGACGTCCGACGGGTCGATGTCGGTGGAGATCGCCGGCCCCAACGGGCAGAACGAGTCGAAGCCCTTCGCGCGCGTCCAGAGTCGGTCCTTGCGCTGCAGGTCCCGCGCCGTGACGTCGTTGGCCGCCGTGAACCCGTAGATGCCGCCGATGGCCTGCTCGGGCGAGACGTCCTTCAGCAGGCCCCCGATGACCACC
>JBFHRB010000053.1:0-15092 GCA_041591915.1 Nitriliruptorales bacterium
GTGCGGTTGATCGGCCACGTCGGGCCGGCGCGGAGTGTACCGGTGGGGCCCGGGCGGCCCGGGGTCGCGCGCGCTCGCGACCCGGGAGCCGGCTCAGCGCGTCGGCTTGCCCAGCACCTCGCGCGCGAGGGCAGGTCAGCGCGTCGGCTTGCCCAGTACCTCGCGCAGGGTCTTCGCCGTCCAGGCCACGAGGTCGTCGGCGTCGGCCGGGACGGGCACGAGCAGCTCGCGTGTCCCGGACCGCCACTCGGCGTTGCGGCGGTGGTGGCGGTAGAGCCGGACCTGCTGCGACTCGCTGAGGTCGACGGGTCGGACGCGCAGGGTCGTCCGCGGCCTGTTCTTCAGCGTGACCTCCTCGATGCCCCACCTCCGCAGCGCAGCCTTGAGGGCCGCGAGGGAGAGCAGGCGCGTCGCCTGCTCGGGGAGCGGGCCGAAGCGGTCCTCGAGCTCGTCCTTGACCGACTTCACGCCGCCGGCGTCGCGGACGGCCGCGATCTTCTTGTACATGACGAGCCGCTGCTTCTCGTCGGGGATGTAGGTGGCCGGGAGGTTCGCGTCGACCGGCAGCTCGATCTTCAGCTCGGTCTCGGGCGCGACGTGCTCGCCGGTGAGGTCGGCGACCTCCTCCTTGAGGAGCTGGGTGTACATGTCGAACCCGACCGCCGCGACATGGCCCGACTGCTCGGCCCCGACGACGTTGCCGGCGCCGCGGATCTCGAGGTCGCGCAGCGCGATCTGCAGGCCCGATCCGAGGGCGCTGTGCTCGGCGATCGTCTGCAGCCGCTCGTACGCGCCCTCGGTGAGGCGGACGTCGGGCGGGTAGAGGAAGTAGCAGTAGCCGCGCTCGCTCGATCGGCCGACCCGGCCGCGGAGCTGGTGCAGCTGCGCGAGCCCGAGGAGGTCGGCGCGCTCGACGACGAGCGTGTTCGCGTTGGGCACGTCGAGGCCGGCCTCGATGATGGTCGTGCAGACGAGGACGTCGTACTCGCGCTCCCAGAAGGCCACCATGACCTTCTCGAGCTGGTGCTCGTTCATCTGCCCGTGCGCGACGCCGACGCGGATGCCGGGCACGAGCTCCCGGAGGTGCTCGGCCGCGCGGTCGATCGTGTCGACCTGGTTGTGGAGGTAGAAGACCTGGCCCTCGCGCAGCAGCTCCCGTCGGATGGCGAGGGCGATGTTGCCCTCGTCGTACTCCTGCACGACGGTGACGATCGGCTGGCGGTCCTCGGGCGGGGTCTCGATGACGCTGAGGTCGCGGATGCCGCCCATGGCCATCTCGAGCGTCCGCGGGATCGGCGTGGCCGTCATCGTCAGGACGTCCACCGAGGTGCGCAGCTCCTTCAGCCGCTCCTTGTGCGTGACGCCGAACCGCTGCTCCTCGTCGACGATGACGAGGCCCAGGTCGCGGAACGTCACGGACCTCGACAGCAGCGCGTGCGTCCCGATGACGAGCTCGATCGTCCCGGCCGCGATGCCGTCGAGGATCTCGCGCCGCTCCTTCGGGCTGCTGAACCGGGACAGCACGCGCACGTCGACCGGGAAGCCCGCGAAGCGCTCGCGGAAGGTCTCGTGGTGCTGCTGAGCGAGCAGTGTCGTCGGCACGAGGACCGCGACCTGCTTGCCGTCGAAGACGGCCTTGGCCGCGGACCGCACGGCGACCTCGGTCTTGCCGAACCCGACGTCACCGGTCAGGAGCCGGTCCATCGGCAGCGGTGCCTCCATGTCGCGCTTGATCTCATCGATGACCGTCAGCTGGTCCACGGTCTCGACGTGCTCGAAGGCGTCCTCGAGCTCGCGCTGCCACGCGCCGTCGGTCGGGAACGAGTGGCCGGGCGAGTGCATGCGTGCCGCGTACAGGCGGATGAGCTCCGCCGCGATCTCCCGGACGTTCTTGCGGACCCGGTTCTTCGCGCGCTCCCACTCCGCGCCGCCGAGGCGCATGACGCTCGGGGTGTCCCCGCCCTGGTACTTGGCGATCGCGTCGACCTGGTCCGACGGGACATAGAGCGCGTCGCCCCTCGCGTACTCGAGCACGACGTAGTCGCGGCTGGCCCGGTCGCCGCCCGGGGCGCGGATCTCGCGCGTGACCATCCCCATGTAGCGGCCGACACCATGGGTGCGGTGGACGACGGCGTCGCCCTCGCTGAGGTCGAGGACGGTCTCGCCTGCCGCCTTGCGCGTGCCGAGCCGCCGCCCTGCCCGGCGCTGGCGGCGCGGGCCGAACAGGTCGACCTCGCCGAGGACCGCGAGGTTCAGCTCGTCGGCGATGAACCCGGTGCGCAGCGCCGAGTGGACGACCTCGCAGCGACCCAGGGCCTGCGTCGTGTCGAGCACCGCATCGCCGAGCGTCGTCGGGACGCCCTCCTGCGTGAGCACCTCGGAGACGCGCGTGGCCGGACCCATGCCCTGCACGGACACGACCACCCGGCGACCGTCACGCAGGAGCGACTTCACGCGCTCGGCCGCAGCCGTGACGTCGCCGCGGAAGCTGTCGACGGGTCGGCCGGGAAGGTGCTCACCGCCGAACGGGACGACCTCCCAGAATCGGCCGGGAACGCGATCCACGAGCTCGTCTACCGTCGCGAACCCGAGGTCGTCGGGGGTGTGGCCCGACATCGTCTCCCACGCGACCTCGAGCAGCACCTCGGCCTCGGCACGGAGCTTGTTCGCCGTCTCGCGCGCCATCTTCGGGTCGAGGAGCGCGACCCCGGCGCCCTCCGGCAGGAACTCGGCGAGCAGCTTCGGGCGCAGGTGGACGAGGGTGACGAGCGACTCGACGCCCTCGAAGAGGATCCCCTCCGCGAGCTGCTCGAGCGGTCCGGCGATCGACGGCATCCGCTTCGCCGTCGCGCGGGCGGCCTCGCGCAGGACGTCGTTGACGACGAGCTCGCGCGCAGGGTCGATGCGCACCGACTCGGTCGGGCCGATCGAGCGCTGGTCAGCGACGGCGAACTCGCGGATCGAGTCGACGTCGTCGCCCCAGAACTCGATGCGGACGGCGTGGTCCCCAGCGGTCGGGAACACGTCGACGATGCCGCCCCGGACCGCGAACTCGCCGCGCTGCTCCACCTGCGGCGAGCGGGCGTAGCCCAGCTCGACCAACTGCTCGATCAGCGCGTCGAAGCCCCGGTCGTAGTGGCGGTCGAAGACCAGCGGCCGACGGTCGGCGAGCTGGGGGTCCATCGGCTGCAGCGCCGCGCGGACGGGCGCGACGACCGCGAGGAGCGGCTCGTCGTGGTCCTCGGGGTGGACCAGCCGGTCGAGGACCGCGAGGCGGCGACCGACCGTGGCGGGCTCGGGCGACAGGCGCTCGTGGGGCAGGGTCTCCCAGGACGGGAAGAGCTCGACCCGCCCCTCACCGAGGTAGGCCTCGAGGCCGTCGACGAGGTCGCGGGCGTCCGAGACCTTCGAGGTGACGATGAGCAACGGTGCCGACCGCTCGGCGAGCAGGCTCAGCAGGTACGGCCGGGCGGCCGGACCTGCGACGAGCTCATCGGCGCCGCCGAGCTCCTCCTCGAGCTCCTCACGGCCGTGGCGCAGGAGCACGCCGAGCGGCCCGACGGCGAGGCCGGGGTCGACGGCCGCGGCGACATCGTCGCGCGCGCTCGTCGGCGGGGTGGGGGCGGCGGAGGACATGGGCAGCGGAGGGTAGGACGCGCTAGCGGGACCCGAACCTGCCCGCCCGGGCGGGTCAGCGGTTGAAGCGGTTCTGGGTCTCGTCGAGGCCGTGCCGCATCAGGTGCTCGCAGGCGTCCGCGGCCTCCTCGACGGTGACGTCGACGACCTCGCGGTCCTTGGGCTGGAACTTCCGCAGGACGTAGTCGGCGGCCGGCTGGCGCCCCGGCGGGCGACCGATGCCGATGCGGACGCGCAGGTACTCGCGGCTGCCGAGCCGACGGTCGAGGTCGCGCAGGCCGTTGTGGCCGCCGTGGCCGCCACCGCGCTTGACGCGGAGCTGGCCGACCTCGAGGTCGAGGTCGTCGTGGATGACGATGAGCCGCTCCATCGGCACCTTGAGCCAGGCCGCGGCCTGCTGGACCGGGCCGCCCGACTCGTTCATGTACGACATCGGGACGGCGACCGTTGCGCGCTCGTCGGCCACGCGGATGTCGGCGGTCTGACAACGGATGCGCTTGTTCGCGCCGAGGTCGACGTGGCTGCGGGCCGCGAGCACCCGGACGGTGTCCGCGCCGATGTTGTGGCGCGTGCCGCCGTACTCGCCCTCAGGGTTGCCGAGGCCGACGATCAACCAGCGATCGTCGGCCATGTCGGGGTCCCTCCGGACGAGGAGGTCGCGTAGGCGGTCGAGGAGTGCGGCGGGCAGGCGCCGACCTACTCGTCGCCACCCTCGTCTGCGGACTCCGCCTCGCCCTCGGCCTCGCCCTCCTCGGCGGCAGCCGCGGCTTCGACGCCCTCTTCCACCTCTTCCTCCTCGGTCTCCTCGAGCTCGAGGGACGGCGCGGAGATGGTGACGACGGTGCGCTCGGGGTCGATGTCGAGCGTGACGCCCTCGGGCAGGGCGACGGCCTCGGCGTGGATCGTGTCACCGATGGTCAGCCCGGTGACGTCGATCGTGATCGAGTCCGGCACGAGCAGCGGCTTGCAGATGACCGGTACCGCGGTCAGCGCAACGGTGACGACGCCGGGCTTGACCGACTCGTCGCCGACCGTGAGGACCGGGACCTCGACGTTCACGTCGGTGTCGACGTCGATCCGGATGAAGTCGATGTGGAGGTAGTCACCACGCACCGGGTGGCGCTGGACCTCCTGCGGCATGGCGAGCTGCTCGACGTCGCCGGCCTTCAGGCGGATCAGCACGTTCATGCCGGCCGGCGTGTGGAGGGCGTGGTACAGCGCGACCGAGTCGACGTGCAGCGAGCGCGTCGGGCGGTCGAGGCCGTAGATCGTGGCGGGCACGCGGCCCTCGCGCCGCAGGCGGCCGGCGACGCTCTTGCCGGTCTCCTCGCGAACGGCTGCGTCGAGCGTGATCTGGTCTGATGCCATGGCTCTGGCTCCTCGGTGGGCGCACCACCGGTACGTGCGTCAGGTGTTGGGGGTGTCGGGCCGTGAGGTGTGAGGCAGAGGTGTGCGCCACGGGGCCACAACGACGGCCCGCCAGAGCGGGCCGGTCGCGGGAGTGTACGGAGCCGCGCGCGGTGGCGGCAACCGAAGGTGCGTCAGGCGTTCTCGCCGCGGAAGATCTCCGAGACGGACTCGTCCTCGAAGACCGCGCGGAACGCCGTGGCGATGATCGGCGCGATCGACAGGATCTCGTACTTCTCGAGGCGCTTGTCGGGCGGGATCGGCAGGGTGTTGGTGAGCACGACCCGGTCGATCCTCGACGCCGCGAGGCGCTCGTGCGCCGGGTCGCTGAGCACGGCGTGGGTCGCGCAGGCGATAACGCGCTCAGCGCCACGTTCCAGCAGCAGGTCGGCCGCGCCGGTGATCGTGCCCGCCGTGTCGATCATGTCGTCCACGAGGATGCAGGTCTTGCCGTCGACCTCACCGATGACCTCGAGCGTCTCGGAGACGTTGTGCTTCGACGGGTCACGCCGCTTGTGCAGGATCGCGATCGGTGCGTCGAGGTGGCCGGCGAACTTCTCCGTCAGGCGCACGCGGCCCGCGTCCGGTGACACGATCACGCGGTTCCCGGGCACGTTCTCACGGATCCACTGCTCGAGCAGCGGCAGGGCCGTGAGGTGGTCGAACGGCTTGGCGAAGAAGCCCTGGATCTGGCCGGTGTGCAGGTCCACGGACATCACGCGGTCGGCGCCGGCTGCCTGGTACAGGTCCCCCATCAGGCGAGCGGCGATCGGCTCGCGCGCGAGGGTCTTCTTGTCCGAGCGCGAGTACCCGTAGTACGGAACGACCGCGACGATCCGCTTGGCGGAGGCCCGCCTCAGCGCGTCGATCATGAGCAGCTGCTCCATGATGTGCGCGTTGATCGGCTCGACGTGTGACTGGATCACGAACGCATCCGCACCGCGGACGGATTCGAGGTACCGCACGTAGCGCTCGCCGTTGGCGAACCGCGAGAGCTTGACCTCACCGAGGCGCATGCCGAGGTGGTCGGCCACCTCCTTCGCGAGCTCGGGATACGACGACCCCGCGAAGATCATCATGCGCTTCTTGGTGACGACCTCCATCGTCCCCTCGACTGTCTGACTGCAGTGGATGCGCCCCGAACCCGGACCAGCGTAGCGGTCGGCGGCCTGCCCCCAGGTCGGCAGCGGAGCGTGGTTCCCGTCAGGCCTTGCCGTGGCGCTCACGACGCCGGCGGGCCCAGTCCTCGATGATCGCCTGGTCGTTGCGTTCGAGCGCGAGGGCGTCCGGCGGGACGTCGCCGGTGATCGCCGACGCCGCCCCCGTCACCGCACCGGCGCCGATGTTGACTGGCGCCACGAGCATCGTGTCGGACCCGATGAACGCGCCATCGCCGATCGTCGTCTCGTGCTTGTCGAACCCGTCGTAGTTGCACGTGATGGTGCCTGCCCCGACGTTGGCGTCGCGGCCGATCGTCGCATCGCCGATGTAGCTGAGGTGGGGCACCTTGCTCCCCTCCCCCACGTGGGTCTGCTTCATCTCGACGAAGCCGCCGGCCTTGGCGCCCCGCTCGAGCCGGGTTCCCGGGCGGAGGTAGGTGAAGGGGCCGACGTTCGCCTCGGGACCGATCGAGGCGCCCTGGCACACGGCGTAGCGGACGAGCGCGCCGTCCTCCACGATCGTGTCGACCAGGTGGCTGTGCGGACCGACCGTCGCCTCGGCGCCGACGGTCGTGTCTCCCTGCAGGATCGTGCCGGGGAGCAGCACGGTGTCGCGACCGACGGCGACACCGACGTCGACGTACGTCGTGGCGGGATCCATGATCGTGACGCCCGACCGCATCAGGTCGTCGAGGACCCGGCGCCGCAGGACGGTGGCGGCGTCAGCCAGCTGGCCGCGGTCGTTGATGCCGGCGACCTCGCCCTCCGGGGCGATCACGCCCTCGACGCGATGCCCGTCGCGGACCAGGATCTCGACGACGTCGGTGAGGTAGAGCTCGCCCTGCGCGTTGTCCGTGTCGAGCTCGGTCAGGGCGCTCGCCAGGAGCTCCCGAGCGAAGAGGTAGATGCCCGCGTTGACCTCGTCGACCTCACGCTCGGCGTCATCCGCGTCCTTGTGCTCGACGATGCGGATGACGTGGCCGTCCTGGCGGATGATCCGCCCGTACCCGGTCGGGTCGGCGACGCGCGCTGACAAGAGGATCGACGCGGCCTCGGCGTCGGCATCGAGCAGCTCGCCGATCGTGTCCGGGCGCAGCAGGGGCACGTCGCCCGGCAACACGACGACCCGGCGGATGCCCGCCGCGAGGGCGGGCATCGCCATCTGGGCGGCGTGGCCGGTGCCGAGCTGCTCCGCCTGGAGCGCGAAGGCGAGGCCGGGTACGCCGTGGCGGCGCGCCTCCTCCTCGACGTCGTCCGCCTGGTGGCCGACCACGACGATGACCTGGCCGAGGCCAAGGGGTGCGAGGGCCGTGAGGATGTGCCCGAGGATCGAGCGCCCACAGGCCCGGTGCAGCACCTTGGCGAGATCGGACCTGAAGCGCGTGCCGAGGCCAGCGGCGAGCACGACGGCGGCGACGTCGGAGCGGTCGGTCACGGGGTCCTCCCCGGGCGTGGTGGTCTCGGTCGGCTGAGGCTGGCGCGTCAGCTCGGTGGCTGGGGGGCAGGGGATCGAACCCTGAATACCGACTCCAAAGGACGGCGTGTTGCCAGTTACACCACCCCCCAATCGGACGAGGACCGCCCGAGGGCGGCACCCGCGTCCCGGTCAGCGAGCCTACCGATGGGCGTTGCGCCCTACGCCCGCGCGATGACCTCGGGGCCACCGGCCGGCGAGCTGGCCACCTCGACCCGGTCGAAGTGGTCGGCCACGGCTGCAGCCACCCGCTGGGCGCTGAGCTGATCGGGCGCGAGGCCGACGACCGTGGGCCCCGAACCCGTCACGATGGCGCCCAGGCATCCCGCGTCGAGCATGGCCTCGCGCCCGGCGGCGATCTCCGGGCGCAGGTGGATGGCCGCGATCTCGAGGTCGTTGTACAGAGCGGCGCCGAGGGCCTCCGGGTCGCCGGTCCGAAGCGCCTGGAGGACGGCGTCCGGCTCGACCTCGGTCACCTCGCCGATCTCGTCCCAGACGCGGTAGACGTCTGGCGTCGGCAGCGGCCGGTCGGACGCGCCGACGACCCAGTGGTAGGTGCCGCGCGAGATGACGTGGGCCGTGGCGGTCCCGATGCCCGTCGCGAGCGCGGTGTCGCCGGTCACGCAGAACGGCACGTCCGCACCCAGCTCGGCGGCCAGCTCTCGCAGCTCGTCGCGGGTCATGTTGCAGTCCCACAGCGAGTCGAGCGCAACGAGCGTCGCAGCCGCGTCGGCCGAGCCACCCGCCATCCCGGCCGCGACAGGGATGCGCTTGCGGAGGTGGACGCGTGTGACCGGGCCGTCCGGGCGCTCGCGCTCGCCGTGGTGGCCGTGGCCGTCCCCGCCGAACACCTCGGAGAGGCGGGCCGCCGCACGGAAGACCAGGTTGTCGTCGCCATCGGGGAGGGCCGCACCCGCGTCGTGCTCGAACTCGACGTGCATGAACGGCAAGGTCGCCGGGTGCAGCGCCGATCCGTTCCCGTTGGGGTTGGCGAGCAAGTCCGCGCGGACCTCGTCGTAGAGCCCGACGGTCTGCATGACCGAGACCAGCTCGTGGTACCCGTCGTCGCGGATCCCGCGGATGGCCAGGAAGAGGTTGATCTTCGCGGGCACGCGAACGGTCACGCTCGCCCGGATGCCGCGCACGCCGCCCGCCATCACGCGGCCTCGGCAAGGGCGGCGCTGAGCCGCACGAAGTCGTCGACGCCGAGCTCCTCCGCGCGGGCGCCGGGGTCGGTGCCGCTGACGTCGAAGGCGCGGGCGAGCACCTCGGCGTCGGCGACCCTGCGGAGGTTGTTGCGCAGCGTCTTCCGGCGCTGGGCGAAGGCGGCGTCGACGGTGGCGACGATGCGGGCCCGCTCGTCACCGGTCGGGGCATCGTCACGCCGGACGATGCGGACCACGACGGAGTCGACGTTGGGCACCGGGAAGAAGACCTGTCGGGAGATCGGCGCGGCGACCTCGACGTCGGCGACGAGCTGGAGCTTCACGCTCACCCCGCCGTACGCCCCGTCGCCCACGGTCGCGGCCCAACGCTCACCGACCTCCTTCTGGACCATCACGAACAGCTCGCGGTAGGCCTCCCCCTCGAGCGCATGCATGACGATCGGCGTCGCGACGTTGTAGGGCAGGTTCGCCACGAGCTTGGCCGGCCCGCCATGCGCGACCTCGTCGAGGTCGATGCGGAGGGCGTCGGCGTGGACGACCTCGACGTTGCCGAGGCCCGCGAGGGTCTCCCCGAGGGCACGCACCAGCCCGGCGTCGATCTCGACCGCGACGACGCGCCTCGCCGCCTGTGCCAGCGCGATGGTCAGCGAGCCCAGGCCCGGTCCGATCTCGACCACGAGGTCCGCGTCGTCGACGCCGGCGTCACGCACGATCTTGCGGACCGTGTTCGGGTCGCACACGAAGTTCTGGCCTGCCGCCTTGCGCGGGGCCAGTCCGTGCGCGTCGAGGAGGCGACGCACGTCCGTCGGGGTCAACAGGTCGACGATCCCGGCTCCAGTGGGATGTGAGGCGGCGGAGCGTAGGAACCGGGCGAACCACCCCGGAAATCCGCCGCCGTTGGGGGGCTCAGGAGATGGCGAAGGCGCGCCGCGTGTTGGCCTCGATGGCCTGCGCCACATCCTGCTCCGGCAGCTCCTTGAGCTCGGCGAGGTGGGCGACGGTGTGCGGCACGTACGCCGGCTGGTTCCGCTTTCCGCGGTGTGGCACCGGCGTGAGGAACGGGGCGTCCGTCTCGCTGAGCAGCAGCTCGAGGGGCGTGGCCGAGGCCGCCATCTGCAGCTCCTCGGCGTTCTTGAAGGTGACGTTGCCGGCGTAGCTCATGAAGTAGCCGGACGCTGCGCACCGCTCGACGACCGAGAGGTCGCCGCTGAAGCAGTGCATCACGACCCGCTCGGGCGCCCCCTCGGCCTCGAGGATGGCGAGCGTGTCCTCCCAGGCCTCACGGCAGTGGACCACGAGCGTGCGATCGAGTTCCTTCGCGAGCTCGATGTGCCGCCGGAAGGCGGCCGCCTGCAGCTTCGGCGACGTGTGCTTGCGGTAGTAGTCGAGACCGGTCTCGCCGACCCCGACACAGACCTGCTGCCGGGCCAGGCGCTCGATCACGTCCATGACCCGGTCCGTGGCCTCCATCGCGTCGTTGGGGTGGATGCCGACCACGGCGTAGACGTCGTCGTGCCGCGCGGCGGTCTGGATCGCCGTGGCACTCGACGCCATGTCCGTGCCGATCGTGATCATGAGGCTGACGCCGGCCTCGCGCGCCTGCTCGACGAGCTCGGTCGACGAGACGTCGTCACCGAAGTCGTAGTCGAGGTGGCAGTGCGTGTCGACGTACATGCTGGTCAGGTCCCATGGTGCGCGACGGCGCGGGTCGCAGGTGGACGCCCCGATCCGGCCGGGGCGTGCGACGACCCGCCGAGATGGCGGGCCGTGCACCCAAGGGTACGGCCCTCACCCCGGTCCCGCGACCACGTCCTCGTACCACGCTCGCGTGTACGGCACACAGGGAGCGTCGGAGTCCTCCGCCAGCGCGTCGCATGCCCGGTCCGCCGAACCGTCGACGCGGAGCTCGACCTGCTCGACGTTGCTGAACTGGAACGCGGTGGCCGCGACGGAGATCACGAACCGGCCCGTCGCGGTGTGCCCGAGGGTGACGCTCGCGAGCACCTCCCCCCGCAGGTCGATGACGGCGTTGCCGTCCTCGTCCAGGGTGGCGCGCAGGAGGAGGTCGGCGGTGTCCCCGCTGAAGGGCGAGTCGAAGCCGATCTCCTGCTCGTGATCGTCCGGCCCGGCGAACAGTTGCTGGAGGGCGAACGTCAGCACGGCGGGCGCGACGGTGCGCCGCGCGACGGGGAACGTCGAGAGGTCCTCACCGCAGAAGAAGTGGGCGTAGACCTGCCGCGTGCCCGCAGGTGCCGCCGGGTAGTCCGCCTCCGTGGCGTCGCAGCGGTCCAGCCGCGGGTGGCCGGCCGAGGGCTGGGTGATGGCGCCGGCCGTCGGGACGAACGCTGCGGCGGTGATGCCGCCCGGGAGCTCGCGCTGGACGCCGTCGGCGCGGATGAAGAAGGCGAGGCCGTTCCCATACAGCACGACGCCGTCACCGAAGGCGTCGATGCGCAGCGAGGTCTCGCCGAGCTCGGTGAGGGAGCCGAGGTCGACGAACGTGGCGGCGGCGTCGACCAGGGTCAACGGTCCCTCCGGGGCGCCCTGTCGCAGGAGCAGCGTGAAGCGACCAGCCGAGTCGAGCGTGGTCGTGCCGTGATCGGGTTCGCCGCCGAGCTCCTCGACGTCACTGATCGCCCCGTCGGCCTGACGCCGGAGCGTGCCGCTGCTCCAACTCATCACGCCGTCGGGGTCGTTGGTCCGGAAGATCAGCGTGGCGACGGTTGCGGCGATGTCGTCCCAACGCCAGTCGATCAGCTCGTAACCGGCGGTTCCATCGCGCATCGCGAAGGCTGCGTTGTCCGTCGCCGTGACGCCGGTCCCGGGCCCGTCCGGTCCCCAGCCGACGACCCGGAACGTGGCGGCCCCGGACCCGTCGTGCTCGAGCCAGGCGAGGTAGTCCCCGTCCGGGGACCACACGGGTTGCGGGGCGCGCGCCCCGTCGTGGCGCGGCTGGTACCTGGCCGGCAGCGCCGAGCTCACGAAGCCCGGCCCCTGGGGCGGGTCCGAGAACCGGAACGCGCCGGGGCGCAGGTGCACGAACGAGTCGTCGTCGAGGACGAGCACGGCCTCGCCCGGGGTGCCCGGGCGAGCCGCGATGGCCACGACCCGGCGGTCCGCGGGCGCCTGGTAGGCGGCCTGGCCCCGTGACCCGTCCGTCCCGAGCAGGAACACCTCGGCGCCATCGGTCGCGAGGAGCGTGTCGCTGAGCACCAGCCCGGCCGGCGCGGCCGGCCCGACGCCGGGCTCGGAGGGCACGTCGCCCAGGGCGAAGTCGAGGACGCGCGACCCGGCGACCGGCAGGTCGCCGACGAGCCCGGCGCCCCGGGTGAACAGGTGGCTCTGGTCGAGGCTGAGGACGGCGTACGCCTGGCCGAGTGCCGCGAGGCGCAGCGAGGCGGGGTCGGCGTCGACCAGGTCGACGGGGAGCGCGAGCTCGATGACCTCCGGACCCACGATCGCCCGCAGCCGCGGGACGGCCTGCTCGTCGCGGCCGCTGGCGAGGAGCTCGATCCGGACCGACTCATCGCCCTCGGGGTGGGCCACATCGGCGTAGGTGAGCGGCAGAGGATCGGCCTCGAGCGACTCGGCCGCTGGCGGCACCTGATTGGGGTACGCCTGCTCGAGCAGCACCTCGACCGCGCCACCGGCGACCGCGAAGCGGGTCAGCTGCCCGTCGTCGGACACGCCGGTGATCGTGCCGGCGCCATCGCCGGTGCGGACCCAGTCGGCGAGTCGGACACCGCCACCGATGTTCCAGCTGTAGCCGACGGGTGCGAGCTCGGTGTCCTCCCGGTCGGCGATGCGGAGTCGTACGACGGCACCGGGTTCCTCGGGCGCACCCGGCGCCGGGCTGTTCACGACCCAGGCGAGGTGGCGGCCATCGGGGGACCAGGTGAGCGATGGCGCCGGAGCGTCCGCCGCCAGCTCCTCCTCGAGCCGGTAGCGCGCGAACGCGTCGGCGGTCTGGCGGGACACGACGATCTCGTGACGCCCGTCGATGCGCTGGACCCAGGCGACCTCGAGGTCGGGCACCCGGGTCGACGGGCGGACCGCGACGTCGACGATCTCGGCGCCGGGCTCGACATCGAAGGAGTGCACGACCTCACCGCTCGCGGTGGCGACGACCTCGACGAGGCCGGGCTCGCCGATGACGACGAACGGCGGCACGTCGGCCCGTGGGTTCACGGGGTTCACGGGCGCCGGGCCGACGACGACCGGGGCGTCGTCCGGGCCACCCGCAACCATGTTCGGGAGGATGGCCACGCCGACGACCGCCGCGACGGCCGTGGCGACGCCAGCGATCGACCAGGCGAGCGTGGTGCGGCGGCGTCGCTTCTGCTGCACGCGCTCCCACAGCAGCGGCGTCGGCTCGACGTCCTGGGCACGGGCCTGCAGGGTCTCGCGGAGGCGGGTTTCGAGATCGACCATCAGGCGACCTCCTCACCGAGGAGTTGACGGAGGCGGTCGAGGCCACGGGAGACCTGCGACTTCACGGTGCCGGGCGAGATGCCGAGGATCTCCGCGGTCTCCTCGACCGAGAGGTCCTCGTAGTACCGAAGGACGACGGCGCGGCGCTGCTTGTCGGGCAGGCGCTGGATGGCCTGCCACATCTGGTCCTTCTCGCCGGCGAGCTCGTCGACCATGAGCACGCCGCGGTCGTCGCCGGACCTGGTCGAGGCGTGCGCGCGCTCGAGGTAGCGGCGGCGCAACTTCGAGTTGGCCTGGTTGACGACGGCGCGCCGGATGTACGCCCCGATGTCGTCGATGTCCTTGCGCTGCCACTGCCGATACACCTTGGCGAACGCGTCGCTGACGATGTCCTCGGCGTTGTCGGGGTCACCGGTCAGCAGGTAGGCCAGGCGCACGGCGCGGCGGTGGTGCACGTTGAAGATGGTCGCGAAGTCGTCGGACCGCGTGGCCACCTCCCCCCGTGCCATCCCCATCACACCGACTCCCATCACGTCTGGCGGCGGTCACCGCGGACCGTCCGCGGGCTCGCTGCCCCTCCAGCCGGCCCGACGCACGCCTCCGTGCGCGGGTTGCATCGAGTTTGGCCCACATCGGGCGCGTCGTGGTGGCACAGTTGCAGGCGCACCCACTGGCCGCCCCAGCGAGGAGCGCGCGTGAACATCTTCAGGGCCCCGGCGATGCTGCTCAAGACGCCGATGGACCTGTGGATGGCCATCCGCGAGCTCCCCCTGGTCGAGACCGTGGAGGCGTTGGCCCAGCTCCCCATGGCCCTGCAGCAGAGCATGGAGAAGGCGAACGAGCTCATCGAGGCCGCGGGCGGCCAGCTCGCGTCGCTCGAGAAGAACGCCGACGTGATGATCAGCCAGCTCGAGACGATGATCGAGGCCGCGCAGGCGCTGGGCGAGGTCACGCCGAGGATCATCGAGATGGTCGACATCGCCAAGCAGCAGATGGAGCTCACGACCGTCCAGCTCGAGGTCACGAACGACCAGCTCGCCAAGGTCATCGCGATGGGCGAGCCGCTCGACAAGGTCGGCCAACGCATCCAGAAGTTCCTGGACAAGCGGGGCTGACCGAGGCGAGCGTCGACCGTGACAGTCGTGTCAGGGTCGGTTGTGGCTCGGGACCGCCGTGGCTGTAGCGTGGCATGCGACCCCGCCCCGACTCCGGAGGTCCACGTTGCTCAAGGCCAGTGACATCGGCGAGCTGGTGAAGTCGATGGGCGACCTCGCCCCCTCGCTGCACGAACTCGTGGAGACCCTCACCGGGTTGCGCGAGGACATCGCGGGGCTGCGCGTCGACCTGGCCGGCTCGACCGAGGCGATGTCCGGGCTTCGCGGGCGCCTCGACGAGCTCGCCAGCGAGTCCGGCGATCTCCGCGAGAGCCTCATCGAGCTCAAGGCCCTCGCCGGCGCCTTCGACCTCGTCCAGAAGAAGTGACGCGGGGCGCCCCATCACTGTGTGGACATCTGTTGCCGTGTGGACATCTATTGCCCTCTTAGCGCCGAGATGACCACACCGCGCGGGGCGCGAGGGTGGCGGCGCGGGGCGCGGGGCGCGGGGCGGGCGCTCCGTGAGGGCGCGCGGGGCTAGCGCTCCGTGAGGGGCGCGGGCCTAGCGCTCCGTGATCTCGAAGGTGAGCGTGATCGCCGCGTCATTGAGGTCGGCCTCGTCGCGTGACGTGAACGGCTCGTCCCCGTCGATCACCCACCACCGGATGCGCTGCGTGAAGGTGTAGGTGCCGGCCGTCATCGTCATGTCGCCCACGACCTCGTA